>JAYSQC010000162.1:0-7642 GCA_043721755.1 Schlesneria sp.
CGACGTAGCTGAATTCGTAAGAATTCAGCCGGCTTTGACGATCGTCTGAAGTCTGACGACTTCAGCTACATCCCAAAGTGAGTGCCATTGGGCTGACGCCGCCCCGCTCAGAAATGTCTCACTTTGTGCCGCGTGAGGTATAGCAGTCGCCCGACAACATCGACACCAAGCTTGGGCGGCCTCGCTCAAGTCCCTCCCACTCCCCACCGGATGTTCATCATGACAGGACTTCGTTTCGCAATCGTGGGCTGTGGTCGCATGGGGCGACATCACAGCGAACGGCTTCTGGCGGACGGGCGTGGCACGGTTGTGGCGTTGCAGGACGCACTCCCCGAGATGGCTCTCGGATTGAAGACCACGCTGTGGCCCGAGGCGAGAGTCTGCCTGACGTTCGAGGAATTGCTGGCACTCGACAACATCGACGCGGCCATTCTCTGCACGCCGACGGCCGAGCATTTTCAGCAGGCCACGCGGTGTCTCGATCGCGGCTGGCACCTGCTGTGCGAGAAGCCGCTCGCCTCGAATCGCGATCAGATTGTGGAGTTGATCGCGCGGGCCGAGGTGGCTCGGACGAAGGGACAAGCATTCTCGCTCGGCTATCAGCGGCGACACACGGCGGTCTGCAAGACGCTGCGGCGGGAAGTCCTTTCGGGGCGGTGGGGGCGTGTTCGGGCGGTGGTCTCGCACAACGTCGAACATTGGCAGCCGACCATCGGCGGGACATGGCGCGACGATCCGCAGCAGAACCCCGGCGGCTTCATCACCGACGCGGGAAGCCACAAACTCGACTCGATCTTTTACGTGACGGGCCTCGCGCCGCTCGAAGCATTCGCCCGTAGCCAGAAGTGGGGTAGTCATGTTGAAATCGTGGCGAGTGTCTCGGCACTGCTCACGGAAGAGGTCACGGCGACGATCGACTTCATCGGCCACGCGCAGTACCTCGGTGAGGACTTTTACGTTCACTGTGAACGAGCCGACTTGATGCTCTGTCACGGTGAACTGTGGCTGGCTGGCGATGGCGTGCGTCAGCGACTGGCCGTGGACGAACCCGAGTCCACGCCCGTGACGAGCCTACTCGACACGATCTTGAACGGTGCGGCAGAAGTCTCGCCACCGTCGGCAGCGCTCCCCGTCTTCGACCTCACACAGGCGATCCTCGCATCGGGCAGAACGAAGTTGCCCGTGGTGGTCACGACGTGAGGCCTCGCGCGGCCATCCGTGAGACATTTCTGAGCGGGGTGGCGTCAGCCCCCTGGCTCTTGGGCGTCAGCCCGTTTGCAAAGAACCATTGGGCTGACGCCACCCCGCTCAGATGTCTCATCTAGGCACGCGCGAGGTAGATCAGGCGTGAGCCATCGGCCTGCGCAGTCGGTCTCTCGGCGAGAACGAGGTTGGCTCCAGCTCTTCGACGGCGGCCTTCACGATGTGCGCGGTGACGCGCCGTTGATCGCCGCTCATGGCCGCCAACAGCGCGAGATCGCAGAGCCATGCCACACGCGCGGGATTACCTTGTGCGTGCCGGTGGATGGTCGAGACCGCATCGGCGGTAAAGATCGCTTCCCGCGTTCCCGCACGATGGAGCGAGTCGGCGATGTACCGAGACGTTTCGGATTCCGACCACGCGGTCAGTTCGACATGCAGCTCGACCACATCCAAGAGCAACGGCGCGGTGAAACGTTCGCGGGCGGCGATCAGCACGGTCAGGTCCGCGCCGGTGGACTCGGCCAGTTGCATGAGGCGACGCAGTGTCTGGCCGCAACCGGACTCAATCAAATCGAAGTGATCGATGAGCAAGACGACCGGTTGGTCCACAACCGCCAGCCCGGACAAACGAGCCTGGAGACTCGACCAAACTTGAGCGGACGAGTCACTCGCGCGGCATTCGGTGTGACATCCGTCCGCGATCTGCCACGCGAATTCGCTGGCATCCAAACCGGTCGCGTCGAGACGGACGCACAGTCGGCCAAGTCGCATCGCAACGGATTGAATCTGCCGCAACAGGCAACTCTTGCCGGTCCCCGCCGCGCCGCTGAGCAGTCCGCCGCGACGACGTTCTTCGACCAAGAACAGCAACCGCGCGCAGGCTTCCTCGTGCGCGGCTCCCACAAACAAATGCCGTTCGCTTACCGAACGAGCGAACGGCCAGTGGCGGAAGCCCCAGAATGACAGGTCCATCGACAGCGATCCTTCGTGCGAGAGGTCAGAGCCGCGGCCGTTTCGTCTATACCTCGCGCGGTCCGTGAAGAGTCATCTGAGCGGGGCGGCGTCAGCCCTCTTGGGAAGAACCGGGGGGCTAACGCCGCCCCGCTCAGAAACCTCTCCCTTGTGCCGCGTGAGGTTTCACCAATCTGACTCGACGCGAGATGCGGAATCATCGGCAAAGTCGGGCGGGGGCTTGATGATCTCAGTCAGCCTCGCGCCAGCTTCTCGGCCCGCTGGTTGAGTTCCACCGGCACCTTTTCGAGCAGTTGGTCGATCACGCGGTCGGGAGTCATCCCTTCACTTTGAGCCGCGAACGTCGTGACCAGCCGATGGCGCAGGACCGGATGCGCGACCGACTTGATGTCCTCGGTCGTCACATGAAAGCGGCCTTCCAAGAGCGCCCGCGCTTTTGCGCCGAGGATGAGATATTGCCCCGCGCGCGGTCCCGCGCCCCACGACACGAACTCTTTCACGAACTTCGGCGCGTCGGCCTCTTTCGGTCGCGTCGCTCGGACGAGATCGCGTGCGTAAACGAAGACGTGTTCGGCGACCGGGACTTTCCGCACGACCTCTTGCAACGCCAGAATCTGCCGCCCCGTGAGCATGATCGAAAGTTGAGGCTCCTCGCCCCCGGTCGTCTGCTTGAGGATGCGGAGTTCTTCGGCGGCGTTCGGATACTTCACGACGATGTTGAACATGAACCGGTCGAGTTGCGCTTCGGGCAGCGGGTACGTTCCTTCCTGCTCGATGGGGTTCTGCGTCGCGAGGACAAAGAACGGCACCGGCAACCGGTACGTGTTGGACCCGACCGTGACGTGCCGCTCTTGCATCGCTTCGAGCAGCGCGGCTTGAGTCTTTGGTGGCGTCCGATTGATTTCGTCCGCCAGCAGTACGTTCGTGAAGATCGGCCCCTGCATGAACTGAAACAGGCGACGCCCCGACTCGGGGTCCTCTTGCAACACGTCCGTTCCGGTGATGTCCGAAGGCATCAGGTCGGGCGTGAACTGAATGCGTCGAAATGAGAGTTGCAGAATTTTGGCGACGGTGCTGACGAGCAGCGTCTTCGCCAAGCCGGGGACTCCCATCAGCAAACAGTGCGAGCGACAGAACATGGCAATGAGCAACTGATCGACCACTTCGGCCTGTCCGATGATGACCTTGCCAATCTCAAGCCTCAGCCGCGAGTAGGCACTGGCCAGCCCCCGAATGGCCGCGAGTTCACGTTCGCGCGCGTTGCCCTCGCCGTCATTGCGGTCTCCGTCGGGGCGGTCCTCGTCAGCGGGGATGAATGTCATGTCGAACGGTCTCGGAGTGAGTCGTGTTTCAGCGGGTTTCGATTTCCACAGCCCTCGCCTAAGATGCGGCGGCATGATAGCCGGGGCGAGTTCGACGTGCCTGTCTCTCACGTAGGGACGGATTTCCGGTTCATCCGACGTTTTGGGGGGATTGCCGTTTGGAGCAAAACAGCAGTCAGCGAGATTCTTCATCCTGAAGGGATGTCAGCGATTAGCCGGGGGTTGAGCGTCCGCGACACCCCCGGAAGCGTTCGGTTAAAGTGATTCGCATCCTGAAGGGATGCCAGCACCGTGCCATCTGGCTGAACTAGGAAACGTGCCAGCATCCCTTCAGGATGCAAATCCCATTTCGAGGACTTCCCACCGGGGGTGTCGCGGACGCTCAACCCCCGGCTAATTTCTGTGATCCCTTCGGGATGAAAACCGAAGGCGTTATTCATCCGACTGGAATCGGCAATCCCCCCAAAAAGTTGGATGAACCGGATTACCAACCAGTCCTGAACTCCAATGTGCTGCTGACACATTTTGAACCAAGCCGGAATCCCCACGAAAGTGCAATGCGATGTCTGATCGAGATCACTGGCCTGACAATCCGAATGACGCTCCGCCTCAACGAGCCCAACAATGGGAGGAGCGCCCCGCAAAAGGGGGATGTTTGAAGTACGCGCTGATCGTCGGAGGGCTGGCGGCGGTGATGATGCTCGGCTGCTGTGGCGGGCTGGTGTGGTTGGGTTGGGGCTTCATTCCGAAGATTGTGACCGCGCCGGCCGAGATCGCCGAGTTGAGTGAACAGACGATGAAGATCGACATTCCGTCCGAGTTCACGCCCGATTCCGGGATGTCGATGGACAACTGGTTGCTGGCGATGCGGTTCGCGACTTATCGGCACAAGGACGGCGCAGGAATCCTGCTGATCGGCTCGTTGGAAGTGAAGATTGGGGATCGAGACCAACAGCGAGCCGACTTCAAGAAGCAGGCCAGCGGGCGATCTGGCGAAGCGTACAAACTCAACATCAAATCGACTGTCGAACGCGAGTTCACCGTGCGCGGCAAGCCGGTCAAATTTCAGTTCTCGGAAGCGACGAAGGCAGAAGGAGGCGAACCGTTTCGCATGGTCTCCGCCGACTTCGATGGCCCGACGGGAATCACGCTCTTTCAACTGATGCTGAAAGAGGCCGCCTACGATGAAGAGGCGGTCGTGAAAATGATCGAGTCGATTCGCTGAGATTCCCGTGGTCTCAGAACTTGTCCAAGAATTACGCCGGGTTTTGAACAACACCAACCCGAAGCGTGAGCGAGGACGGATGTCGCTCGACTCTCGTCCTCGCTCGACTCTCGACTCTCGTCCTCGCTCACGCTTCGGGTTGGTGTTGTTCTTGGACAAGTTCTCAGGATCGACGCAGAATTAATTGTCGTGGTTCGCTCCGCGAACCAACGTTGGCTCGCGGAGCGAACCACGACAAACTGCGCCAGTGATTTCCGTGCCAATCCTAATCCCTGACGACGCGAAGGCCGAAACTTTGAACGTGGACAGCAATTCCATTTCAACTGAACCTCTTCGGGCGACCAGCCAAGAGTCCAATGCGGCCGACGATGCAAAGGCGTCAGATCACTCGCCTCTCGCCTCCGCTGCAGCGGCCTTGATTCGGCTGCGACAGCGCCGGTCGCGTCTGGTGTGGTGGCTGACCGCGTTCGGGGTCGTCTCGCTGTGCTGCGTGTTGGGATGCTGCGTCGGCTGGATCGGACTGGCGATGGTGTTTGGGCCGATCTACACCAAGGAGCCCAGCGAAGTCGAAGCGGTCGCGCAACGCATGGCTGCGCTGCAACTGCCGCCTCATTTCCAACCGACTTGGGGCTGGTCGGCCGATCATTCGTTGATGTGGTTTCAGATGGCGCGGTTCGATCACAACGCGAAACGCGGGCTGTTGCTCGTCGGCGAACTGCATATCCGACCGATGAAAAATACACTTGAACAGGAGCAGCTCCAGCAACTGATCGAGGACTCGTCGCCCGACCTGCGGCTGATCGATCCGAAGCAGAGTGAGTCGCGAAAACTGACCATTCGCGGTGTGGAAGCGACGTTCGAGATCGTGACTGGCGAAGACCGGGCCTCCACCACGAAGCTGCGCCAAGTGAAAGGTTCGTTTCGAGGTCGCGAAGGGATCGTGTTGCTGATTTTACAGGCCGAGGCCGAGCAGCTCAGCGACGAAGCGATTGAAGGGCTATTGAGTTCGCTGGCCACGACGAGCGAAGAGCCGCCCGGTAAAGCTCCGTAATGCTGGCGCAAAAAGAAGCCTGACGCGCAAGCGAAGGATGAGCCGTTGGTGCCCCATGCTTCGCTCGCGCGTCAGGCTTCATGTAAGAGAGCGAGTTGTCGGACAGCGGTCAGAACCCGAGTCCCTCGCCGTTGAGAGCCGCTGTTCCGACGGTGCCGTCCTTGATCTCAAACATCGTTGGGAAGCGTTTCACCCACGGCTTGTTCGCGGCCGGGCAGTACTGTCGCCCGTTCCCTTCGATGGCCGCGACGGTCGGAATGCGAGCCGCCAAGCTGGCCGAGTGCAGGAAGGAATAGCCAGGACAGGACAAATCCTGGACGCAGAGGAACAGGCCGAATTTCTGAGCGGCCGCGCCGAGCAACAACGAATCCGTGTGCCCTTTGCACGCCTTGATCGCCACGCCCGAGTAGCCCATTTCGCGAGCGAGTAGCAACGAATCGTAGTCCGTCAGTGACTCATCAATGACGACCGGCTTGAGCTTCGCAACCTCGTGCATCTTGTTGTCGGGGTACGCCTTCAAATCGCGATTGGTCGGCTGCTCGATGTATTGCACGCGATCGTAAGCGGGGGCGGACTTCGCTTGGACTTGCTTCAGGAAGTCGATCACGTAGGCGGGACTGGAACACTTCTCGTTGAAGTCGAGCGAGTAGACCCACGTCGAACAGCCGCGCTGGGCTTGAACGTCCTCGGCGACGCGGTTGACCGCCAGAACGCGCTCCACATCCCATTCAAAGTTGTCGCCGGACAACTTGATTTTCAGGTGAGTCAGCCCGTTGTAGACGATCCACTGACCGAGCGTTTCGGGCAATCCATCGCCGACCTTCTTCTCAACATCGGCCTCTGTCAGCGGGTCGATCGCACCGACGAGGTGATACAGCGGCAGCGAGGCTTTCGGTTCCCGCAGCGTGTACTTGTCGAGGTACTCGCCCTTGAAATCCTTGTCCAAGTACTCGGACAGATCGTGAGCCATGTATTTCGACGACAGCAGGTTGTAGCTGTTCTGTTCGTGCAAGCGACCGTAAGCATCGTGCAGCGCGGCATCGAACGGACTGGCCGCGACAGCCAGCGCGAGCTTGGGAATCGGCTCGGGCAACTTCAGCTTGATCGCAAGCTGTTTGCCGAGATGCTCGTACTCGGCCGACATGTGATACGACAGATCGACGGGATGCCCGTAGTCGTTGCACGAGTTCGCGAGGGCGATGACCTCTTCCGCGAACTGCTTCATCGCCGACTCGGTCTGCTCACTGGACACGGCATCGGTCGGCCACGCCCAGATGTTGCCGACCGGCATGCTGCCGAGTCCTGCCGCGTGACGTTTGCCGTCGCGCGACTCGACCTCCACATCGACATTCATGAGGAACGAACTGGATTGCACGCGTCCGCCGAATTTCAGCGGGGTTCGAAACGTCACGGCTTCAAACACGCAGGCGGCACTGCGGATGCGGATGTCGGTCGCTTTGAGCATTTTTCTCTAATAAGGGTTGGAGACACGGGACGACGAAACGGTCGGCCTGAAGGCGGGGCGATCTTATCGGCGGTCCCCGGAACGATCAAGAACGAAGTCGGGCATTCGCTGGGCTGAATCGTGCGATGGCATTCGATGCCGTCATCTGTCTTGAAGTCCGGCTTTTCCGAAAGCCGAACTTCTCTTCGGGGGGGCGTCCTCCCAGAGGGAAGTCTGGCTAACAAAGCCAAACCGGACTTCAGCCTTGGCAAAAGAGGACTCTCCGCCACTCCTGTTGAACAACACCTGTGAGCGGCAAGGCGCTAGCCCAATGGCACTTACTTTACCCCAGTAACCCGCAGCGTAAGCGAGGGAAACAAAGGGAAACGCCTCTTGTCATCGCCCTCGCTTACGCTGCGGGTTAG
>JAYSQC010000163.1:0-8296 GCA_043721755.1 Schlesneria sp.
CGCCCCGCGCGTGGATGGGGAACAGACTCGAACGTCGCTCGACGCGCGGGGCGTTGCCCACGCGGTTAAACAACGCAACCGAACAACTTAAAATTGGCGGACCACTAGTCCAGATGGTTCACGGCGAGGTGTCACCACCGCTCTACGGAGCCATCGGCCGGTCGCGGTCGTGATCGACGATGCAGAAGAAGCCGAACGGTTCGAGCGACTCATTCCGCAATTGGTGAACCTGCTGCGGTGGGACGTAAGCCACATCGAACTGGCTCAACGTGAGTCGGGACTCGCCGCTGAACAACGTTCCCGTGCCGCGTGCGGCGATGATGACGTGCGTGTGGTTGTGCCGTTCGAGGCTGGAATGGCCTCCCGGCGCGATCTCGAAGTAGCGGAGATCGAATTCCGACTGCTCGCCTGCCGTTCCGATCAACTCCGTGCGGGCGACATCTTGAAACGGCAGTTCGCGGCTGACCTTGTATGCGACCGGTGGCCGGCCTTCCCAGCGGAAGTTGCCGCTGTGACGCAAGTGTTCCAGCAACGGCGACTTCAACGGCGACGCGGGCAACTCACACGCGGACTCGAATTCATCGCCAGACCCCAAACGCGATTCCGCAGGCGTGTTGGACGCGCGCGAGCAGTCCGGAAACAACTCTGCGATCCGCGACTGGAACCGGGCGGTGCTGACTCGCAAATCGGCCGAGTCCGCCAATAACGCGCCGCCGATCAGGAACATGGTGTCAGTGCCGTACTCGGTCGCCATTTGAGCGATGTTATCGAACGACATGCCTCCCGCCGGAGCGGGCCACGCGGGAGCTAGGCGTCCCAACGGTTCGAGGGCGCGCGCCGCAATGTGTCGGCAATCCTCGGCCGAGAATGAGAAGCGGCCACCGAGGTTCGGATAGATCGTGGCATCACAGCCCGCCAATCGAAAGAACGTTCCGAGCAACAATCCCGGTTCAATCCCATGACTCGCATCGTGAAAGTACGCGCCCGAGAACGTCGGGTGGGCGAGAAACATCAGTGGAAAGGTCTCCGCCAAATGCCGCACTTGATCGAGTCCCACGATCAGCGGCGCGATCAACACGCCCTTCACTCCCAACTCGACCAAGAACCGGGCGCGACGTTCCAGTTCGCCAGCGGGACCAGCAAGATTTGGGAAATAGAGGCACGTTCGGCCCGAAGTTTGGTTCCCTGAAAGAACGGCCTGCTGACAAAGTTCGATCCGCCGACGAAAGTCATCGAAGCGTGCGTCGATCAGATTGTGATCGTCCTTCACGACATCGCCCCCACCCGCCGCGAATTGGTTGGCGCACGCCGCCAACTCTTCCGGCGAGGAGCCGCGCGGCTTGAGAGCCGTCGCCAACAGCGGTCGTCCCAACACTCCGAGCATCCGCCGCAGCCCCGTCACGCCCTGATTGGGGCCGCGAAACTGGCTGAGCAACGACTCCGGAAGACTCACGTCCATCAAGCGCGTGCAACGTTTGAGCGAGACATTGCCGTAGACCAGATTCAACAGCGAACCGAGTCCACCCGCCGCAAGATCGACGGGATATTCGATCCCCGCGTCGAACTGATTCGATGGCGTTTGAACACCAACCCGCCGCGTGAGCAAGGACGATTCCACACTCGACACACCGACGCCCTCGCTTGCGCGGCCGGTTGATGTTGAGGATTGGAAACCACTGCCATCCACATCCGTCACCGGGGTAATCCAAGCGACACGCCCAACAACGGTCTCGCGCAGCCGATCGCAAATCAGGAGTGACTCGGGGATCTCAACCGTCTGCTCCAGCGCGATGTCGCGACTCAAACGATCGACTTCGTCGGCAGCACACGTCAGCCGATACGTCGCAACAATCGGGGTCATGTCGAATTTCAGAAGTGCGGGAGGCAGGTTGTTTCAGGTCGGGCAGAGACGTACCAAAGGCCCCGGCGAGCGTCAACCAACCCTTGAGTGATCACGCTGGCATCGGCTCATTCCTGCGGTTAGGCGAGCGGCAAGAGTTCGCGTACTCGCAACGTAGGATGGACGCCCCCGTCCGTCCGGTTCTTCTGGGTTAGTTCGGACGGACGGGGGCGTCCATCCTACGGGTCAACCATTTTCGGCCGCTCGCCTGAAAACGACGAAGGGCAAGCTGAACGCCTGCCCTTCCGTCATCTCGATGCTGGTGTCCGAATGCTGTGAATCAGAAGGCCGCACGGCGAATGTGGTCGCTCTCGGCGGAGTTCTGAATTTCACGCGGTGATGGCGGCAGCCCGGCTGCCGGGGCGGGAGCATTCTGCATCGGCGCAGCGTTCGGATTCTCGACCGGTTGAGGAACGCCCTGTTGAACGGGAACTTCTTGCTGGTGTTGAACCGGACAGTTCCCATTTCCGCCGTTCCCATTTCCGCCGTACCCGTTGCCCGGATAACCCCCTTGATTGGCAAAGAGACTTCGGTGGTACGGCGGAGCAACAATGTTCCACTGCGCCGGAACCGGACGCTGCGGCATCATGTTGCGGTTCGGCTGCCAGTAAGGAACGTGTTGATAGTAAAAGCCAAGCTGAGTCGTGTCGGTTGCTTGATAGACCATCGGATAACCACCGGCCAACTCACTGCCTGGCAGTCCGTACCACTGGTTCGGGAAGTTACTCGTGTATGGCACACCGCGTCGGTGCAGGGGGTACTTCGCCGGTGGCGAATAGCCGTGATCGGGTGAGTTCTTGCCGCAGTAGCGTTCACCGAAACAGCCGTGACCGGACTGGCAGTTCCCGTTCTGACAATCCCCGGTGGGGCAGTTTCCCACATCACCGTAAACCGCCGCGTGTTGATGACCGTGGAATGAAGCTGGCTGGGCAGTCCATCGCGGCTTGCTGTCGGTAATCTTGCTGTCGGTAATTCGGACGATGCCTGGCGCACCCACATCTTGAGCGTGAGCCATCGGAACCACGGCGGGAGCCACCAACATCGCAACCGCAGCCAGCCAGTTCAGTTTCAGGGAGTTCATGCGTCTGTTCCTTCAGGTCACGGTCGAATGGCCGCTGTCGCGAGTTGGAGTGTCCGGCGGACAGTACGTCGTGCTGCCGGGAAGGTGTGTCGTGGTCGGCCAATTTTTGTATTGGGGGGTTCATCACTAGCCCGACGTGCAAGCGAGGGCTTCGCTTTTTACGACGGTTTGCCCTCGCTTGCGCGTCGGGCTAGTGCTTGAACAACCCCGCAACATCAAGTTGGCCGACCAGTAGTCCGAAAGTCATCAACAGGTCATCAATAAGCCGGATGCGAAATGGGCGTCAGGCGGCTGGAAGGGATTCCCCAGCCATAGTTGTAGGTGTGGCCGACAACCGGCGCGAGCGGCACGGCCATCGGAGCGCCGTAACCTTGAGCGGCCCACACTTGACCATCGCGCTGATCGAAGTAATGCGGGTCTTGCGGATAGACGCGACCATACTTGCCGACAATCGGAACTCCCGCTCCACCCGCTCCCGTGGGGATGAAGTATTTGAACTTGCAGCGGAAGTAATCGACCATCGCTCCCCCCGTTTCATCGTGGTAGTACATGCCCGGTTGATGACCGAACCGATTGCACCAGCGCTGCTCCATGGCGAGACGGTGCGCTTGGGATCTCAGGTGAACGTCCGAGCCTCGGTATTCGCCGTTCCAATCCGACGTTCGCCAGTCCTCGCGAAACGTCGGTTGGCACTGGCCGTTGCCCGATTGGCAACTTCCGCCACCCTGAGCGTTGCAGTTCCCCTGCACCATCGCCCCCTGATGGTGGCCGAACGACGCGGGACTCACCGGCTGTGTCATCACGGCGGCGGTCTTCGGTTTGCTGATGCGAACGATTCCCTCGGAGTCGTCTTGAGCTTGGACCCCCGCACACGCGAGCAAGCTCAGTCCGGCCGCGAACGATGTCCGCACGATGGTCTGGAATAGCGGTTTCATCTCTCAGATCCTTCCCTTCACGCCGACCTGCGGCGGTAATCGTCTTCGTCGCAACAGCCAGCTCGTCGAGGGAAGTCCCTCGTCAAGGTTTCGTTGCCCGGTCTTCGTGTCACTACAACTCGTTCAGGCACACGGTGAGTGGCTGAACGTGCTGCCGCGTCCAGTCAGAGACTCACCTCATGTCAAGGCGTCATTCACCAGTACGGTCGAGCGACCGGACGCTCATGGATCGCAGGCCCGACACCTCTGATGTACAGGTGCCAAGCTTCCTTCTCGTTGCTGTAGGCTTGGGATCGAGCGTGCAATCGCCCGCCCCAGCGGCATTCGTCCCACTGCTTTGTTCGCCAGTCTTCGTGTTCGCAGTTCAGGTGTGCGTCGTTGCTCGGCACCGCGCCGGATGTCGTTCGATGAACGCGACTCGCCGACTGCACCGGCAATCTCGCACCCGGTTCGGCCGAGTCACTCCGAGTCGATGCGATCATCCCTCCGGCGATCAGCAGCAGGGCCATTTGCCGGATTCGACTCGTTGCTGAAGGCCGTTCGCCCGACAAGCCATTCATGGAAACATCCTTTATCGTCAGTCGTATGGTCTCGCACGAAGCACTCGGCAATTCGAGTTCACAAACCGGGGCTGTTCACTGGATCTACCACTTCCATCAACACTGCTCTCTCAGCGGAACCAACCCGGTTGTTGCGAACGGTACTTCACCTGAACCTGCGTTCCTTGCAGCTCCCAACGCTCGTGAGATCGCACGCCGAAGGGCGTCACAATCCAGCCCCCTTTGACCTTGTGATAGAACGGGGGATAGATCGCTTTGTAGGTGTGCGGGTACAGCATTTCGTGAGGCGCGAAGGCCTGATTCGTAATCATGGTCGAACCCGTCCAGATCGGGATGTTCGGTCGGGGCGACGGGTACAGCGGAGCATTCAACCGGACATAGCCCTGCTGTTGCTGCGGTCCCTGCGGACCCATCATGCCCGCGTCCGCACCCACTGGCTGCGGAGCCACTTGCTGCATCATGGCGCTCTGTTGAAGAATCGCGGGCCGAGCCGGAACTTCGGTCGGGGCGAACAACGACGGAACCACATTGGTCACGGCGCTCGCCTCGACTGTGGCCTCTTCAAATGTGAGCGCTGGTGGCGCGGCGAGTTCCGCAGCAAACGGGTCCGAGAACTCTTCAGCAGCACGCGCCGTTGGCAGCATGAATGCTGAGAGAACCACGGTGCAGACTGCGAACTTCGTGCAGGCTGCGAATGAGAACAAGTGGCGTTTCATCAAATCCCTCCCTGGATTTCTGGCTGATCAGTCTGGCGAGGCAAAATTGGCTTCGCCCTCAGTCAGCGCTCCTCACCGAGTACATCAAGCTTTCGGCCGGAAAGGTCCGCCTGAATGAGTCATTCCGTGTGCGTTGGCCTTGGTCCCCATAAATTGGCAACCCGTGACTCGCCAACGGCTTAGATGTCGCTGTACAACCCGCACAACCGACTCAGTTGACGAGATCGGCGAGGTCACTGCGACCGGAAAAGTTGACGCAGTGTGATGCGAGTCAGGGGAGTTCATTCACAGTGGTCGCCCCCAATTTCATCACTCAGTCAACCACTCGACCTTAAGCGACGATATACCTCCCGCGTCACAACGTGGGACACCTCCCGTATCACAAGCAGGAGGCATCTGAGCGGAGTGGCGTCAGCCCTCCGGTTCTTGGGCGTCAGCCCTGTTTCACAGATCCGAAGTGCTGACGGCCAAGGGCACTCAGTCCACGAACCCGAAGCGTGAGCGAGGGCGACACTGGGAAACGCCCCTTGTCATCGCCCTCGCTCACACTTCGGGTTCGTAAAGTAAGAGACATTGGGCGAGCGCCCTGCTGCTCACCGGCCAAATCACAGACGACACAGCAAGGAGGCCACGTTGGCGAAACGGGATTCGGATGCGACGAACGGCGGCAGTGATGAACCCGAAGATCGCATTCATTATGTGCCGCTGGGGCAGGAGACGCGCCGGCGCTACCTGAACTATGCGATGTCCGTCATCACGTCCCGCGCCTTGCCTGACGTGCGCGATGGCTTGAAGCCCGTGCAGCGGCGCATCCTGTACGTGATGTACGAGGGACTGCGTCTCACGGCGGACAGCAAGCCGTACAAGTGCGCCAAAATTGCCGGTGACACCAGCGGCGATTATCACCCTCACGGCCCAATGGCGATCTATGACGCCCTCGTCCGGATGGCACAAGACTTCACGCTCCGCTACCCGCTGATCCATCCGCAGGGCAACTTCGGCTCGATCATGGGCCTGCCCGCCGCCGCCGATCGGTACACGGAAGCGCGACTCACGGCGATCTCCGAACAGCTCATGACCGAGCTACGATTCCAAACGGTCGAGATGCGTCCGAACTACGACGGTCGGAAGAACGAACCGGTTGTCTTGCCCGCTCAGTTTCCAAACCTGCTCGTCAACGGAGCGACCGGGATCGCGGTTGGCATGGCGACGAACATCCCGCCGCACAACTTGGGCGAAGTGATCGCGGCGTGTCTCCAACTGATCGACGAGCCGGAGTCCGAGACCAAAGACCTGCTCAAGCACATCAAGGGGCCAGACTTCCCGCTCGGTGGTCGCCTGATGACCGACCGCGAGGAATTGCGGACCATCTACGAAGAGGGCCGCGGCAGCATGAAGGTCCGGGCCGAATGGAGGCTCGACAAAGAGAAGAAAGCGGTTGTCGAAACCCGGATCGTCATCTACTCGCTTCCGTACGGAGTCGATTCCGGCCCGGTCGCGTCCGAAATTGGAGCGATCGTCAACAGCAAAAAGGTGCCGCAACTGATCGACTCGAACGACGAGACCGACGACAAGAACGGTCTCCGTATCGTCCTCGATCTCAAGCCGGGGACCGATCCCGCGACGGTGATGACGTACCTCTACAAGCACACAGCCCTCGAACAAAACTTCGCGTACAACCCGACGTGCCTCGTGCCGGATGAACACGGCACGCTCGGTCCGCTGCGTCTGGACCTCGTCGAGATGGTCCGGCACTTTCTGACGTTCCGGCTCAAGACGGTGCGGCTGCGGTTTGAGTTCCAACTGCGCCAGCATGAACACCGGATCCACATCCTGGAAGGCTTCGCGCTCCTCTTCAACGACTTGGACCGCGCGTTGAAGATCATTCGTGCCAGCAGCGGCAAACGGGACGCGGCCGAGAAGCTGATGAAGGTCTTCTCGCTCGACGAAGAGCAGACGATGGCGATCCTCGAATTGCAGCTCTATCGCATCTCAACGCTCGAG
The DNA here is from genome assembly GCA_043721755.1 of Schlesneria sp. Lineage (GTDB taxonomy): Bacteria > Planctomycetota > Planctomycetia > Planctomycetales > Planctomycetaceae > Schlesneria. The sequence continues at coordinate 7,197 of JAYSQC010000163.1, forward strand.
ATCAACACGATCCTCGAAGAGTTGGGCGAGCAACAGAAAGCGGCTGACAAGCTGCGAAAGCTACTGGCCAGTGAGAAACTCCTGTGGAAGGTCGTCCGAACAGAACTCGAAGAGTTCGGCACCAAGCACTCCGACAAACGGCGTACGGCAATTGGCAAGAGCAATGAGATCGTTGAGTTCGACGCGGCGACGTACATCGTCAAAGAGAACACGAACGTCGTGCTGACGCGCGAAGGTTGGATCAAGCGCGTCGGGCGTCTGCAAAGCGTCGAGACCACGCGCGTGCGTGAAGGCGATTCAGTTCTTGATGTCATCCCCGGCAGCACGACCGACACCGCGATCTTCTTCGCCGCTGATGGCGTCGCGTACACGCTCAGCCTGACCGACATCCCGGCCTCGTCCGGCTATGGCGAACCGATTTCCAAGCACGTCAAGTTGGGAGACGGTGTCAGCATCATGGCCGCTCTGACGACGGACGCCCGCTTCACGCCGGCCGATGTCGAAGTGAAGGGCGACCTGCCGCCAAGCCCCTATTTCTTGGTCCTCACGCTGCACGGACAGATCATGCGTCTGCCGCTGGCCCCCTTCCGCACGCCGTCCACGAAGTCGGGTCGCAAGTATTGCCGCCTGACCGAAGGCGATCGCGTGGTGTGGGTGGAGTTGGTGCGAGACGCGACCTCCATGTTCATCGCCACCAAGCAAGCGCGAGTCACGCACTTCGCTCTCGACGATGTGCCGATTCTGTCGGGAGCAGGCAAAGGGGTGCGCGGCATCAAGCTCGCTGAGGCTGGTGATGAAGTCCTCGGTGCCGCCCAGATGGCTCGCCCCAGCGACTGCCTCCGCGTGATGACCAGTGGCGACAAAGTCCTCGTCTTCGGCCAGATGAAATACGAACTCACCTCGCGCGGCGGCAAAGGCATCCGAGCCGCTCAACGCAGCACGTTCATCGAAATCGTTCGCCCCGAAATCCAACTGATCGACTGGGCCGCAATGGAGGGGTGAGATATACCTCGCGCGGTCAGTGATGAGACATCTGAGCGGGGCGGCGTAAGCCCCCCGGTTCTTGGGCGTAAGCCCGCTTTGGAAGAACCGGGGGGCTT
>JAYSQC010000164.1:0-29455 GCA_043721755.1 Schlesneria sp.
ATCCAAAAGGTCGCCCAGGGACGACGACGCACCGACAAAACCAACTCGGACCAGATCGTCCTGCTGACGAACCTGCTCGACGTGCCGGCCGAAATCATCGCCGCCCTGTACGAGCTGCGCTGGTCCATCGAACTGTTCTTCCGCTTCTTCAAACATGTGTTGGGCTGCCGTCATCTGCTGAGCCACAAACCCGAAGGCGTGATGATCCAAGTGTATTGTGCGCTGATTGCCGCGCTGCTGAGGAGCCTGACTCTCGGCGACAACGTCGGCCGCCGCGGCTTCGAACTGATCTGCCTCGACCTGCAAGGCTGGGCCGAGGAAGACGAACTCCTCGACGGCCTGCTCCGACTGACCGCGAAACAAACACCACGCTGACCAAACCGCTCGCGGAGCCCACCGTCCCGCCCGAGCCCCTTCACGCGGCGCGGTCACCGACATCACCACCACGCTCTCCCGTAGCCGCCACGCCGATCGACCACCCTCCCGACACCCCACCGCATAATCCCACCCGCTTGACTCCCCCACCTATCGACCGGCACCATTCGTGCCGAACGAGATTGGGCTGACGCCACCCCGCTCAGATGTCTCATCAATGCCCGCGCGAGGTATAGCGGCCGGTTCGCATCGAATCCAATCGCGCCGAGAGGAGTCAAAGAACAGAGTCGTCCGGCTGATGAAAGCCGGGCGAGAAAGAAGGCAAGGACTTCGCAGGACTTACTGTTTGGGGAGCTTGATGTCGGCAATTCTGTCGAAGTTCGGGTTCCGATAAACTTCGACGAACTTCATGCCGAAACCGTACTGCAGCTCCCATTGGGCACGCCGCGCGTAAGGTGTTCGTGGGTGGTTTTCGATCACCGCCTGATACTCCGCCCGCGCGGTTTCGTTTTGCCGCTTGAGTTCGTCCAGATCGACCTTGGTCTGCTTGACCTGTTCCTTCGTCGGTTCCAGAAGCTCCGGTACGCGGTGGATGTCCCAGTAGTTTTTGGTGTCGTCCTTGGGTCGCGGCTTTTGCACTTGGTGCTGGTCGAGCGACAGCAGGAGTTGGAAGAGTCGCACGCGGTAGGCCAAACACTGCGCGTGCATCAGGTCATAGTTGGCTCGCCACCGTTCGGACGGTTCCTTGTCACGCAGTTTCTTGACCGAGTCGAGTCGCTTCACGGCCTCATTGAGCAGGCCCATCGCACGCATCGCACGCTTAAACGTGGTCTCGCCTTGAGTGGCGAAGATCGCCGAATCGATGCTGTACCAGGTTGACTGCATTCTCAGTTCCGCATCGGTGTGCGGGTTGAGGGCCTTGATGACCTCCCACTGCGTATCGCGAAACTTGCTCGAATCGCGGTCCTTTGCGTACTCCATGCGCGAGTTGAGATCGGGGAGGTACTCCTGCATATCGAGCAGTTCAAACTTGCGCTGTTCGACGGAACCCGCGCCGCCCAGATTGTCCTCATTGCCCGGCAGCATGAAGAAAATCCCGCCTGTTTGTTTGGCGAGGCGTACCTGCTCGTAAGGGCCAACGCCGCTGGAGAAGGCGTCCCAGCGTTCGTGCAGTCCATCGAACTGCAGGCATTCGGGAAACGGGGTCTCGGGACCACGGTTGATCCTGAGCCAGTGAGTCAGGCCAAACTTGGGATCGATCCACTTGGTATGCGCGTAGGGATAGCCGAACACCGAGTAATGGCCGAGAACATAGACCGGGGCTTCCGCGTTCTTGCACAACTGAATCGTCTCTTCGAGGTGTTCGCCATCGTCACCTGATTCGTCGGTGACGACGATCAAGACCAGCTTCCTTTTCGCGCGGACGGCGATCTGCTGGTACTTGCGAACGGCGGCGGTGATTGCGGCGCAGGTGTACTCGAGGCCGCTCTCATCGACTTTGATTTTGTCGATGGCTTTCTTGATCTCCTCGGTGTTGGAGGTGGGCTTCATCGACACCGTGTGTTCGGAGATGTCCTTGCCGAAACTCATGACCGACGTGAGCAGCACCTCGTCCGACAGCTTGAGCTTGTTGCCCTCGTGCTTCTGAACCAAGCCGAGTTCTTCATAGACCTTGTAGAAGCGTTCGCGAATCTCCTTCTGATCGTCCTTCATGCTGTCCGATTCATCGAACAACCAGACCACGAGAACTTTGGACTCGCGCATCATGCGGAGCATTTCCTGGGTCATCTGTCCGAGCGCCGCTCCGTAACCCTCGACCACGCGGCCCGCTTCGCCCGAGACCTGTCCCGCCCCCAAGTCCTTGCCGATGATTCCCAGCCCCGGCACCGACATGGCACCGATGTTGACTTTGACCACAGGCTCTTTAAGGCTCTGGGCGTCGTCGAGTCTCTGGCTCGCGACGACTCCGCCGTTGCCGCCTCCACCGCCGCCGCCACCCACCGCAGCAGCCGCTCCAATCACCTGTGACCCGGTGATGAAATTGACCGTCTCCGCCACTTCCGTGGTTTGTTCCACGTCCTCGGTGAACTCTTCTTGCAGGCGTTCTTCGGTGAAGACCGAATCGACGACCATCTGCAACTGCTGGAGCGGCGTTTTGAAGACGACCAACGAGAGGCCGAGGAGCAGCACGGCATGGACGGACAGAGAGATGAGCAGGCCAACAGCGGCCGATTTGGGAACGGGGAGACGGTGGGTCTCAGGGGTCAGTTCCGAGGTGGGATTCATGAACACCGAACTCCGGGGACAGAGGCGATGAACGGACGGAAAACGACAACAGGGTGACCGCTCCGAGAATTCGGGGACGCTTCACCGTGATGAGGAACGACAACAACGATCGACCGTTGGCACCATCCTCAGCCAACGTCGTTTTGCGGAGAGAGCCGCCAGCAGAACGCTTGTCGTCACCCTCCAGTTCGTCTGTTTGAAATCCCTTTCAAACGCTCAGGATCGGGATCGCAATCCCTTTCCACAGGCTGCTAAGGCCCGGTTCAAATGTCGCGTCGCACCGGATCCTTGTCGATCATCTTCTTGACCTTCTTTTTGGTCACGGGGTCTTCGACTTCGATGAACTTCGGTCCCATTTTTTCTTTACCGCCGCCCATGCCTACGGGGTTAGGGTTGTAGGTCGATTCCTTCCATTCCCAGCCGAGTTGAGTACTCAGTTCACGTTCGGCCATGAACTGCCAAGGCGTGCCGGGATGTTCGTCGATTACACGGCGCAGGTATTCGAGCGCTCGCGTGGCGAGTTTCTTCGTGGCGGCACCGGACGAGATTTCTTTCGAGTCCTTCAGCAGCCACTGGTTGCTACCGGGCTTCTCAAACTTCTTGGGTGAACTCTTCATTTCGGCGAGCATGGCGTTGTAGCCGAAGCTGCGTGCTCGCAGTGCCAGCACGCGGCCCATCGCGAGGTCATAGCCAGCACGCGAGCGGGCGTCCTTGATCTTGGCGCGGTCTTTCTCACCCGGTTCGAGGACGCGCATCAAACCCTCCAGCTTGTACTCGAAGTCCGCCAGCGGTTTTTGAGCATCACCGATGGCAACTCGCAAAACGGTGTCGTTCTCGGCGGGGAAATCGAGACGGGGCAGCGGGACACTGTCCAGCGTGAGCAAGCGGCAGACTTCCAGCAGTGCCATCTTGGCTTTGTTCTGACTGATCTCTTTGTCGATCATCGGGATCGGCCGGTAGTCCGGGGCGTAGTTCCGCATCACTTGGGGATCGAGCTTGATCGAACTGCGACCTTCGTCCGTGATGAAGTACAGCCCGTTGGTCTCGGCGCACAGTCGCGTCAGCCCGTAAGGCCCCATGCCGGATGACATGTTGTCGAGGTCGTAGCTATTCGATCCCCAGTAAGGGAGCCGGACTCGTTCGGGGTAAAACGTTTCGGGGCCACGGTGCATGACACCGATCACCGTCTCGCCGGTCTCCAACTCGAACGGGGCTTCAGTGGTCTCCTTACCGAACGGAGCGGCATCGCCGACGCAGTAGCACCTCATCCCGTACCGCTTGGTCTGGGTAATCGCCTGCTCAAGGTTCTTCTTGGAATCGGAGCCTGCCTCGTCGGTGACGATGATGATCATGACATCGCGGTGCATCTGCGTGCGATAGTTTTGGTAGTGCCTCGCGACGGCGATGACGGCCTCGAACGTGTTCTCGTTGCCGGACGACTCCGACTTGATGTTCCGCACCATCTTCACCACATCGGCGGGATCATCCAGTGGATCCTTGGTCAGGATGCTGGTCTTTTCACCAAAGGTGACGATGGCACTCTTGAGAACTTTGTCATTGGAGACGTTAAGCGACGTGAGTTGGTCGTACACGTTTTCGATGCGGTCGGCGATCATGGTGCGGCGTGCCTTCAGCGACGGCGAGACATCGAACAGCCAGACGACGAGCGCCTTCTTGTCTCGAAGTGTGGTGGCGATTTCCCATGTGAGGCGATCCACGGCCCCTTCGACACCCGCCGAATGTTCGGTCGCTCCCTGAGTTGCCACGGACGCGAGCACGTCCGTTTTGGCCGGCTTGACGATCTCGTCGGTCTGAGGCGCGGCCACGACCAGATTCTCAGAGATCGAGCGGTCCACCTCTTCTTGAGGGTTCCGAGCCACGCTATTCGCGGCTTCTTGAGATGTCGCCAAGCTGGTGACGGCCGTGTCGCCGCCAATTTGATCTGTGAGTGTGGCGTCGAACTTCAGGGCCGTTTCTTCGCTCTCTTCGAGGCTGCTGGTGACCTCGGTGAATTCCTGCATCCTCACCGACGAGAATTTGACCAACGCCAACCCGCACAGCAGCAGGAGATGGATTCCGAGGCTGACCGAAAACGCCATGACCAGCGCTTTGGGAAAGCGGCTGTTCTCGATCTCCATCTCGAACACTTCGGTCTGCTTGACGTTCAGATTAGCGCTCATGATCGACTCCTCGCAGATGGGCTGCGACCGAGGACTTCCGAAGAAACGGGTCTTGCGGATCGTGCCACGGGCATTGATGACATCTCCGACAAAAGTAGCAGGCACACTCCGTGTGCCGTCCGCGATAGCGAAATTTGTAGGGGAATTCGGCCAACGGCACATGGAATGTGCCTACTACTTTGACTTTTGTCGGAAACGTCATTGATAAGTTTTGAGACCTGTTCGGCCCACAAATCGCGGGCGAGTCTACTGATTCAAACTGGGGGTTGCAATTCGCGGTTTCGTGCCACAACGTGCCTGACGAACACATCATCGGCAGTTTCAAGCGGTCGGCAGCACGAGTGCCATCGAACACCACAATACTACTCACGGCAGAAGCTGACACTAACCCGAAGCGTAAGCGAGGACGGAACTCACATCCTCGCTTACGCTTCGGGTTAGTGCGAAATGTGCCATCCTCACTCGCGTACAGTAGAACTCCTTTGAAGACTGGCCTTTCCGATTTGAAGTCCGGCTTTTCTGAAAACCGGACTTCTCTGTAGAGGGCGTCATCCCGGAAGGAAGTCCGGCTAACAAAGCTAAGCCGGACTTCGCAATTTACCTGCCGGACTCGAAAAACGTTCGTCTCCCCCTCTAAAAGTACGTCACGAATGTCTTGGGTGATCGCGATTTTGGCACACCAACTTGAAAGGGGATTCGATGCGGTTAGTAGATGAGGTCGAGGTCGAGACCTTCGGGAACCTCCGCCTCCATGTGCGCGATTTTTCGCCGTCTCCCGGCCGGCTGGCGGGTCGATCGGAATTGAACGGGGATGCTCCACTGACGGGATGTTCGTCGCGCACGCTCGTCTGGATTCACGGGCTGGGAGAACACGGCGGTCGCTATCTGCATCTGCCGGAGTTTCTGAACGAGCGCGGTTGGCGGATCATTCTCATCGACTTGCGAGGGCACGGGCGTTCGACCGGTGTGCGAACTCATGTCCGGTCGTTCGATGAGTACGCGGCGGATGTGGCGGCGGTTTGGAAGCGGTTCGAGTTGGGAGCGGGTGGCGCGGTCGTGGGTGCTCACAGCATGGGAGGCCTCGTGGCACTGCGGGCGGTGCAAACAGGGTGCGTTCAGCCGGAGGCCCTCGTGCTGACCTCGCCGTTGCTGGGAGTCAAAGTGTATGTCAGCCCACTCAAGCGGTGGCTGGGGCGACTCCTCGTGAAGGTTTATCCGGAAGCGCGGTTCCGCAACGGACTCGATCCCCGCAACATGACGCGCGACGAAGGCTTCGCACGCGAACGGCGAGCCGATCCGCTGATCGTGAAGACGGTCACGGCGAGTTGGTTCTTCGCGATGGAGGCTGCGCTGTCCGAAGTCCATCGCGATGTGGAACGGATCACGGTGCCGGTCCTCGCGCTGCAAGGTCTCTCTGATCGCACGACGGACGGCGATCTCGTGACCCGCTGGCTGGAACAGACCACGACGCGCACAAAGCAGTTGATCGCACTTCCCGACCACGTTCACGAACTGCTTCACGAAGCGGACTGGCGTGACACGCTGGAGCGAATCGTCGAGTGGCTGGAGACTTGGGGGGCCGCTCGTGTCTAATGCCTCGAACCTCTCCGGCTTCGGTTCTCATCGAGTCTAGAGGGCATTTCAAAACCTGTTTTGCCTCGAAAAACTAGCCCGACGCGCAAGCGAGGGCTGGACCTTCGATGATGGTGAAGCCCTCGCTTGCGCGTCGGGCTAGTTTTGAAATACGCTCTAAATCTCACACCAGTCTGATTTCACGGCCTCTCTTGGCGAACTTCTGATGGCATCGGCTCCCCACTCGAATGGCAATTCGGCGACGCGCTTGCCGGAAGCGCGCACGCTGCCGAGTCGCAACCTGATTCGCTGGATCACAGGCGTTCTCGCGCTGGCGGTAGCCATCGGTTTGGGGGTCGCCTACTTCCTGCTGAAGAGCCTGACGGCGGGCTGGGGTGTGCCGGAGCAAATCGCCTTTCGCACAGTCGTCGTCTTCATCGGTTTCATCGGTTTGATGCAGATCGCGATGGCGATGTCGGCGACGCGCGGAGTGATGGCGACACCGCAGTTCGGTAGCCACCGGATGCTGATCCCCTCGGAAGGCTTCGCCTATTTGGGGATCATGTGTGTGCTGTTCACGGGGGCGATGCTGACGAAGCAGAACACGTTGCTGCTGGTCTTCGCGATGATGGCGGGACCGTTTGTGGTGAACGGCTCACTGACGTTTGGCATGTTGAAGGCGGCACGCATCGCCCGTTCGGCCCCGCGTCGTGCAATGGCGGGCGAGTTGTTCGGGGTCGAGGTGACGCTAACAAACCGCCACCCGCTGTTGGCGTTGTGGATGATGACCGTCCGCGACGAGATCGTTCACGCGGTCGAGACCTTGTCGGTCAGCGTGCTGTTCGCTCGTGTCGCACCGCGCAGTTCGCAGACCGGACACTATCAGCTCCGGTTGGCGCGACGCGGCCTCCATCGGTTGGGGCCGCTCCTCGTGTCGTCGCGGTTTCCGTTGGGACTGGTCGAACGAAGCCGTCAGTTTGCAGAGCCGGGTGAAGTCCTCGTCTACCCGCGCATCGGTCGGCTCAATCCGCATTGGAAACGCCACTGGGTCGGTGAGGCCGAATTGGTCGCTCGACCCCAGCCGCGACAGGGCATCTTCCAGGACGAGTTCCATCGGCTGCGCGAGTTCCGCACGGGTGACAACCCGCGCGACATTCACTGGCGCACATCGGCCCGACGTGGCGAGTTAATCCTGCGTGAGTACCAACAAAACCGCAGCCTCAACCTAGCCGTGGTCGTCGATCTGTATCAGTCTCCCAAGTCGCGCGGAGCACTCTCCGGATCGAACGCGGACGACGACCATCTCGAATTGCTCGAACGGACGCTGAGCCTCGCGCTGACGCTGATCATCGAACACGGTCGCGACTGTCGCGACGGGATGCTGTCGCTGGCGGCGGCGGGAGCAACCGCGTTTCACTGGGAAGGACAGTGCGTCTCGGCCAGTCTCGAATCCCTGTTTGACGGACTGGCCCTCGTCGAACCGGGAGCCGCCAGTGAGACTCGCCGCCTGCTCGACGAGACGTTGCTGCGCACAACAGCCTCCACTCAAATCGTACTACTCACGACACGACCGGTTGATGTCGGTGACGCCTTGGGACCAGCCGCTGGCAGCCCGCGAGTTCACATTCTGAGAGTTGCGAGTCTCGACCAGATCGAAGCCGTCCTGAACTTTGAAGATGAGCCGGTGGCGACACCAGACTTGTTGGAAGATCCCAGCGAGGGCAGTGCCTCAGGCCAAAGTAGCCTTCCTCGCTCCGCGTGAAGAGAGCCGAGTCAGTGGAGAGGTCGATGGGACAATCAACGTTGAATTCTCGCACGGCTGTCTTCACGCGGAGCGAGGAAGGCTACTTTGAAGGCAAAAACGAAAACTTGACTCAATGAGTCGCGTTGCAAACTCGAAGACTCCACGTACCTGACACGCACGACATTGACTTCACTAGGCCTGACACATGGACCTTGCCACCGTCTTCAAATTGAGCCTGTATGGCCTGACGGCGCTGGTTGGGTGGATTCTCGGCGCGGCGGAAGACCGCAGTTGGTTGCCGTATTACTCGTTGCCGTTCGTGCTGCTGGGCTTCTGGTGGTGCGAAGTCTTCGGCCAGCGGCGGCCGCGTGAGGGGACGAGCCACGCGCGGGGCGAGCGTCCGCCGCGCGGCATGTCGGATCAACTGGCCAACGCCTGCGGTGTCATCGCGATCACGTTTGCGGGGCAGGAGTTCGTCAGCGGCAACCACGAGGGGAAGCTGCTCGCGGGAACGCACCTGCTGGTCTACCTCACCTGGATCGTGTCGCTCCAGCACAAGACGACCTACCGCTGCTGGCTGTTGCTGGCGCTCGGCGTGCTGCAAGTCGCCGTCGCTTCGGTGCTCTCTCCCGGAAGCTGGTTCGGCGTCTGTCTCGTGGGCTACATGTTTGTGGCGACGTGGACGCTGTCGGTTTTCTCGTTGTGCGTCACGGAAGAGCGTTTTGCCGAGAACGTCAGCCGCGATGGCGGCGGGGTCTCGTGCAAGAATGGTCTCGATGCGGACGTGCCTCGTGTGGCGAACACGTTCATCAGCGAGACCATCAGTTCGATCCAGCAGGGAAGCTATATCCGCTGGTCGTCGTGGCGTTTCACATGGGGGGTCGTATCCGCTTCGATCGCCGGTCTGATGGTGAGTCTGTTGCTCTTCGTTTTGATCCCGCGCACGTGGGTCGGCGCACCGGTCAGCTTCGACACCGGCGACGACATGTTCAGTGCGACGCGCCGATCCATTTCGGGGTTCTCCTCGGACGTGCGGCTTGGCGATTTGGGGACGATCTTGGAGAGCGTCGAGCCGGTCATGGAGATGCGGTTGACGTTCCCGCGCACGGGCAATTTGATGTCGCCGCAAGCCTATGCCAAACGTCTCGGCACTCCCGAGCCACTGTTTCGCGGGGCCGTCCTGACAACCTACTTCAATCAGCGCTGGTTGCCCGACAGGCTGAGCGAGCAGAGTCCTCAAGAGATCGCTCCGACGCGCGAATCGACCACCGTCCGGCAGGAAATTCGCCTCGAACCGATCTCCACCGATGTCCTGTTTTGCATGGGCCGCCCGACACGTTTGATCGACCAACAAGGGCGGTTCAGTGGTCGGTATCGAACGTTGTCGGACCTGGCCTTTCGCGGCTCAGGCTTTCCGCGCGTCGGTGCCGTGCGCTACACGGTCGATTCGGAATTGCCGGTCGCGCATCAGGAAGATTCCGCGGGCTTGGATGTCAGTCCCGAGACGTTTGCCAAGTATTTGTCGTCTGGTTATCTGCGGAACAACAGTCCGATCCCGAATCAATTGGTCCGCTTGACGACGCTCGCCAGCAGGATTGTCGGCGACGAGTTCAAAGCGCGGGGGCGTCCCATCACCAACTTGGAAACAGCCCGCGCACTAGAGGCTCATCTGCGGGACTCGGGCGAGTACAAGTACAGCCTCAGCCTGTCGGTTCAGGATGCCCAGATCGATCCGGTCGAAGACTTCCTGTTCAATCGCCGGGAAGGACACTGCGAATACTTTGCCTCCGCCTTGGTTCTCATGCTGCGTTCGGTGGGCATCCCCGCGCGGCTCATCACCGGTTTCAAAGGGGGCGAGATGCGTCCCGATGGAACGCTGGTCATTCAACAGCGATTCGCGCACGCGTGGGCCGAAGCGCTGATCGACCGCAAGGTCTGGATCACGCTGGATGGGACTCCCGACTCAGAGCGAACCGCCAGTGTGGCGGATGTTGCCGCGCGGCGTTCCGTCTGGACCGATGTCTCTTCGCGCGTCTCCAACCTGTGGAGTGCCAACGTCGTCAACATCTCGATGGACACGCAAGAGGAGGTGCTCTACGGCCCGACCCGTGAGCTGGTCACGATGATCTGGGAGGGACTCGTGTCGGTCTGGCTTTCGCCCGAATCGAGCGTGGAAGCCTTCATCCAGTTGGTCTTCAATCCACGCAACTGGCTCAGCTTCGGAGGAGCCGCCGTGCTGTGGTCGGGCGTGTCGTCGCTGTGGTTTTTCCGGCATCACCTGTTCCGCCTGAAGTGGGGCTGGTCTCGAAAACAGCGCTCGCGCCAGTCCCAGCAACGGCGGTGGGTCGAGTTCTACGAGCGGTTCGTCCGGTTGATGAAGTCACGCGGACTGGAGCGTGATCCCACCCAAACGCATCACGAATTCTCCGCCCGCGCCGCCGAGACGTTTGCTGCGGAGCTGCGTGCCGCCAGCCTCAACGAAGTGCCGTTGGCTCTCTCACGCTGCTTCTGCCGAGTCCGCTTCGGCGACGAGTTGCTCTCAGCAGCCGAGTCCCTCGAAATCGACGCGCTGCTCACTCGACTCGAAGCAACCCTCGCCCCCGCGCCGCGATCACCGAGAGGAGAGACGTAGGGTAAGCGTCTCGCTTGCCCGCTTATCCAAACGGCAATCACTGGCAAGCGAGACGCTTACCCTACGGGCTTTCAGCCACACAACGGCCGATAGAACCGTTCTTACTCGACCCACAACTATCCATGCACGATGCCGACATTCTCGCCGCCCGCCCGCCGAAGCAGCCGCTCGATCCGTGGCGGCCCTACGCGTACTTGGTCGAGCCGGAGCGGGCCGCTTCGGGGCGCGTGGAGGATGTCGCGACGATCTTCCTGACCAACCAAGAGTGCCCGTTCCGCTGCACGATGTGCGATCTCTGGAAGTACACGCTGGATGAGCGAGTTCCCATCGGAGCAATCCCCGCGCAGATCGATCACGCCTTGGCGCGGCTGCCCGGTGCGCGGCACATCAAGCTCTACAACGCTGGTAATTTCTTCGATGCACAAGCGATCCCGCCCGAAGATCACGCCGCCATCGCGGCCCGGGTCTGTCACTTCGAGACCATCATCGTCGAGAATCATCCGCGACTCACGGACGACCGCTGCGTGACGTTCCGCGAGCTGCTGACATCCTCGTTTAACCGCGTGGGCAGCGCCCCGCGCGACTGCGGGCCAGTCATTGAATCGCGCGGGGCATTGCCCACGCGGTTAAACGATGGCCCTCGGCTCGAAGTCGCTCTTGGTCTGGAGACGGTTCATCCGGACATCCTCTCGCGGCTGAACAAACGGATGACCGTGGCGGACTTCGACCGCGCTGCCACCTTCCTGCGCGGACACGACATCGACGTGCGAGCCTTCCTGCTGCTCAAACCTCCCGGCCTGAATGAACGGGACGGAATCGAATGGTGTGTGAAGTCTCTCGCCCACGCCTTCGATGTCGGCGCGAACGTCTGTAGTGTCATCCCGACTCGCGCGGGGAACGGCATCATGGACCGCTTGGCCGAGTCGGGTGATTTCGCTCCCCCCACGATTCGCAGTCTGGAGGAAGTGTTGGAACGCGGGATCGAACTCTGCCGGGCGGGCGACTCAATGAGACGAGTTTTCATCGACCTGTGGGATGCCGAGAAATTCTGTGACTGCACGCAGTGTGGTCCGGCACGCATCGCGCGCTTGCGGCGGATGAACCTGTCGCAACAGATCGAGCCGCGCGTGGAATGCGGCTGTGGAAACGAAGCCAAGTAGCCCCCCTCACCCTCGTGGTCCGACAACTTGATCGCATTTCAAAACTAGCCCGACGCGCAAGCGAGGGTTTCACCGCCATTGAACGTCCAGCCCTCGCTTGCGCGTCGGGCTAGTAGTGCGATAGCTTGCATTGCGGGGTTGACCTCGTTTCACCGCGCGGGCAACGCAAGATTGTCTGACCACGAACTCCCTGCCCACCGGGGCGAAGGGACCGGAGAATCATGATCGAACTCGACGCGGACATTGTCGTGATGGGAGCGGGTTTCAGCGGGAGCCTGCTCGCGCTGCTGCTCAAGCAGATCGGCCTCAAGCCCGTACTCATCGACCGAGGTTCGCACCCGCGTTTTGCGATCGGCGAGTCCTCGACACCGCTGGCCAATCTGATTTTGGAAGACCTCGCGCACCGCTACGACCTGCCGAGGCTGGCACCGCTGGCCAACTACGCGCAGTGGAAGCAGGCGTATCCCGACATCGTGTGCGGTTTGAAACGCGGTTTCAGTTATTTCCATCACACGCTGGGCGAAGACTTCCGTCCACGAACCGACCGCGCGAACGAATTGCTCGTCGCTGCGAGTCGCTCCAACGCCGACGCCGACACGCACTGGCTTCGCTCCGACTTCGACCACTTCCTCGCCAAGGAAGTGGTCGCGGCGGGCATCCCCTACTTCGACGACACGAACATCGACACGTTGCTGCCGCAGGGTGATGGCTGGGAACTGCGAGGCCATCGAGCGTCATCCACACAGCATCCGGCTCACCAAGACAGTGCTGATGTGCCGGGCGAATCGTTCACCGCGAGAGCGTCGTTCCTCGTGGATGCCTCGGGCGAAGGGGGCTTCCTTGCGAGGCAACTTGGTATCGGGCCGCACGCCGAAGGACTCCGAACACGATCACGCGCGTTGTTCTCTCACTTCACCAACGTCCTGCCGTGGAGCGGTCTTTATTCGGCGCGAGGCGGCAGCGTGAACGAACACCCGTATCCGTGCGACGACGCGGCGCTGCATCACGTCTTCGACGGAGGCTGGATGTGGGTGCTGCGGTTCGACAATGGAGTCACCAGCGCCGGGTTCTCACTCGATCCGAATCGCTTCCCGCTCGACAGGTCTGTCGCACCGGAGGATGAATGGGCCCGTCTGATGCGGCGTCTGCCAGCCGTCTCCGCGCAGTTCGCCCATGCTACGCCGATCGTGCCGTGGCGTCAGACGGGGCGGATGCAGCGTCGCCTTGAACGATCCGCCGGTCCAAACTGGGTGATGCTGCCCAACACGGCCACGTTCCTCGATCCGCTCCATTCGACGGGCAACGCCTTCACGCTCGTGGGGATTGAGCGTCTGCTGTTGATCATCGAGCGCTGCTGGGGACGAACCGAATTGGCTGGGGAACTGAAGCGGTACGACTCGCTCGTTCAGACCGAGACCGAGTTCCTCGACCGCATCGTCAGCGGCAGCTTCGCGGGTTTCCCAGACTTCGAGCGGATGATCGCCCTGTCGATGTTCTACTTCTCCGCCGCCGTCTGGTCGGAAGAGGAGCGTCGCGCGGGGCGAGCCACGCGCGGCTCTGCGTTTCTCAGCGCGGACCATGCCGGACTGAGTGCGGCTCTCACCAAGGCGACTCGCGATATTCAAGAACGCTCGCTGACCACGGCCCAGTTCACTGACCGCATCCGAACCGCGATCGCACCGTTCAATCGCATCGGTTTGTGCGACCCTGCCAAGCGAAATCTGTATCGCTACGAATGAACCATCCCTCACGCGGCCGAAGGTGAGACATTTGTCGCTGCAACACACTAACCCGAAGTGTAAACGAGGATGTGTGTTCCGTTCCTCGCTTACGCTTCGGGTTAGTGTCAGCCTCTGCCGCGTGAGACACATCCAAAGCGAAACGCCTCCCGGCCGTCGGGGGCCGGGAGGCGTTTGCATATCTCATGGCTAGGAAATGTCGGCTGTCAGCGGGCTGGCAGCCAGTGCCGCTTAGTAGCGTCCGCCACCACCACCACCGCCGCCGCTGCTGCGACCACCGCCGCCGCTGCCGCCGTAACCACCGCCACCACCACCACCACCACCGTAACCGCCACCACTACTGCGTCCACCGCCGCCGCCGCTGCGTCCGCCACCGCCACCGCCGCCGCCGCCGCTTTCGCGAGGACGGGCTTCGTTCACGGTTAACGAACGGCCTTGGAAGTCGGTGCCATTGAGGCCAGTGATCGCGGCTTCGCCGCCATCACCCATCTCAATAAACCCGAAGCCGCGCGAACGGCCTGTTTCGCGATCCGACACAACTTGTGCGGACGCAACATTGCCGTGCTGACTGAACAGCTCGCGCAGATCGTCAGCCGTGCAACTGAAAGACAAATTGCCCACGTACAGATTCTTGCTCATCGTCGTCCTTTTGCGGGCCGCAACGGCCCTCTGAAACTAGTTACCACCGCCACGAGTCCGCAGCGGGGAAGATCAAAGTCAATTCAGCGACGGCAAACCGCGGCATCAGGTTTGGTGACTGAGACCTCCCGACAAGTCTTTTCACCACTCGAGTGCTAACGGACATGACTGAGGCCGAGGTGCGTCACCGGCTCGCCGATCTTGGACACTGTCTGAGGGAACCTCATCAAGAGTACAAGCCGAAAGGCAGGTGGGCGAAGCGACGTTCATCTTCCTATTCCAGTAGGTCCAATGCCTACTGAAGTGCGAATGTTTATGGCAGGTTCCCCAGAAAAAGGAAACGCCGGGTTGCCAAGTTTGAAAAAAACTCCCCGCTAACCGGCATCGCCCCACCTCTCCAAACTTGGCCTAAGAGCCTGTGGAAAAACGTAGGGTAAGCCTCTGGCTTGCCCCTTTTTCAACTGCATTTACGGGCAAGCGAGACGCTTACCCTACGTTTTTCCACAGGCAGCTAAGAGTCACGTTTGCAGGCAATCAATCTTGAGCGGGGATCGGGGCGGTAGCCCGTCACTGAAGGGCTTCACGGTCACCACGCCACGGCATGAACCAACCCAAGTCGTGGGAATGAATCGTGTGTGCCGCGTCGCTTGGCCGCAGAGAACAGGGAGAACAATGTGGAGAAGAGGGGAGGCCCTGAACGCGAGGACATGAAACGGATTCTGCTTCCACCCAATTTCTTTTCCAACGTCCTCATGGTTGCTTGCCTCGGATCGCATTCGTGGACGAGGCGAGCTGACAATAAGGCGAGCGGCAAGAAAAAGCGTACCCATCGAAGGCTGACGCGCAAGCGAAGGACGTTCGGCATCCCACGCTTCGCTTGCGCGTCATGCCTCAATTGCCGGTATGACAACTTCTGCCGCTCGCCCAATAACGATGAACATTGGCGGTGTGATCCGCACAGTCGTCACACCGGGCCATTTGCTGTCGTGCGAACGTGACGATTTCGCTGACGGGTCGAGGCAGTCTGCAGCGACGATCAGAAACTGCCGACGAATGAGGAGCCGGATTCCAAACGTCAACGGGGATGTCTCGTCAAGCGTTCAAATGTGAACACGATTCGTCGGTAATCCACGAGGTCGGGTGTCTGATTGGTGAGGCAAGACTTGTGAAGATCGTCCTGATCTCACCTTGCTACGGCCTCAGAACGACTCTTCGATTCTCTTGATTCTGCGATGAGTCACCGCAGATTCGCTGATTGACGCTCGTCTCTTCAGGCCAGTAGGATTTCGCACGTCAACAAACTCATCCTCCGTGACACATCGGCGGCGAGCGGTTTATGAACAGCCTCGGCAAAACATTGGTGGTCTTCGTCACGGCGACAAGCCTCGGCTTCGCAGCCTTTGCGCTGTCGTTGGTCAGCGGTGGCCCCAACTGGAGGGGTGAGGCGGAATCGGCCGAAATCACCGACGACTTTGTCATCACCACGACACCGGGTGAGAAGCCGTCCTATGCGGTGAAGACTCGCCGAACGGGCGAGGCGGTTGGCTCGTCCACGCCGTTGTTGGCTGAAGCCGTAGTGGCCGCGCGACAGCGACAGCTCAAGGACGCCAAAGAACAGCAAACGCAACTGACTCAAAAGATTGACCAAATCAAGCCGGTGATCGCCGGAATCAAGGCGTTGATCCCCGTCGATGAAGCGGGCGTCAAGGTTCGATCGGAAGCATTCGAGAAGCAAGTCGCCGAGTTGAACACCGCAATTCAAGCCGCGACGACCGACTTCACCGCCAAGGGTGGCGAGATTCAGCAAACACGCAAGACGGCTCAAGAACGTCGCGAAGAAGGCTTTCGCCTGAAGAACCAGCTCGAACTGCTCCGCAACGATTTGTTCGCGGCCGAGAGACAGCAGAAGTCTCTCGAAGATGAACTGGTTCGCACGGAAGAGAACTTGAAGCGGCTGGAGCGGCGCGAGAAACAGCTCAAGCAACAAATTGGCGATTACGACAAGTAATAGCCACAGCCCAACGGTCGATGTTTGGAATGAAGACACGCAGGGTGGATTGATTCGGTCGATCAAAAGCATGGACGCTCTTTCGTTGCGACCTTCCCTGTTGAGATGCCGGTTTGCAAAGAGTGAGGTGCTTCGATGACAACGGTTGGCAAAATTCTGGTTGTGCTGCACTTGGTGCTGAGCATCCTGTTCATGGCGTTCGCTGGCGGCGTGTTCACCGCACAGAAGAATTGGCGCACGTATGCCGGGACGCAAACGGATGCTCTCAAAAAGGCAACTGCAAAACAGCAAAACCAGCAGGCGGAGTTCGAGAAGGAACGAACGGACACTGCCAAAAAACTGACCGACCTGACGAACGACATCGCCAAGTTGACGGGCGAGAAGACGGCGCTCGACAACCAAGCGAAAGACTTAGATGCCAAGAACAAGCAGTTGAATGTTTCGCTGGACGGCCAGCGCGATCTGGCTGCACTCAATGGCGTCGAAGCGGATGAACGTAAGAAAGAAGCCGATCTCCAACGTGGCAACAACGCGGTCCTGTACCAGACTCGCGAAGAACTCATCACGAGTTTGCAGAAGGCTTCGGATGACAGGTTCGCGTTGGAATTGAAGCTGTCACAATTGACCGAGAAGCACGCAGAAATGTTGGCCGATCTGGCGACGATGAAGCGATTCTTGGCCTCGAAGAATCTGGCTACCGATCCCAAGTTGATGCAGGCTCAAGTCACTCCTCCGCCGCCGTTGGACGGGATCATCACCGAATACCGCAAGGACGCCAAAGGGGGCCTTGAGTACGTCGGGATTTCCCTCGGCAGCGATGAGGGCCTGAGTGCCGGTCACAAGCTGACCGCCTATAGCGCGAGCGGAAAATATCTCGGGCAGATTCGCCTGACGACAGTTTATCCCGACAAGTCTGCCGGGATCGTCGTGAAAGAAGAGAAGGCCAAGAACGTCACCATTAAAAAGGGCGATCATGTCACCACGAAGCTCTGACAACAGCCCGGCTCCGGACATCTACGTGGCGTTGCTGTGGGTCTCACTCTCGGCGCTGCTGACGGGAATCGTGTTCCTCGTCATGGCGCTGAACGCCTACGGCTGGAAGGTCACGGCGAGCTAACGGCCTGTTGAATGACGTAGGGTAAGCGTCTCGCTTGCCCTGTTTTCAACGGCACTCACGTTCAACGGCATCCACGGGCAAGCGAGACGCTTACCCTACGAGCCGACGTACCGTGCATAAAGTCCACGCGCCACCGCGAGGTTCTCCGTGCCCTGCACGATCGCGCGGCCATCGCGAAACACCGTCAGTTGGCATTCGTCACCGGTGGGTTGGAAGCGGAGCAGGAACGGGTTGCGAGTCACTTCGCCCAAGGAAGCCAATCGCGCGGCGAGGTCTTCCAGTACGAGGCAACTCGGTTGCGCTGGTGAAATTTGGACCGAGTTTCTGCCGCACAACACCGTCGATTGGGACGAGTGACCTCCGTTCAGAAAGTCGCGCCGCTGGGCAGCGCCACACGCGGGACAGTCGCCTCGCTCGCGCAGGCCGCTCACGTTCATTTGCCGCAGCGTTCCGTCCCAGACATCGACGATTGTGAGCCTCGGTTCGACGAGCTGTCGCTGCCCCGACAGAATTTTCAATGCACTCGCCGCTTGCAGTGCCGTGACCATGTGAACCGCCGGAGCAATCACGCCAGCGGTGTCGCACGTTTCCATCGTCCCCGGCTCGGGCGGTCCTTCGACGATGCAGCGCAGGCAGGCGGACTCGTTCGGAAAGATCGCCATCGTCTGGCCGTGGCTGCCGATCACTCCGGCATAGACCCACGGGATGCCGGTCTCCAGCGAGACATCGTTGATCAGGAACCGCGTCTCAAAGTTGTCGGTCCCGTCGAGGATCAGGTCCACGTCGCGAGCGAACTCGCGCACGTTCCGCCAATCGACATCGGCCACGTGTGGCTCGAGCGTCACCTGCGAGTTGACTCGCGCCAGCTTGTTCGCCGCGACGATGGCCTTCGGCAAATGCTCGGCCACGTCCTGCTCGTCGAACAAGACCTGCCGCTGCAAGTTGGAGAGATCAACGAAATCCCGATCGACAATCCGCAGCAAGCCAACTCCCGCCCGAACCAGCGTGTCGGCGAGCACGGTCCCCAGCGCCCCGCAGCCGCACAACAACACCCGCGCTGCGCGAATCTGCTCCTGCCCCTCAACGCCAATCCCGGCAAACCGCATCTGGCGGCTGTAGCGTTCGAGTGATGAGGCAGCTTCAACTTGAGAAGTCATCGGCGAGTCTTCGTCTTGTTCCCTCGCCCCGGCTTTGCGGGGGAGAGGGTTCGCAGCCTGTTGAAAAACGTAGGGTAAGCGTCTCGCTTGCCCGTGAAAGCAGTTGAAAAATGGGCAAGCGAGAGGCTTACCCTACGTTTTTTAACGGGCTGTTAGGGTGAGGGGTCTTCTTCGGAGTTGACGCGAATCTTTCGCGTCAAGGAAAACGTCGATCATCGAACGTCGAGCGTCGATGCTGGTTCGGGCGGTCCTTCTTAACGATATAAGCGAGCCACACGACAATGTCGTCGTGTTTATGGTGGCTCGGCGTGTACGCAATGATGTTTTCGGACAGCTCTCCCGTCCAAGGAACCGCCACATCGGCACGACGGCGAAATACGAGAACGGCTTCGGCGGGGGAGTTGAGCGATTCGTAAGGGACGAGTGTGATCTGCCGTTTCCTCAAGATTGGCGACTGCCGTCGGTATTCATCGGTTTGAAACTGATGCAGAGTCGGCGTGATTGCAACGCGAGAATCAGGAGGGACCGCGTCACACAACTTCGACAACAACTCGCGTGTCACTCCGACACCCCAATAGTCGAGTTCCAAACCCCATCGTTCCGCTCCTACCTGCCCAAACGTGAGTTCGTTGTAGTAGCACAAGTTGGCCGGGCGAATGCCTGTTTGCGAGACGACCAGATAAGCCACGCAGGCATACGACGCGACGCTGGCTGTGAGCCAGTTGTTGGCTCGCTTTAGGATGAATTCAAACATCCAACCCATCCCGCGTCCCACGAAGATCGCCCACAACGGGAAGACCGTCAGGAACAGACGCTCGCCGTCGTACACGGCCACTCCCGGCAAAGCGAACACGATCAACGGGAATATAGTGCAGGCGAGCAACAGCAAGTCTGCGTGCCTTGTCCCCTCTCCCCCGTCTTCGGGGGAGAGGGTTAGGGTGAGGGGGGCTTTCGGCGAGGGGGCGACTGTCGAATCGCTCGAAGAACCAGGGGACTTACGTCCCCCGCTCAGAAAGGCGAAGAGGGGCTGACGCCCGAAGACAGATGACGCGCCCCACGCGCCGAGCAGATGCAGTCCCAGCGGCACCGTGACCGCGAACATCACGAACGGGTAGTGCCACGGGACCGCTTTGTCGTCATAGCGGACTCCGAAGTAGTAACAGTGGATCATCACGCGGTTTGTCGCCCGGCCGAGGTATTCCAAGTAATGGCCGATCGGATCGAGCCACAGGTACGGCCAGAGAGCGAAGAAGACGACATTGGCCGTCACTCCCCAGATGAGGAGCGGCATGATCGCCTTCGTCCGCCAACGCCACAGCGCCCAGAGAATGATCGGGATCGGGATGAGGACCGCTTGAATCTTCGTCAGCAGCGCGAGGCCCATCACGACGCCAGTCAGCAGGGCGACGCGACGCGAGGGCGGTGCGGAGCCGTTCCACCAATGAGCAATCGCCAGCACGGCGGCAGTACACGTCAGGTTCGTGATCGTTTCGAGAGACGCGATGTGAGCGTGTCCATACAGACGCGGCATCAGGACAAGGGCGAGGCTCGCGAACAGTCCCTCCCATTTCGCACCCGCATCACATCCGAGCGGGGGACGTGAGTCCCCCGGTTCTTCTGGCAGTGAAACTGATTGCGATCCGCGCGGAACATGGATCGAAGAACCGGGGGACTTACGTCCCCCGCTCAGAATGACCGGGGGCTTACGCCCGTTACGTCGAAGTGCGACAAACGCTCCGATCAGCCACACCGTCAGCGCGAACGCGGTGGCCGATCCCGTGCGGGCACACGCCGTGACGAACGGACCCTCTGGCTCGAACGGCGGGGCGAGCCACCACGTCAGGTGATGATGCACGCCGAGCCAATAGCGTCCCAATGGAGGATGATCGGGCAGGTAATGGTTCTCGGGTTTGAACGCCTCGACCGACGTGCCGGGGACCAGATTGAGCCATCCCAGCGCCTTGGCTTGTTCGACCAACAACACGCCCTGCTCGACGTTGAAAATCTCATCGACCGTCAGTCCCGGCCCCTCGGGCATGTTGGGATAACTTCCCGCCGGATCGATCGCGATGACGATGCTGATCCACGCAAGGACCGCCACGAGAGCCGATGGCCAGGTCGTCGCAAGCAGGTGGCGGATGGAAGTCAGAACGTGTTGCATGGAGGCCGATGTTATCATCCGCCGCCCCGCCTCGCAGCGAGCGACTCTGACAAACTTCTGCTGGACGAACACCATGCCTGTACTTCAACGTCTTTGCGTCTTCTGCGGTTCCAGTTCCGGGTTTGACTCCGTTTATCGTCGCGCGGCGGGTGAGTTGGGAGCGTTGCTGGCTCGTGAGGGGATCGAACTCGTTTACGGCGGCGGCAGCGTGGGGTTGATGGGAGCGATTGCCGATGCGGTGCTGGCGGCGAACGGTCGTGTGATCGGGGTCATCCCGGAGTTTCTCGCGACGAAAGAGTTGTTGCACACCGGCGTGACCGATCTCCGCGTCACGCACGACATGCACGAACGCAAGGCTCTGATGGCGGAGTTGTCGGACGGCTTCATCGCGATGCCGGGAGGTCTCGGCACGTTTGAGGAGTTGTTCGAGGTGCTGACATGGTCGCAGCTCGGGCTGCATCGCAAACCGATCGGCTTACTAAACGTGGCCGGATACTTTGATCCGCTCGTCGCGATGATCGACCGCGCGATCGCCGACGGCTTCTGCAAGGAACAGCATCGCGGTCTGTTCGTCGTCGATGATGATGCGGCTCGGTTGCTTGAACGATTGCGCACGCACGAAGCCCCGCAGGTTCCGAAATGGATTCGTTCGACGAGTGAAACGTGATTGTGGACACGGACCGACCATTCAAACGTCGGGCAACTCCCTCTGATAAATCGACCCTTAGGATGGACGCCTCGTCCGTCCGCGCCTGCTACCTCGGACGGACGAGGCGTCCATCCTACGGGTCACTCATTTTCCATGTGTTGCCTCGGGCCGCATCTCGACGGGTTTGGCGCGTTCACCTATCTTCCGATGTGAGCACTGTCACACGACGGGGCTGTTGAAACCCTTCTCCCCGCTGGCACCATTCCATCGTGAGTGACTCGCTCCACAACGTCTCACGCAACCTGCGCGTGGTCAGTCTCTGCACGATCGTCAGCCGAGTCCTCGGGCTGCTGCGCGATCAGGCGATGGGAGCGATCTTCGGGGCGGGTCCGATTCTCGATGCGTTCACCGTGGCGTTTCGACTGCCGAACCTCGCGCGCGTACTGCTGGGCGAAGGGGCGATGACGACGGCCTTTCTGCCCGTCTTCGTGAAGGAACTGAACGACGAGGGGCGAGAATCGGCGGCGCGCATGACGTGGGCTGTCTTCGTCGTACTGATGGCCGTGTTGTGTGGCGGTGTGATCGTTGCCGAAGGGCTACTCTGGGGGATCGGTTTCGTTTTCGAGTTGAGCGATCAAGCTCGACTGCTGCGCAACCTCACCGCGCTGCTGTTGCCGTACGTGATCTTGATCTGTCTGGCGGCTCAATTGAGCGCGGTGTTGAACGCACTCGGACGATTTTTGTGGCCCGCTCTGGTGCCAGTCGTCTTGAATGTCGCATGGCTTGCGGCGCTGTGGTGCCTCGTCCCGCTGTGGCCCGATGCGACGAGCCAAATCTACGTGACGGCTCTCGTGGTGGTGATCGCGGGCGGACTTCAATTGCTGTTCCCACTGCCCGCTCTGTCGCGCAGTGGCTTCGGCTATCGCAGCGACTGGCGCGGAGCACTTGATCGAGTCTGGAGGATCGCGCGCGACATGCTGCCGGTCGTGATCGGCCTCTCGATCACGCAACTCAACGCGGTCCTCGACAGCTTGATCGCGTGGGGCTTCACTCAACCCGCAGGCGGTGGACCACTGATGCCCCTGCCGGGATCGCCGGCGTATCCGCTCACAGTAGGAACCGCGACCGCGCTCTATCTTGGGCAGCGTCTGTATCAGTTCCCTCTCGGCGTGTTCGGTGTCGCGCTGGGAACGGTCTTGTTCCCGCTGCTCACGGCACACGCTCAACGCGGCGAGACCGATAAGCTTCGCGCCGACTTGTCACTCGGCGTGAGGCTGGTTCTGGCGATCGGCATCCCGGCGAGTGTCGGTTTGATGCTGGTGGCTCATCCGTTGGCGACGCTGTTCTTCCAATACGGCAAGTTCGACGCCGAGGCCGCTCGACAAACGGGCGACATGATCGCGTGTTACGGCTCGGGCGTGTGGGCCTACTGCGGCCTGCTGATCTTGCAGCGAGGCTTCTATGCCGTCGGCGACCGGCTCACACCGATGTATGTTGGACTGGGGGCGCTGCTGCTGAACGTCGTGCTGAACGTGAGCCTCATCTGGCCAATGGGCGGTCGAGGCTTGGCGTTATCGACGGCACTCGTCGCTGCGATTCAATGCCTCGCCACAGCCTGGCTGCTGCAACGCCGAGTCGGTTCGCTGCTGTGGTCCGAAATCGGAGTGACCTTCGCGAAAACGGCCATCGCTACAGTAGCGATGGCCGTCGTGTGCCGATTGTCTTTGCATGTCGTCGCGAATTACGAAAGCTTTGCTTCAAGAGGCATCAAGCTGACGCTCCCACTGGCCATTGGCTCGGTAACATTTTTTTTAGTGGCTTGGCTGTTGCGTCTGCCTGAGCCGTGGATGGTCATCTCTCCACCAAGCCGCATCGAACCTGATGCGGCCTCAATGTCTGACGCGATGTCATGACTGCGGTCAGAACTCACCAATCACCTCTCCACCCGCACGGGTTCCCAAGGCGCGCCAGACGTTGAGGTCGATGTTCTCGGAGCTGGAACGAACCGAACCATCGACCAACAACGACTGCACAATCCCGGTGTGATAGCTGCGCGATGTGATCGCGGCATAAGTCGGCGCGGTCGTCGAATCGCCCTCTTCGACCGAGGTGTAGTCCACGTCGTAGGCGCGGCCGGACTCGACGTGAGCCACCTTGGCATTCGGACGAATCGTCGTCGTGAAACCATTCTGATGGACTCGACCCTCGACCCACTCGGTGTGACCGTTGTCGGCCTCAAAGTTGCCCGACCAGCCGCCAACTACCTGCGGACTTGCTGGAGGCGTCGCCGTCGGGCTGCCCCCCTCCTTGATGATGGGCTGAAATGCCTTGACCTCGCTGAACGCCAGTGACTGGCTGGTGCCATCCGTAAAGTCGCGAGTTCCAATTCGGCTGTTCGTTCCGAACGCTCCGTCGCCCGGTTGGCCCGTGACCGGATTGAACACCATCCAGGTTCCGAAATTGGCCGCATAGTTGATGGGATACATATCAATTCCGTCTGCCACGCTGCCGCGATCCTTAGTCTCGCTGGGGCACATGTATGTCGGCACGCGTGTGCGGCAGACCGCGAGTTGTGTGTCGTAAGGCAGCGAAAAGTCGATCAGCCGCTGCAGGTTGGCTTGGTCCAAGTAGGGCAGCAGTCGGGCTTGCGGTCCCCATTGGCCAAAATCGGCACCCGAAAGTGTCAGGCAAAGCGCGGGGGGAAAGGCGTTGTTGGTGTCATGGTAGTTGTGCAACGCCAAGCCGATCTGTTTGAGATTGTTCTTGCACTGCGTCCGCCGTGCCGCTTCACGGGCCTGCTGGACGGCAGGCAGCAAGAGAGCGATCAAGACGGCGATGATCGCGATCACGACCAGCAATTCGATCAACGTGAACGCTCGGCGTCGGGCACGGGAGAGGACATCGGGATGTTGAAAAACGGCGTTTCGGCTCATTAGAAGTGGATCCTTATCACACGGGTAGTTTAGGGAGCGCTAGATCTGTTTCGGCTTGGACGACAACTGGTGACGGCAAGGACGATGGCTCAGAATTCTCCGACAACCTCGCCACCGTTACGGGTTCCGAGTGATCGCCACACATTGATGTCAATGTTTTCCGAGATCGAACGAACAGCGCCGTCCATCAGTAACGATTGCACAATTCCCACATGATGGCTGCGAGAGGTGAAGACGCCGAATGTTTCCGCTGTCGCACTGATTCCCTCTCGGCTGCTGACGAAGTCGATATCGCGAATCGTGCCGGCATCGTTGTGGGGGCACTTGGAATTCGGAACGAATGTCGTCGTGAAGGCCGTTTGGTTGGCGCGCGAATCGACCCACTCGTTGTGTCCCGAGTTGCGGAGACTCCCCCCGAGAGCACTCACGTCATTCGGAGACGCTGGCATTGCAGGCGTTCCACCTACATCCCTCAGGTAGTACTGCCAAGCCTTAACTTCGGACATCGCGATCGAGTTGCTGGTGCCATCGCCGAAGTCCCGCATTCCCGTGCTGGCGTTGGGTCCAAACGCACCGGACCCAAAACGATTATCCGCCGGATTCCAGATGAACCACTGACCGTAATTGGCTGCATAGTTCAAAGGCCAATATGTCAGTCCATTATCCAAATAGGCCCGAACATTGATTTCGCTCGGGCACAACAAAACTCCCAATCGCGTCGAGGTGACTGTTGGCTGCGCACTGTAAGGCTGGCTGAAGTCGATCAGATTCTGCAAACCAGCCTGATCAAGGTAGGGCAAGATTCTCGACTGAACCGACCATCCCGCGGATTGCGTGACATTCGTTCGGTACGTGCCTCCGGGTGGGAACACCATCGACGTGTCGTGATAATTGTGCAGTGCCAGCCCCAGTTGCTTGAGATTGTTCTTGCACTGAGTTCGGCGAGCCGCCTCTCGGGCTTGCTGGACTGCGGGCAGCAGCAGCGCGATCAGGATGGCAATGATGGCGATCACCACTAACAGTTCGATTAGTGTGAAACCGCGTTTTCGCGGCAACAGTTGACGACGGTCGTTCATTTTTGAGGACTCCAGCAAGAGCAACAAGGAACTGGAATGCCCTTCCAACTGTTGGTTGGGCAATTGTCCGTTCGCATGGCTGGCGCGGGGCTGGCGAGCATCACGGTGAGATGGTCAGCTCGACCTGAAGTTGACACTGCGTCTCAATGTCGTGACTATTGCGTCCGAAACGACTCCCGTCAATCTAGGTCAACAGAAAAGTCTGGTACGCCTTTTCGGCCCAGCTAATGTGGAAGCCGGGGTCAGGTGGTTCAAAGTTCATTTTTCGCGACGAAAAATGAACTTTGAACCACCTGACCCCTGATCGTCTGAAAAAGCTGACGGGGGATCAGGACCACATCAAGGAGAACCTGTTCGCCTACATGCAGGCGTTCTCGCCCGCCGTGCGGGACATCTTTGATGTCCTTCGACTTCCACACGCAGATCGATCGACTGGCCAAGTCCGGGTTGCTGTATCTGGTGGCCGAGAAGTTCGCCAACATCGACCTGCACCCGGAGACTGTCAACAACGCACAGATGGGAGCCGTGTTCGAGGAACTGATTCGCAAGTTCGCCGAAATCTCCAACGAGACCGCTGGAGAGCACTTCACGCCGCGCGAAGTCATTCGGTTGATGGTCAATCTGTTGTTCATTGAGGCTGTTCATTGAGGACGACGCGGCTCTGACCAAACCGGGGGTGGTGCGGTCGATGTACGATCCGACGGCGGGAACCGGTGGCATGTTGTCGGTCGGTGGCGAGCATCTCGCCGACCTGAACCCGGATGCTCGGCTGGTGATGTATGGGCAGGAGTTGAACCCGGAGTCCTACGCGATCTGCAAAGCCGACATGCTGATCAAGGGGCAGGACATCGCCAACATCATCTTCGGCAACACGTTGTCGAACGACGGTCTGCCAGGGAAGCAGTTCGACGACATGCTGTCCAATCCGCCGTTTGGCGTGGAGTGGAAGAAGATCGAAAGTAGCAGGCACATTCCATGTGCCGTCGCCTGTGGGTGGAGCCACTTCGGTCTCGGAAGAAGGCGGGGCGGACGGCACATGGAATGTGCCTGCTACTGTCAGCGACGGCTCGCTGCTGTTTCTGCTGCACCTGATTTCCAAGATGCGACCGGCCAAGGATGGCGGCAGCCGCTTCGGCATCGTCTTGAATGGCTCGCCGCTGTTCACCGGCGGAGCGGGATCGGGCGAGAGTGAAATCCGCCGCTATGTGCTGGAGAACGATCTGGTCGAAGCGATCATCGGGCTGCCGACCGACATGTTCTACAACACGGGGATCAGTACCTATGTCTGGATCGTCAGCAACCGCAAGCCCGCACATCGCAAGGGCAAGCTGCAACTGATCGACGCCAGCAGCTTCTGGCAGAAGATGCGCAAGAGCCTGGGGAGCAAGCGCAAGGAACTCAGCCCGGAGCACATCGAAGAAATCACGCGCCTGTTTGGCGATTGTCAGGAAGCCAGCCTGATCGACGGCAAGATTGTGAGCGGCACGGCGCTAGCCGCCGGTTCTTCTTCCGCCGGTTCTTCCAACGCCACGAACAACAGACCGGCGGCTAGCGCCGTGCCGCTCACGAACGCAAGTCCCCATCAGCCGCCTCTTCAAGAACGAAGACTTCGGCTATCGCACCATCACCGTCGAACGCCCCGAGCGTGACGCCGCCGGCAAGATCGTAAAGGCCACGAAGAGGAAGCTGAAAGGCAAGCCGCAGCCGGACGCCAACCTGCGCGACACCGAGAACGTGCCGCTGGGCGAGGACATCGAGACCTACTTCAAACGGGAAGTGTTGCCGCACGCTCCCGATGCGTGGATCGATCACGAGAAGACGAAAGTCGGCTACGAAATCCCGTTCAACCGGCACTTCTACGTCTTCAAACCGCCGCGCGCTCTGTCCGAGATCGACGCCGAATTGAAGGTCGTCACCGACCGTATCCTGACGATGATCGGAGGGTTGTCGAAATGAGCAAGACCGAACTCACCCTGTACCGCGACCTTCTGGCCGACATCAAAGTGCGCGTCCGCCAGGCTCAGCACCGAGCGGCGCTTTCTGCCAATGCCGAGATGCTGCGCATGTATTGGGACATTGGTCGCATGATTGCCGCCCGGCAAGAGCGGGAAGGCTGGGGAGCGGGAGTCATTCCCCGACTCGCGGTTGATTTGAAAAATGAACTGCCCGAAGAAAAAGGCTTTTCGGAGAGAAACATCAAACGGATGGTTCAGTTTTGGGCGGCTTATCCTCAGCTTTTTGCAATTGGGCCACCGACGGTGGCCCAATTGGAGTCATCCACCACGCCGGTGCCAATTGGGCCACCGGCTGTGTCCCAATTGCCATTACACCCGGACTCCAGGGTAAGCGACCCATCGGGTTCGGCAATTGTGCAACGGGCCGTTGTGCAATTGAGTTGGTCTCACAACGTCATCCTCATCCAGAAGCTCAAAGACCTTCCGACGCGCCTCTGGTACGCCCACCAAACATTGGAACAGGGCTGGGCTCGCGACACTCTGACTGCCCAAATCAAGTCGGCGGCGCACCAGCGGCAGGGAGCCGCCATCAGCAACTTCAACGATCGCTTGCCAGCAGTCCACGCCCAATTGGCTTCCGGGCTGTTGAAAGATCCGTACCTGTTCGACTTCCTGACGATGGAGGAACACTTCCACGAACGCGAATTGGAAACCGGCCTGCTGACGCATATCGAAAAGTTTCTGCTGGAACTTGGTCGCGGCTTTGCGTTCGTCGGGCGGCAGTACCGACTGGAAGTCAGCGATCGCGAGTTCTATTTGGACCTGCTGTTTTATCACCCTCCAGTTGCGTTGTTTCGTCGTGGTGGACTTGAAGAAAGGCGAATTCAAACCCGAGTACGCGGGCAAGATGAATTTCTACTGCTCGGCGGTGGATGATCTGCTGCGACATGAGCACGACCAGCCGACACTGGGCCTGATCCTGTGTCAGACCAAGGATCGCATCATTGCCGAGTACTCGCTGCGTGACATCGAAAAACCGATCGGCGTCGCCGACTACGAATTGACACGCGCCCTGCCCGAAAACTTGGCATCCAGCCTGCCCAGCATCGAAGCCATCGAAGCCGAGTTGTCGCAGGATTTGGCCGACAGTGAGCCGCAAGGCAGCCGCAGGTCCGAGTCTGCCGAGCGAACGTCAGAACCGGCGGCTAGCGCCGTGCCGCTCACGGAGGCGCGCCCATGAGCTTTCCGAGATACCCGAAGTACAAGCCCAGCGGCGTCGAATGGCTCGGCGACGTGCCGCAGCATTGGGACGCGGCGCGACTGTCGCACTGTGAGCCGCTAGGCGCTAGCCGCGGGTTCCTGTCTGCCGAGCGAATGCCAGAACCGGCGGCTAGCGCCGTGCCGCTCACGGAGGCCCG
The DNA here is from genome assembly GCA_043721755.1 of Schlesneria sp. Classification (GTDB taxonomy): domain Bacteria; phylum Planctomycetota; class Planctomycetia; order Planctomycetales; family Planctomycetaceae; genus Schlesneria. The sequence continues at coordinate 28,802 of JAYSQC010000164.1, forward strand.
CCCATGAGCTTTCCGAGATACCCGAAGTACAAGCCCAGCGGCGTCGAATGGCTCGGCGACGTGCCGCAGCATTGGGAAGTAAAAGTCCTGAAGCACATTGTGTCGACGCCGATCACGGATGGCCCCCACGAGACGCCTGACTTTCCAGACGAAGGCATTCCGTTCGTTTCGGCCGAGGCGGTCGCAAACGGGACTATCGACTTCACGAAGATTCGAGGTTTCATTTCTGCGACCGATCATCAGCGATACTCCGAAAAATACTGCCCTCGTATCGGTGATGTTTACATGGTGAAGTCGGGAGCAACCACTGGCGTCACGGCAATTGTCGAAACGGACATTGAATTCAATGTCTGGTCGCCGTTGGCTGCGATTCGGTGTGGCAACCAAGCGTTACCACGATTCGTTCTCAACTTCATGAGGTCCCAAAATTTTCAAGAAGGCGTGACTTTGAATTGGAGTTTCGGAACTCAGCAAAACATCGGGATGCGCGTCATCGAAAATCTGGCGGTTTCGCTTCCGCCCATAACCGAGCAAACCAAGATCGCGGCGTTTCTGGACCGAGAGACGTCGAAGATTGACGGGTTGGTGGGGGAGCAGCGGCGGCTGATGGAACTGCTGAAAGAAAAACGCCAGGCCGTCATCTCCCACGCCGTC
>JAYSQC010000165.1:0-7749 GCA_043721755.1 Schlesneria sp.
GCGGCCATCTGCACATGCTTGCCTTGTACTTCGAGACAGATCGGCCAGAGCTTGTGTTCGCCGGTGATGTAGACCAAGAAGCCCGTGTTCCCTTTGAACTTGGCTTCGTCCTTGAGGTTGTCGGGCCGTGGGAAGCGGTAGTCGATTCGCAGCGTGAAGTTTTGGTACGACTGCTTCGAGTACAGATAACCTTTCGGCTTGCCGCCACACTTCAGTCCGTCAGCCGTGGCCGACCATGTGTCGGCTTCTGCGGCGAAGGCTTCAAAGTCTGAGAAGACGAGCGATTCAAAACCGTCTTCGAGAACGAACGCCTGCTCGGGCGGAACCGCTTTCACGGCGGCAACTGGTTTGACTTCGGCGGCAGGTGGTGTCGATGGCTTCGCAGGTTCGGCAACCTGACCGCGACAGCCAATCGCGAACGTGATGGTGAGAGCGAACATCCATGACAGGCAACTCGTTCGTGCAGCAGATCGAAGCATCGCAGAACCTCATGGGGACAGTCGAAAAGTCGATGGAAGTGACGTACGCGCCGGAAATGTGTCAAGCCAGCGACCGACTCTAGTTCGCAGACAGTTGAGGATGGCACATTTCACACTAACCCGCAGCGTAAGCGAGGACTGGTGGTGCCTCCTCGCTTACGCTTCGGGTTAGTGTCAGCTTCAACCGCGTGCGGTATATACTCCGCCCCATCTTGGAGGCGGACCGATGAGCGACTGTGATTGCCGCGATGATTTCTCAACATTTCAGGCTGTTCGTCGGCGTCGGGCTGATGCCTTCAACACGGTGTTGATCTCGTTGACCATCGCGGCAACATGGCTGTCCGCAGTGCCCGGTGTTACCGCTGCCGAACTTGAAGACGCGACGAAGGCCCTGCGGGCGGGCGACCATGTGACCTGCATCAAAATCACCGACAAAGCCATTCAGGCGAGGCTGTTCGGTGAAGAGTACTACCTGCTGAAGGCCGAGGCCGAATTGCAGACGGGTGAGTACAAAGCCGCCCACGACACACTGGTGAACGGCCTCGCGCGGTACTCGTGGAGCGTGCGGATGCGGCACTTGGGAATCGAGTCCGCGCGGATGTGTGGCGACTCGAAACAGGCGTCCACCTGGCAGGTCGAGATCGTCGATCAGGCCGGTCGCGCGCCGTGGCGATACTCGGACGCCGACAATCTCGTGTCGCTCGGTCGGACGGCGGTCCTGATCGGCTCCGATGCCCGCCTCGTGCTGGAGAATTTTTACGATCGAGCACTCAAGCTGCACCCGCTGCATCGCGACGCGCTGCTCGCCAGTGGCGAGCTGGCACTCGCCAAGCAGGATTTCGCCCTCGCCGCCGACACGTTTCAGGCGGCTGTCAAAAAGTATCCCGATGACGCCGATTTGCAGTTCGGTGTGACGCGGAGCCTCGACCGCAGTGAGCCTGCGCTGGCGGCTCATGCTCTGACGCTCTGCTTGAAGGCGAACTATCGGCACCTCGGTGCGCTGCTCTCTCAGGCCGAAAATGCCATCGACGCCGAGCAGTACGACGACGCGAATGAGGTCCTCGACAAGCTCATCTCCGTCAACCCGAAGCATCCCGCCGCGTGGGCTTACCGTTCGATCATCGCCGGGCTGAAGAACGACCAGCGGCACGCGACCGAGTACCGTGCCGCCGCCCTCTCGACGTGGAAGGAGAACCCGCTCGTCGATCATCTGATCGGCAAAAAACTCTCGCAGAAGTACCGCTTCACCGAGGGAGCCGCTCACCAGCAGCAGGCTCTCGCGTTCGACGACGCCTTCCAACCGGCGCGCATTCAGCTCGCGCAGGACTTCCTCCGGCTGGGCAAGGAAGACGAAGGCTGGAAGCTGGGTGAAGCCGCCTCGAAAGCCGATGCCTACGACGTTCACGTCTTCAACCTGATGCAGCTTCGCGACGCCCTCGCCAAGTACAAGACGCTCGAAGACGACAGCTTCGTCGTGCGGATGGAGGCCAAGGAAGCGGCCATCTACGGCGACGCGGTGTTGGACTTGCTCAAGCGGGCCAAGGAAAAACTCTGCACCAAGTACGGCCTCGAATTGAAGGACCGCATCACGGTCGAAATCTTTCCCGAACCGAATGACTTCGCGGTGAGGACGTTTGGAATGCCGGGGGCCGCGGGCTACTTGGGCGTCTGTTTTGGCAAGGTCATCACCGCCAACAGCCCCGCGTCGCAGCAGGACCATCCGTCCAACTGGCAGGCGGTGCTGTGGCATGAATTCTGTCACGTCGTCACGTTGGAGAAGACTCACAACCGAATGCCGCGCTGGCTGAGCGAAGGGATTTCCGTCTACGAGGAGCATCAGGCCCACCCAACGTGGGGCCAAAGGATGAACGCGAAATCTCGCACGCGCATCCTCGCCGGACTGCTCACGCCGATCCGTGAATTGAGCGGCGCGTTCCTGCGGCCCGAGTCCTCCGCCGATCTGAACTTCGCCTACTTCCAATCGTCGCTCGTGGTCGAGTACTTCATCGAAAAGTACGGCATCGACGCACTGAAAAAGGTGTTGGACGATCTCGCCACCGGACTGCCAATCGACGCCGCGTTGGAGCGACATCTCGCACCGCTCGATCAGCTCGACGAAGAGTTCCGCACGCACGCTGCCCAGATGGCGCGAGAACTCGCTCCGAGCCTCGACTGGGAAAAGTACGATCTCTCCGCGATCCGCGACGACGACGATCCCGATCGCCTCGTCCGCTGGGTCGCCGATCATCCGAACAGCCTCCAAGGGCTGACGGTCCTCGCCATGCAACTCATCGAGAAACGCGAATTCGCGGAGGCCAAGAAACCGCTCACCAAGTTGATCGAACTCTACCCCGAGCAGACCGGCGACGACTGTCCGTATGAATTGCTCGCCGCGATCCACAAGGAACTGAGAGAGGTCGCCGACGAACAACGCGTCCTCGAACAGTATGCCACCCGCACCGATTCGGCAGTGCCGTCGCTACTGAGACTCGTCGAACTTCAATCCACTCCCCTCGACTGGCCCGTCGCGCGCGAGACCGTCCGTCAATTGCTGGCCATCAACCCGCTGCTCCCTCAAATCCAACGCGCCCACGCCACTATCGCCGAACAGTTGAACGACACCACCAATGCACTCGCCGCACTCGAAGCGTTGCTCCTGATGCAACCCGACGACCCGGCCGAACTCCACTTCCGCCTCGCAAAACTTCTGCACCAACAGGCCGACCCGCGCGCAAAGTCGCACGTCCTCCAAGCCCTCGAAGTCGCGCCCCGCTATCGTGACGCCCAGAAGTTGCTGCTGAAGATCGTTCGGAAAGAAAGGTGAAGACTTGGAACCACGAAATACTCGAAAGACACGAAAATGAATTGCGAAGAGAAGCCAGGCATCAGGAGAGCAGTCCTTGGCTTTACATGTACCTCGCACGGCCCAAAGTGAGAGGTTTGCTTCGTTTAACCGCGTGGGCAACGCCCCGCGCGTCGAGCGACATTGAAAGCCGTTTTGCCACATCCGCGCGGGGCGTTGCCCACGCGGTTAAACGATTCAGTCTTGGCCGTGCAAAGTATAGAAGCGGGCGAAGTGCAATCTATGCGTGCTGCGAACGTGGGTGTATCGAGTGAACCGCGACCGTTGGATGAGACGCTCGATCAGGGTGTCGAGTCGGTCGAGCAGGCTCGGGAATTGAGCGCGTTGGCGGGCGAAGCGCCCGCGTCGGTGCCGGGCTATCGCATCTTGAAGTCAATTGGCGAGGGGAAGTACGGATCGGTCTGGTTGGCTCGCGAGCAGAACACGGGCAAGCACGTCGCGATCAAGCTCTACACGCATCGGCGCGGTGTCGATTGGTCACTGCTCGGGCGTGAGGTCGAGAAGCTGGCCGTGCTGTACACCTCGCGCAACATCGTCGGGTTGCTGGCGGTCGGCTGGGATCACGACCCGCCGTATTACGTGATGGAGTACTTGGAGAACGGGTCGCTCGCCGCGCGATTGAACGGCAGCCCGCTGACTCCGATCGACGCGGTGAGGATCGCCACGCGCGTCAGTCAGGCGCTGGTTCATGCGCACGGCAGCGGCATTCTGCACTGCGATCTCAAGCCGGCAAATATCCTGCTCGACCAAGACTTCGAGCCGCGGCTGTGCGACTTCGGGCAGTCCCGTTTGGCGGACGAGAACAGTCACGCGCTGGGAACGCTGTACTACATGGCTCCCGAACAAGCGGACCTCAAAGCGGTCCCCGATGCGAAATGGGACGTGTACGCGCTCGGGGCACTCGTTTACCACATGCTGACCGGCTCGCCCCCGTTTCGCACGGATGAGAACGATCGCCGGTTGAGCGGGGCGCGGTCGCTTGAGGAACGGTTGACGATCTATCGCCAGATCGTGCGCCACGAAGTGAGACCACAGGCGCATCGACGTGTCTCGGGCGTCGATCAACATCTGGCGGAGATCGTCGATCGTTGCCTGGCATCGGACCCGGCGAAGCGGTTTCCCAATGCGCAGGCGGTGCTGGACCGGCTCATCGCCCGCGAGCGGTTTCGCGCACGGAGGCCGCTGGTGTTACTCGGATTGGTCCTGCCCATTCTGCTCTTGCTCGGGATTTCTCCGCTGGCAATCGATGCGATCCACGATGCGATCAGCACGACGCAATCGAGTCTCACGCGGCGGGCACTGGAAAGCGACGTACTCACCGTCAACCTGTTGGCGGAAGGGATCAATCGTGACTTGGGAGATCGGCAGGCCGAGTTGGAGGCGATCGCCGGTGATGAAGAACTCCAGCGGGCGGTCATCAACTTCGCGTCTCAGCCGCGGGACGAACGACAGCCACTGTGGGACTTGCTGAACGACTTCAAGAAGCGGAACGACAAGCGTTGGAAGGGACTCGGCCGGTCGCTCGATGACAGTTGGTTTCTGCTCGACGCGAACGGCGTGCAGCGGTGGCGCAACGTCATCAGCATGTCTCTGGACGGCGGCTATGCGTACCGCGACTACTTCCACGGCGGCGGCTTTCACTACCCCGAGAACGAGGTGCCGGTCGGTGTCGCCCCCATCACAAAGCCGTATGTTTCGATCCCGTATCGTGGCACGACTCAGCAGCACGATTTGATCGCGCTCTCGGTCCCGATCTTCGCGCCGGATGATGAATCGCGCGTGATCGGTGTCCTCGCGAGATCGCTCTCGCTGAGCAGTTTGTTGCAAGACTACGAGCGCAGTCTGCGTTCACAGGGGAGCGATGGCGTCGGTCGTGAGTTCGCGATTCTGGACGGACGTTCTGTCGATGGACGGCAGCGACCGTGGACGTTGCTCGCGCACGAATGGATGACGAAGAGCAACCTTGACTCGCTGGACTCGACGGGGTTCGAGCAGCTCAGTCTGGTCGGCGTGGCCAAGGAAGATGTGCTGTTGGACCTCGAACACCTCCTGCAAGAGTCCGGCCCAGGGGACTCTGCCGATGAACGCGCCGCGCGGATCGAGCCGGATCGCACGCGGCATTACATCGACCCGATCGGGAAGCTCGACCCGGCGACCTACGGCGGCGAATGGCTCGCGGCGTTCAGTCGCGTGCGCGGCACCGATTGGGTCGCTGTCGTGCAGGAACGAAAAAAGCCCGCGTTGCAGCCCGTGGAAGACCTGCAAGCGCGGCTCTTCTCGTCCGCGCTGGGTGCGGTTCTCGTGATGCTCGGCTTGGTCGCGGGATCGTGGTGGCTGATCGTGGCCTTGCTGAACGAGCGCGGTCCGCGCTGGCTCCGCTTCTGGCGGCGGCAGACTTCCTCGGGCAACACCACCACGTTGTCGTTGACAGCGAAGGGAACCGACAGCGCGAAAGGGGGCGAGAGTGCTTGAACTCATGATGCAGGGGGCCGAGCCGTCTCAGTCGCGGCGGCAGCTCTTGCGGCCGGGTGAGAACCATGTCATTGGGCGCGCGTCCGAGGCGAGCCTTAGCGTTCCGTGGGACAGTTTGCTCTCGCGCAGCCATGTGCAACTCGATGTCCAGCCCGGTCATGTGCAGCTCAAGCGCGTCAAGTCGGCTCGCAACCCGCTCTTCTTCGCGGGGGAGTCGGTCGAGTCGTGCCGGGTTGAGATCGGGCAGCACTTTGTCGTGGGAGCCACTTCGTTCTATCTGGTCGAGGCCGAAGCCGACGGCTCTCTCCCCGCTGCGCCCGTCGAAGAGTTCGCGTTCAAGCCGCAAGAGCTGCGCAAGATTCGATACCAAGATCCCGAGAACCGCATTGAGGTGCTGACGCATCTTCCCGAAGTCATCGCGGGAGCGGCGAATGATGGCGAGCTGTTTCATCGGCTGGTCAACCTGCTGCTCAAAGGGATCGTCCACGCGGAGGCGGTCGCGATCGTGACCGCAGGCGGCACCGAAGACATCCCGCTGCTGCATTGGGATCGGCGGCGTGAGACCGCGGGACCGTTCCGGCCTTCACGGCGTTTGGTCGTCGAATCGCTCGAAAAGCGTCGGGCCAGCGTGCTGCACATCTGGGAGAAGAACTCCCCGAAACAGCACGACCAAACACTGATGCAAGAGTTCGACTGGGCCTACTGCACGCCGGTGCCGGGCCTCGCCACCGAACCGACCGGGCTGTACGTGGCCGGTCGGATGGGCAAGACCTTCGTGCCGGGAACGACGCTCTCCGACACGTTGCAGCTTGAAGCCGATGTGAAGTTCACGGAACTCGTGGCCGAGATCATCAGCGCGGTCGTTCGCGCGCGCCGGTTCGAGCGGCAAAAGGCCGGGCTGCGGCAGTTCTTCGCGCCGCCGGTCCTCGCCGCTTTGGGAGATGAACTCGACACAACAATGCTCGAACCGAGTGAGTGCGATGTGACGGTGATGTTCTGCGATTTGCGCGGCTTCAGTCAGCGAGCCGAATTGGCGGCGGGTGACTTGATCGGACTGCTCGAACGAGTCAGCCGGGCGCTCGGCGTGATGACGCATCACATCTTGGAACACGGCGGCGTCACGGGAGACTTTCAGGGAGACGCGACGCTCGGGTTCTGGGGCTGGCCGTTTCCCTCGCCCGATGCGGCCGTTCATGCCTGCCGCGCAGCACTCGGAATTCGAGCCGCGTTCGCGAAAGCAGCCGCCACGAAGAACCATCCGCTGGCCGACTTCGCAATGGGGATCGGCATCGCACACGGTCGTGCGGTGGCAGGCAAGATCGGCACGGCCGAGCAAGTGAAAGTCACGGTGTTCGGCCCGGTCGTCAATCTGGCGAGTCGCCTCGAAAGCATGACCAAGCAACTGCGAGTACCGATCGTCGTCGATGAAGCGACCGCCAAGATCGTCCGCCCGCGACTCGCCCCCAGCGAAGGTCGCCTGCGCCGCTTGGGTCGCCTGCTGCCGTATGGCATGGAAACACCCGCTGTCGTCAGCGAGTTACTTCCCCCCGAAACCGAACTCCCCGAGCTGACCGACGCGCACGTCGCCGAGTACGAATTGGGTGTCGATCATTTCACCGCAGGTCGTTGGGACCAAGCCTATCGCTGCCTGCACGCCATGCCCGCCAGCGACCGCGCCCAAGACTTTTTGATGCAGCACATCGTCCTCCACAACCGCACCGCCCCCGCCAATTGGGACGGCACGATCCGGCTACCGAACAAATAATCCGGCGGTCTTGGCAGCCTGTGGAATCACGTACAGCAGGTGGTTCGCCTGCGGTTTTTGTCACTGCAACACACTAAGAACCTGTCCAAGAATTACGCCGTGTTTTGAACAACACCAACCCGAAGCGTGAGCGAGGACGGATGTCGCTCGACTCTCGTCCTCGCTCACGC
>JAYSQC010000166.1:0-2819 GCA_043721755.1 Schlesneria sp.
TTGAACAACACCAACCCGAAGCGTGAGCGAGGACGGATGTCGCTCGACTCTCGTCCTCGCTCACGCTTCGGGTTGGTGTTGTTCTTGGACAGGTTCTTACGCGGCCAAGAGTGAGGTCTTGCCTCGTTTAACCGCGTGGGCAACGCCCCGCGCGTCGAGCGACGTTTGAGCCTGTTTTGCCCTCGTCGCGCGGGGCGTTGCCCACGCGGTTAAACGACTCAGTTCTGGCCGTGCGAGGTATCCGCTTTCGGGGAGCGTTCGGCATGTGGTTCATCTGGTGAACCTGCGGAACTCATGACGCACCTCCATCTGCTGATTTGCCCTGATACATTTCAACCTTCGAGTTTGCCATGTTTTCACGCGACCAACAGAGAATAAACTGGTGCTTTCTGAGTGAACTGACTGCGATCTCGGTGGTAACAATCTCAGCTGCAGTTGCGTTTTCAGCGGAGCCAACGCTCCCTGCCGCGACGAAAAAGAAGGTGGACTTTGTTCGCGAGATCAAGCCGTTGCTGGTGACTCATTGCTACAAATGCCACGGAGCGTCCAAGCATGAGGGCGGTCTGCGTTTGGACCGCCGCGACGATGCGCTCAATGGTGGCGACAGCGGACCGGCATTCGTGAGTGGGAAGAGTGCCGACAGCCTGATCATCAAATATGTCGCGGGCGTGGACCCCGACGTATTGATGCCACCCGAGGGAGACAAGCTCACCGACGAGCAGATCGGCTTGTTGAGAGGCTGGATCGATCAGGGGGCGGACTGGCCAGCAACTGCCCCTACCCAGCGCTCACCGAATCGTGTTCCATCGAACAACGTCACATCACCGGGCTGACCGCCCCTGCGGGTTCACGGCTCCGATTCCTGCCCTCACATATTGGCGGCGATTTGCGGAAAAGTATTCCGCAACCGGCTCGTCAGGCGTCTCAATACTTGTACTCAACGCCGACGGTCATCCCTTCAACAAGGACATCCGTGTGGCGGACTCTTTGCTGGAAGGCACCGGCGCCACCGGACACGTTGTAGACGGTGTTGTCGTAGGGGCGTGTGACCATTCCCAGCCACATCAGGTCATACGACGCGACCACGCTGACGTTCTCTGTCATCGAGAACCGCGAGTACAACCTGAGGTCGGCCAAGGGGCCAAACGAAGTTTTCTTCTGGCCGAGATTCAGTGTGGCTTCCGTGTCACTGAGAATTCGCTCCGTGCGTAGCCGGCTCTCGTAGTTGTTGACTCCGAGCATGACTTTGGGTTCGGCACCCAGCGTCAAACGGTCCATGTGTGCCTCCACGCGGAAGCCCACCTGCGGCCCGTAGGAGTTGTTGAACGTCGAGGCGTCGATCAAGCGTTCAACATCGCGGAACGTGACACCTCCATCATCGGAGAACTGATAGATGCCGCGCTGCGTGAGTCGTTCCCGGTAGTTGACGTAACGGAATCCAACCAGCGGGCTGACCGTTACGAAGTCACCAGCACCGACACCAGGGGACGAGAACACGTAATTGGCTTCCGTTCCCCAGAGGCTCGTCTTGAGCACCGCGCTATAAACATCCGAGAAGCGCCCGGCCCCGCCGTTGATGCCCGTGTAAACGAGGCTGTCGATCGACAACGCTCCGTCCGAGAGTACAGGCTGAGCCACAAAGGTCTGCGGAGTAAGAATCACTGCGATGGGATCGCCCGGATCCGCGATGGTCCGGAGGTTTGACAAATCTTGGCGATCGAAATTGTTGAGCAGCGTGAAGGCACTCGCCTCAAACGTCCCCTGACCGAGGGGGATTCCAAATGTTCCACGGAACCCGTTGTTGCCGTGCAGATTGGCGTTGTCCAATGTCGGAGCCGTCGCTTGACCGAGCGGCGCGCCGGTTGTCAGATCATTCACGTTGAACGGGATTCGTGGATCGGCTCCAGTGAACTGAGGAGCGCTCAGAGCCACGCGCCCGGGATCACCCATCCCCCAGTTCAAATACTCTGCCCGGAAGTAGGCATGGCGGAAGCCATTTTCAATCGACTTGCTCAATGGCGAGTCATCGAATAGCCAGCCGCGATCATCGGGGAGTTCTTCAAAAATCGTGTTGCGATAGCCGCCGTTGGGCGCGGCCACTCCCGGGGGTTGAGCAGGGTACTGCCCCGGATACGGCGACATCATTTGACCATTCGGTCCATTCATGGGGCCGTAGCCAGTGCCCGCCTGAGCCCAACACGCGACGGGTGCCGCGAGGGCCAAGGCGAGCAGCGAACCAAGAGACATTCGCCCGAACATGTTCGCGTTCCTGGAAGACTGCGAAAACTCGATCCACGCCGTTCGACCTCGTGCCGAACCACATGCGCAACCATGCCGATTTTGACGGTTGTGAGAGAACTATCGGTCGCAACGACAGCATCTCTTGGGACAATCTTGTCCGATCGTGAGGCTTCTGCCGGATTCGTGGCGTTCTCGGGCGAATGGACGACTAAAACGGCGGCAATTCCGGTTCATCCGACTTAATGGGTTCCTCCGAGGTTTTGGGGGGGATTGCTGGTTCAGGACGGATGTGTGCCGTCGTCGGTTTTCATCCCGAAGGGATCACAGCCATTAGCCGGGGGTTGAGCGTCCGCGACACCCCGGAAGAGTTCCGACAAAATGTTTTGCATCCTGAAGGGATGCCAGCACGGTTCCATCTGGCAGGGATCGGGAACCTGCCCGCATCCCTTCAGGATGCAAAGCCCAATTCCAGACACCTCCCACCGGGGGTGTCGCGGACGCTCAACCCCCGGCTAATGGCTGACATCCCTTCAGGATGAAGAATCGGGCAGACCTCTGTTTTGCTCCAAACTGTGATC
>JAYSQC010000167.1:0-1419 GCA_043721755.1 Schlesneria sp.
TCGTTTAACCGCGTGGGCAACGCCCCGCGCGTTGATGGGGAACAGACTCGAACGTCGCTCGACGCGCGGGGCGTTGCCCACGCGGTTAAACAACGCAACTGAACAACTTAAAATTGGCGAACCACTAGCGCCCTGCGGCTGATGGTAGCCTGCATCACTTAGGGAAGTTATTGCGACCCCGTTCCTAAGTCCGTTGAAGAGCCGCTGAGGGCGTCGCTTCGGTTGCCGAGGATTGGCGAGTCTCTGTACCGTAGTCGCCCATTGTTCGCCGTCCGGTTCGACTGCTCGTGTGACGAGATGGTCGTTCTGCTCCCTGTTTACGCTGCGGGTTGGTGTGCGGCGAATTCTGATCTCACTCCGTTGTCTTTCAGGAAACCATTCGATGAAAAATTTGACTCGTTCGCTCGCCGCCGTTGCCGTTTGTGCGACAGCCTTCGCACTCGGAGTCTCCGCCAATCAGCAGACGGCTCCCGAGACCAACTTCGCCAGTGAGGTCATCGATCTCGGCATGGTCGTCAGTGATCTCGACAAGTCGTTGAAGTTCTACAAAGACGTGATCGGCTTCGAGGAAGCCGATGGCTTCAAGGTTCCGGGACAGTTCGCACTCGACACCGGATTGGCGAACAATCTGGGATTGGATGTGCATGTCTTGGTCCTCGGTAAGGGTGAGAAGGCGACCAAGTTGAAGCTGATGCAGTTCAAGACTTCGCCCGGTGCGCGCGTGGACAACACGTTCATTCACTCGTCGTATGGCTTTCGCTATCTGACGATCGCCGTGAAAGACGTAAACGCGGCAGTGGCTCGTGCCGAAAAATCCGGCGCGAAACCGATTGCCAAGTGTCCGGTCCCGCTTCCGGAAGGCTTTCCCGCCGGAGTGGCCCTCGCCAACTACCGCGATCCCGATGGCAATTTGGTTGAACTCGTTGGTCCTTGGAAGCAGTGATCGCGACGACGCACGCGCTGCGGCGGCCCGCAAACGTGTCACGAGTGGCTGGGGCAGCGAATCGCCGACCCCAGCCACACACCCGTCATTGGTCTCGACACAACTTAAAATCGACGGCATTTGTGGATTGTTTCTGCGGTCATCCCATCTCTGCGGTGTCCGAGTTTGAAGAGGGAATCACCGCAGAGATGGGAAGACCGCAGAGGCGATCCTGTGCATCCATGGCAAGGTTGTCCTCATTGAGGTCGGGTTGTGTCGAGACCAATGACACACCCGTCGGTGGAGGAGTCTCTGCGCAGCACGCGAACGACGAGATCGCCAAAGCCGTTCTCGAAAACCAGTGGCTGGTGCGAGGGATGAACTGGTGCGCCGCTCACAACATCTAGTTCACCGCCGTCATCGTCGTGCTGGCGATCTTGCCAAGCCGCATCATTACGCCGCTGATGTACCGACGACGGCCGATGACTCCGTCCGAG
>JAYSQC010000168.1:0-3940 GCA_043721755.1 Schlesneria sp.
GCCCGACGCGCGAGCGAGGGCTGGACGTTCGATGAGTACGAAGCCCTCGCTCGCGCGTCGGGCTAGTTTTGAAAATGCGGACTAATACTTAGACGAGTTCTTCGACACGAATCGCGTGAGTCGCAACCCTCATCACCTGATGGAAAAAATACAGAACTCAGGATTGGGACCGACATCTTGACCAGGGCCGACGTACTCGTGCCAGCATCGGCGAAGACTCCCGATCCCTGTTTCGCGTTGCCGTAAACCGACACATGATGCCAATACGCTACGATTTCCGAGGCCATCGACGAGACTTCGCCCTGAAATTAGCGGCAAATGGGTTGCGAACTCTCATTTGAAGTTCGTATCGTCACTCGGTGGGTGGAGTGTCAGTTCAACTCAACTCCCGCCGCCAAGTTCCTTGGAATCTCGCCAATTGTTTTGGATTCCTTTAGCCCTCAACGCTCTGGCGAGTCATCCTCGATTCAACGTGACAAGCAGTTTTTGGAGCCGATCATGAGCAACAGCAAACCAGCCTCAATTGAACAGCCTGGACCCGTGACACAAGTTGCCACTGCGGACGCTTTCCTGTTGGTGCAGAGTGGCCCAATGGAAGGGACGATGTTCCCACTTCAATCGGGTCAAAGTGCAACAATTGGGCGGGCAACTTCCAATCGGATCGTCATTTCCGACGAGATTTGCAGCCGGAACCACTGCGAGATTCGGTTCGAGAGCGGGAGATGGAAGCTGCGGGACTCGGGCAGCCGGAACGGGACTCGCGTCAACGGGGAGCCGATCGTTGGCGACCTGATCCTCTCCGAAGGCCGTCAGTTCCAGATCGGCAACTCACAAATCTGCTTCTCATTCAGCCGAGGCACTTTCAACGAAGATGACTCGTGTGATCGAATGGAAGCGGATACGGAATCTGAGATCCCCGTAAACACTTCCGATTCTGAGGCAGGAGAAGCGACTGCAGAAATAGAGCCTCGACCGGAGATCGTGCATCGCACGGGGACAACGCGTTATTCAAGAACCGATTCCAATGCTGTGTCATCGCGAGACCGAGACGGTCAAGAGGCTCAACGATTGGTGCGGCTCGGCCTGAGAATGGGTGCGGCAACCGACATTCGCTCGCTGTCACAAATTGTTTTAGACGGGCTGTTTGAAGTGACTTCCGCAGATATCGGCGCGGTGCTTCTGCTCCCATTGAACGCGGTCGGACATTCCGCGGCACCAAGTCAGCTTGAGTTGGTGGCTTACAAGTCTTTGGATTCACGCCCGTTTGAGCGGACTTCGGATTATCTGTCAGGTGTCGTACTGGAAACGCGCGTCGCCGTTGTGGCTCAGGACGTAAACGCGAACGACCGCTTCAAGAGCAGCGATAGCCTGCGTGCAATGCGTGCGGAGAGTATTGTCTGCGCGCCGATTCGCTCTGGTAATAATCTCTTTGGGGTGATTCAACTCTACTCAACCAACCCGGATAACCGCCTCGATCCGGAAGATTCCGAGTATGCATTGGCTGTTGCAGATCAAATGGCTTTGGCTTTGGAGCGAGTTCACGAACACAATCGTTTGGCGGCGGGATTGGCTCGCGTCGAAACGGAAAACCAGACTTTGCGCGAACAGCTCAAGATCGAAACGGAACTGATCGGCGACAGTGACTCGATTCGCAAACTACGTGAACGAATTCTGCGAATCGCTCCAACCGGAGCTACGGTGCTGATTCGTGGTGATAGCGGTGTGGGTAAGGAATTGGTGGCCCGTGCGATCCATGAACACAGCAATCGGAAGACCGGTCCGTTTGTCACGATGAACTGCGCCGCGCTCAGCGAAAGCCTGTTGGAAAGCGAACTGTTTGGTCACGAGAAGGGGTCCTTCACAGGTGCGATTGGCCGGAAGATGGGCAAGTTTGAGCAGTCACACATGGGGACGCTGTTCCTTGACGAAGTCGGCGAGATGAGTCCGGCAATTCAGGCCAAGTTTTTGAGAGTCTTGGAGGGCCACCCGTTTGAGCGTGTGGGCGGTGGCTCCGAAGTGAAGGTTGACGTTCGTGTGGTGGCCGCGACGAATCGGGATCTCGAACGCTCTGTCGAGCAGGGGCAGTTTCGCAAGGATCTCTACTTCCGACTGCAGGTGATGGAGTTGTTTGTCGAACCGCTGCGTGATCGAAAGTCGGACATCACGATTTTGGCAAAGCACTTTGTTGAGCGATCCGCGAAGAAGGTTGGCAGTTCGGTTACGGCCATTTCTCCCGCCGCCATCTCGACGCTGATCAATTACCCGTGGCCCGGCAATGTTCGAGAGCTACAGAACACGATCGAGCGAGCCGTGATTCTGTGTACGACCGATACGGTTGGTGCTCCTGACATTCAGTTGTCGGCGCTCGGAGCGGGAGAATTGAAGCCTGTCCGAGAAGTGAAGACGGACGGTTTTCGAGCCGTCTCCCTCGACTTGATTGAACAGGAGCAAATTCTGGCAACCTTGGCTTGGACCAATTGGAATAAGTCACAGGCGGCCCAAATCTTGGGTATCGAACGCTCAACTCTAGATCGTAAACTCAAAAAGTACGAAGTTGAGCGGCCTCGCAACTGAAGGCGTGTACCGAAAGTGAACCTGCTTCCCACTCAACATCCGATACGATTTGTTGTCTTCCGAGAAGTCTCGCCCCACTTGGACGCCTGTTGAAAAAACGCAGCACAGACGGCGTGTCGGTGTTCTCCAATTAGAAATGCGAGCAGGCGAGTCGCTCGCTCTACGTTTTTCAACTGGCCGCGAAATTCCGTTGCCGTTGATGAACATTTGTTGGGCATCGCGATGGGGTATGCTGTTTTCTCGCTCGCCCTGAATGTTTGAACAAGGCGTGAGTTTTAAGTGACACATTCATGAGGCGGGGGTTGCGCAAGTCATGACAGCCCGCGCGTGTTTGAATCGACTCCATCGATCGAAGGTGACGATCTCCACGCGGGCTGTTGCTGCACACCAGCCCCGTATTGCTGGCGAATCAACAGCAACAAATGTTTTCCAGAAAATCTTGTTGACATTTGTTGAGATCGGCAGAGAATACGCCCGCTTCGTTGAACGGTCCCGCCTGCCTCTTCCATCCACAATCGTTACGAACCTCGGTCGTCTGTTTCGCCACCGTTAGCGTGCTGCGTCCGCTTTGTTTGTTCGTTGTGGGTCGCTAGGGGGTGTGGCTGCGGATTTTGAGATGAAGCTTACCTGTTGCATGTTCTTGGGTTCCTGTTTACTTGGAGATATGGCGAATGTCGTTCGACTACGACGTTGAAGAAGAAGTGGAAGAAGCCGCGTTCGTTACGGAGTCTTCGGAGGACGGATGCTCCTCTGATTTTTCCGGCGAATTTGAGGAGATTGACTTCGAGGCACTCGGGATCGATCCGGGTGGACCGACGGCGGCGAAACCTGGAACCGAAGAAAAAGTGTTGATGCTTGCGGCACGTTATGCCGCTGGAGTCCCGCTCTGGCATGGAAGTGATTGTTACGATCATGGACCGGGACAGTCGGTGACTCGGCTAGTTCGCAAAGGTTGATTTCGATGTGATGAACTATTGCGATCAAGCCGCTGCGAATTGAGTGCGAACTCACGTTACAACAACTTGAAAATGGAACAGCCCCGCCAGTCGTGCATGAGTCATGACCGGCGGGGCTTTCATTTTAACGGCCCATCATCGACGATCCCGCAAACACTCCTACTCCGATCCCTCGCCCTGCGTCACCCTGTGTTGTGATCGTTCATCCTGCCGCTTGGTATTGGACTCCAAAGATGGCTAGCCCCGCCGCTTGTGATCCATCACAGACTTGGAGGAGTCCGTCTCCAGCAGATGTTAAGAACCTGTCCAAGAACAACACCAACCCGAAGCGTGAGCGAGGACGACAGTCGAGCGACATCCGTCCTCGCTCACGCTTCGGGTTGGTGTTGTTCAAAACACGGCGTAATTCT
>JAYSQC010000169.1:0-11712 GCA_043721755.1 Schlesneria sp.
GATTGCGGGGTTGTTCAACAACTAGCCCGACGCGCAAGCGAGGGCAAACCGTTGTCGAAAGTGAAGCCCTCGCTTGCGCGTCGGGCTAGTGATGAACCCCGCAAGACAAAGTTGTCACACCACTAACACAATTATCGGACACGAGGTAGACCGAGTCGCCTCGCTCCACGAAGGGCCTGCGGTGGGACGGAGGGAGGCAGATTCATGTCGAGCAGCTTCAGTGACAGCGACTACACCGAGACTGAAACGATGGACGGCCAGGGCTGGCCGTGCCTGCGTCAGTTTTGCGTCTTCCTCGAAAACCGAGTTGGCAAATTGAGCGATCTCATGCGGCAGGTCGAGTCGCTCGACACGCGCGTACTCGCGATGAGCATCGTCGATTCCGTGGACTTCGCGGTGGTCCGGCTGATGTTCAACAACGCCGACCGCGCCCGCGAGAAGCTCGAACTCTCCGGCTTCCTCTACAGCGAAAGCGATGTTGTGGGAGTTGAACTGTCTGAAGTCGAAAAGCCATTCCATGAAGTCTGCATGACTTTGGTGAAGGCCGAGATCAACATCCACCACGCCTACCCGCTGCTCTACCGCCGCCGAGGCCACGGTGCGGTCGCGCTGTTCGTCGATAACGTCGATGGCGCCCTGAACGTCCTCAACAACGCCGGCCACCGCGTCATCACCGAAAACGATTTGCTCGACGACGACGAGTACCTGTGATCGTCGCGATCGTGGTCACCGTGCCACTGCTTCGGAGTCCGCAGAGAAGCAGTGCGGATAAGGGGCTGTGCATTTTCAACTTCCGAGAGTTGCTGCCGAACGGACGATCAGGGGTCAGGATCGTGATCCACAGACTCTCGGAGATTGATTCTGCACAGCCCCTAAGCAAGTGACTTCACGACGAACACTGCTTCTCTGCGGACTCCGAAGCAGTGGCACGGCTCGTCGCAGGATGGTCCAGCCACCCTGATGCAGAAGAACCCCTGACCCTAACCCTCTTCCCGCAAGGCCGGGGCGAGGGGACAGGAACATGCGAGCATGACAATGCCCGTCGATGACGATCCCGATTCACTGCGTGATGCCGGGTTGCTGGATGAGTTGCTGGTGGCGATTCAGCGCGGAGACGTTGCGCGGCGGGATGCGTTGTTACGGCAATGTCCTTGGTTGTGCGAGTTGGTGGGATGTTTGAGTGCTCTGGATCGGCTGGTTCCCGCACCAATCGCCTCCGAATTGGCATTAACTCGCGAGTTTGCACCGGCGAGCGAAACGCCCTCGCCGACGATCACACCGCGACGGATGGCCGGATCTGAATTGTTCGGCAAGTACGAGTTGCTGGGTGAGATCGGACGAGGTGGCATGGGCGTTGTCTACAAGGCAAGAGAACGCGATCTGAACCGGGTGGTCGCGCTCAAGATGATCCTCGCCAGCGAGTGGGCTTCGGTGGAAGAGATCCGGCGATTTCAAGCCG
Source organism: Schlesneria sp. (assembly GCA_043721755.1). GTDB lineage: Bacteria > Planctomycetota > Planctomycetia > Planctomycetales > Planctomycetaceae > Schlesneria. Next base: position 1,460 of record JAYSQC010000169.1, read on the forward strand.
AAGCCCGCGCGACGGCTCGGCTGCGGCATCGAAATATCGTCGCGATTCATGAGATTGGTGAAGAGTCGGGTCGCCACTTCTTTGCGATGGATTTTGTCGAGGGGGAGAGTCTGTCGGCGATCGTCGCGCGCGGGCCGCTCGTGCCGGAGCAGGCGGCGCGGTGGATGGTCTTGATCGCCGAGGCCGTTCACCACCTGCACGAGCAGGGGATCGTGCATCGCGACTTGAAACCGTCCAACGTGGTGATTGACTCGGCGGGCGAGCCGGTCGTGATGGACTTCGGCCTCGCCAAAGTGTTCGATTCGGAACACGGGGCGACGCGCAGCGGCGCGATCCTTGGCACGCCGAGCTACATGTCGCCCGAACAGGCGGCGGGACGGAACTCGCTGATCTCGGCCCGCAGTGATGTCTACAGTCTGGGGGCGATGTTGTACGAGATGCTCTCGGGGCGACCGCCGTTTCGCGAGGCGACGCCGCTCGACACGCTGGTTCAAGTGATCGAAGGGGAGCCGACGTTGTTGCGTCAGTTGAGGAGCACGATCCCGCGCGAGTTGGAGTTGATCTGCTTCCGCTGCTTGGAGAAGAACCCCGCGCGGCGGTACGCGAGTGCGGCGGACTTGGCGGCAGACCTGACTCACTTCCTGAAGGGGGAGCCGATAGAAGCTCATCGTGGTGGGTGGTCTCACGCGGTGGTGCGATGGGTCCGACGGCAACCAAGTCTGGCGGTCCATCTGGCGGCGCTCTCGTGTGCGCTGGTTGTCGTGCAATTGCGATATTGGTTTCCCGAGACCGCAGCCGAGACTGATCCGGTCGTGCATTCGCTCGTGATGTTTGTGCTGGATGCGTGGTGGCTGGCCTCGATCCTCTGGCAGCAGATGTTGAGCGAGGATCGTCGTGCGAACGTCTCGCGCGTCGGAACGATCCTCACCGACGTGACGCTGTTTACGGCGTCGTTGGCTGGCTCGGGTTGGACGAACGGCACACTGTTGGTTGTCTACCCGTTGTTGATCGCGGCATCAGGGCTGTGGTTTCGCGTACCGTTGGTCTGGGTGATGACATTCGCGTGTGAAGTTGCTTTCGCGGCGCTGCTGTTCGTTCAACCGGCCTTGCGCGATCCGTGGCATCACGCGCTGCTCGTCGCGGTCGTGTTGGTGATGACCGGCGCAGCGACAGCGTTCCAAGTGAACCGAGTCCGAGCGCTGAGCCGCTGCTACGAACGACGCAGCATCTGATCCCCGTTCGCAGCGCGAGCGAGGGCGGACACAACGGAGACGTTATTGAGCAACACGTGGCGTTGAGACGCTTGTCCTCGCTCACGCTTCGGGTTGGTGAGGCATTGGCGTCGCGTGCCAAGCGGCACGAATCTTGTGCAGCGGGACAAACTTACAAACTCGAATTGCCACGTTGGGGGGCTTCTCCTAACATCCCGCCCGCGTTGGCCGGTCGCTTTGGGTCTGGAGACTCACACGCTGTCCGCGCGACACCGACAAGGAGGTCGGTTCATGCGATCAACACTTCATGGAACGTTCGCGACGCTGCTGCTGCTGATCCCGGTCGGTGCCATTCCCGCGCTGGCGATTTTTGGGATTCCACAGTTCGCTCCCGTCGTGGCCTCACCGCTGCATGAAGGCCACGATGGCGACCGTGAACGCCGTGAAGGCCGTTCCGCTCGTGGTCCCGCCGATGATCTGTTTCAAGACGACGAGGACTTTGCGGCGCGCAGTGACGGCAGCTTGGCTGATCGTGGTACCAACGCGACATCGGGGCGACTCGGCGATGCGGTGGCTGTTCCTGTGCGACACGCTTCACAAGGGGTGGCCTCCGATCCGCGCGGCATGGCCCCGCGCGATCTCAGTGAACAACCGTCTCGTGGAGCGGGGCAACGGCCGACTTGGGCCGATGATCTGCCCGTGGATGCTCGACCCGCATCGTCGTCGCGAGCGAACTCACACTTCGACCGATATGCCAGCAACAGCAACGATGTTCCGGCGCAGCACGAACCTGATCTGAAGCCGTTCACGCCCGGCTCAACCCGGCGCGATGAGCTGCCCGCCGCACGCCGCAACATGTCCGGCGCAGCGAGTGGTGGAGACATTCAACAAGCAGCGAGCGAAGCCTTCACTGCTGCCGGACCACCGGGCTTTCAGCGACAACGCGAACTGAATCGAGATCGAACGGCCGCTGTTCCGTCCGACGAAATGGCCACCGCCCCGCTCACATGGAAGTCGGCCGTCCATCGGTTGAACTCGCTCGAAATCCGCAACTTCCGCATCGAGCCGGGTCGGCAGCCGAGTCAGTTCATCTTCATCTGCTCTTACACACCGACCGATTCTCCGCGTGTCTCGTACCGGTTCGAGGCCGAAGCGGACGAACCGTTGAAGGCGGTGGAGAAGGTCCTCGTCCAAATCAGTGATTGGCAGCAACGACGATGAGATGAGCGTTGGAGAGGGACTTTTGTGGTGAATCGCCTGCGCGAATGCATCACAGAAGAACGAGTCGAGGTGAATCAAGACGTGTCCGACAAAAGTAGCAGGCACACTCCGTGTGCCGTCCGCGAGACCGTGAGTCGCCGAGGAATTCGGTGAACGGCACATGGAATGTGCCTACTACTTTGACTTCTGTCGAACACGTCATTTCGTGTCTTTCGAGCATTTCGTGGTTCCTCATGAATCATCCGGAATAGGCACGGCAGTCACTTCAGACCGGAATGCCGCAACAGCGCTGCCGCATTGGGCTCGCGGCCTCGAAACGCGCGGAAGACTTCCATCGGGTGACGGCTGCCACCGAGTGCCAGCACAGTGTCGCGGAAGCGGCGACCGGTGGCAGCGACGGCGGCTTCGTTATCGAGGCCCGCCTCTTCAAACGCGCTGAAGGCGTCGGCACTCAGAATCTCGGCCCACTTGTAGCTGTAGTAGCCCGCCGCGTAGCCGCCGCTGAAGATGTGTTGGAACGAGCAGAGCGAACGGTCCTCGGGCAACAGCGGCATGACACTCGTCTGTTGGCTGATCTTTCGATTCACATCGTGCGCGGTCTCGGTGCCGTGCGGGTCGAAGTCGGAATGGAGCGCCATGTCGGTCAGTCCGAACAACAGTTGCCGCAGCATCATCGACCCCGCGCGATAGTTCTTCGCGGCGCGGACCTTGTCGAACAACGCTTCGGGCAGCGGCTCGTTCGTTTGGTAGTGGCCGGTCAAACTGAGCAGCGTCGGGCGGTGATAGCACCAGTTCTCCAGGAACTGACTCGGCAGTTCGACCGCGTCCCACTCGACCCCGTTGATCCCCGCCGCGTCGGCGTCATTGACGGTGGTCAACATGTGCTGCAAGCCGTGGCCCATCTCGTGAAACAACGTCTCGACCTCGCGGAACGACATCAAACTCGGAGTCTCGCCATGCGGCGGCGTCTGATTGCAGACCAGATGCGCGACAGGAATTTGTGTTCGCTTTGTCCCCTCGCCCCCAGCTTTGTGGGGGAGAGGGTGAGGGGGTTCTTCTCTTCCCGTCTCCGCACCCACCTTCCTCCGCCCCAGGCAGTCATCCATCCACGCTCCACCGCGCTTGTTCTCCGGCCTCGAATAAGGGTCGAGATAGAACGACGCGATGTGTTCCCCGCGCTCATCGTACACGCGATAGAACCGCGCGTCGGAGTGCCACACGCTGACATTGTCAGTCGCCTGCCGAATCGTGATCCCGAACAACCGCCCGAGCAATTCAAACAGTCCGCCCAACACTTTCTCGAACGGGAAGTACGGCCGCAGTTCGTCGTCGGTGTAGGCGTAGCGTTCCTCGCGCAGCCGCTCGGCCCAGAACGCCACGTCCCAGACTTCCAGCGGCGACGCATCGCCGCGTGCGGCCTTCAGCGATTTGATGTCCTCCAAGTCGCGTAAGGCCGCGTCCCACGAAGCCTCACGCAACTGAGCCGCCATCTGCCGCACCGCCTCGACGCTGGGAGCCATCTTTCTGGCGAGGCTCACTTCGGCAAAGTTGTTGAAGCCGAGCAGCTTCGCCTTCTCTTGCCTCAGCGCCAGCAACTTCGTGATCAGCGGCCCGTTGTCGAGTTCCCCCGATGACGCGCGGCTGACGAACGCCCGATAGAGCTGTTCACGCAGCGTCCGATTGCGGCAGTGTTCCATGAACGGCTGGAACAGCGGCAGCTCCAGCGTGACGCGCCACGGCCCCGCCTCGGGAGTCGCCGCGCGGGCGGAAGCATCCCCGGTGGAGCGGCCTCCGGCGTGAGCCGTATTCCACGACTTGGCCGCGAGGTTCCGGAGCGTACTCGGCCAGCCCGTCGCATCGGCCGGGTCGGCCACTTCCAACGAGAACGCCTTCGTCGCGTCGAGGACATGATTCGAGTACTCGGTCGTGATCGCCGACAGCTCCTGCTCGATGGCATTGAACCGTTCGCGCTGTTCGCCGACGAGCGCGATCCCCGACAGTTCGGCTCCCTTGATGCGGTCGATGACGATGCGCTGTTGAGCCTCATTGAGTCGCGACCATTCGTCGCTCGCCTCCAATTGTTTGAGCGCCCGATAGATCGGTTCGCTCTGGCTGGCTCGCAGCCCGAACTGCACGACCTCGGGCAACACGGCCTCATACGCGGTGCGAAGGAGGTCCGAGTTCATTACGCCAAACAAGTGCCCGACCGGCTTCCAGCCGTACTCGAACGGACTGTCCAAAGCTTCGAGCTTCCCAATCGTCCCGGCCCACGTTGGAGCCAACTCCCGCTCGATCGCCTCCAGTTTCGTGGTCGCTTCGGCCAAGAGTTGCGTCACCGCTGGCACGATGTGTTCCGGTCGAATGGCCGCAAAGTCGGGCAGACCTGACGAAGCCAGCAAGGGGTTGTTGATGAGGAGTGAAGTATCAGCCATGACGAGAGATTCCTTGGAAAGCAGACTGCAAAGTGACGCAGGTTGCAAAGTGTGGTGGAGCGTGAAGTGTTCGGAACAGTATTTCGAGAGGGCGATGTTTCTGTCTGAGCGGGGCGGCGTCAGCCCCCTGGCTCTTGGGCATCAGCCCTCTTCTTTACGAACCCGAAGCGTCAGCGAGGGCGATGACAAGAGAGGTTTCCCGTTGTTTCCTTCGCTGACGCTTCGGGTTCGTGAAGTGAGAGCCGTTCGGCTTCAGCCCTCTTTCTCTGAGTGAAGAACTTTCTCACGAGCGAAGAACCAGGGGACTTACGTCCCCCGCTCAGAAGAACAATCGCAGCGCAGAGGAGGGGCTGACGCCCAAGAACTACCGTCACACCATTGGCGGGGCGGCGAGTGTAGACGGAGTCCCCAGCGGAATCATCCCGACAACCGGCACGACACGTCTGCTTGCTCGCGGGACCGGGCTGAGTCACGGGACCGGCTGGCGAATCGTCATTCCCGTGGGTTATCTTCTCCCCGGCCCGCCACGGATGCCGCGTAGGGTAAGCGTCTCGCTTGCCCGTCCATGCCGTTAAAAAATGGGCAAGCCAGAGGCTTACCCTACGTTTTTCAACGGGCTGCTACCCCGCCCGTTCCCGCCCCTCAACTTTCGTCAGGAGTCGCTCATGGTTTTTTCCCGTCCCACGCTGCGATCGCTCGTCCGGTCGTTGGCTGTTGTCGCCGCGGCGATGACGCTGGCCGTGGCTTCGTACTGGCCTCGCTTGGCCGACCAGACGGCTCGCGCGGCAGACACCAAAACGTCCGAAGAGACCGATCCGGATTACGCCGTTCCCGATGGCTCGCCGAAAGAAATCCTCGCCTTCATCAAACAGTTGGGATTGAAGCGGCCGAAGTTTGCGAACCGCGAAGAGCAGATCGACCACGCGATCAAAGTGCAGCGTGCCATGATCGCGGCCGGCGACAAAATCCTGAAGCAGGAGCCGGATGAAGAGGTCGTGACTCAAGCGGTCGCAATGAAGCTTGGATCGCTCATCATGCTCGCCGCGAACGACATCCCCGGTGCGGGTCAGGAAGCGTTCGATACCGTCGCCCTGATGAAGCAGGACGCCAACCCAATCGTCGCCAAAGCAGCGGCCGACAAATGGCTGACGGTGCGCATCCTGAACTCGCAAGAACTGAATGCCGGCGACCGCAGTGCGCTCGCGGAAGAAGTCCTGACCAACGCCGACAAGAAGAAATTTGATCGCAGTGTGATTCCCGAAGTCATGCAGTTGGGCAAGGTCTTGGAAGCTCACGCGAAGCCCGCCGAGGTCGCCGCGTACTACAACAAGATCGCCGACTTGGTCGAGCATCAGGGAACGCCGCAGATGCGCGACATGGCGACGCGGATGCGCGGGACCGCTCGACGCGCCGGTCTCCCCGGCAACACGATGGAGATCGAAGCCAAGCTGCTCGACGGCCAGCCGTTCGATTGGGCTTCGTATCGCGGCAAAGTGGTGCTGGTCGATTTCTGGGCGACATGGTGCGGCCCGTGCATTGCCGAGCTACCCAACGTCAAAGCGAACTACAAGAAGTTCCACGAACAGGGCTTTGAAGTCGTCGGTATCAGTCTCGACCGCAGCCGCGAACCGCTCGAAAAGTTCATCGAAAAAGAAGAACTCCCGTGGGCACAGCTCTACGACGAAGAGATTCAAAAAGGGACGGGCTGGAACCACCCACTGGCTCAGTTCTACGGCATCTCGGCCATCCCCGCCGCCATCTTGGTGGACAAAGACGGCAAGGTCGTCTCGATGAAAGCTCGTGGCCCCGAACTGAGCAAGCTGCTGGAGAAGTTGCTCGGCCAGGCAGAGTGAGGCGGTGGGAGGAGAGATGTCCCATCCACCTGCGGAGCGTTGCCCGTGCGGTTTATACTCCGCGCGGTCAGTGATGAGACATCTGAGCGGGGTGGCGTCAGCCCCCCGGTTATTGGGCGTAAGCCCTCTTTGCAAGAACCGGGAGGCTGACGCCACCCCGTTCGGAAATGTCTCACTTTGTGCCGCGTGAGGTATCGCACGATCAACCGAAGGGAATCCCATGAGTACGGCGATGATCGATCCAGCGGGGTCGCTACTGATTCCAGATGATGTGGGTCAGCGACAGGGCTTGCTGCCAAATACCAAGGTCCGAATCGTTGAAATGGGCTGCGGTATGTTGGTTGTTCCCGACGATGGGGAGCCAATGCCGCAGGAGCTGGCCGACGAATTGGCGGCATGGCAGGCAATGGGGACGACCGCTTGGAATCAGTTTCCCTATGACGCTGAAGACGTGACACCATGACGCTTGGCGATGTTGTTTGGATCGACTTACCGACCGGTGGTGGCCGTGCCCAGTCGGGACGCCGTCCAGCAGTCGTGTTTCAGTCGAGTGAAATACCCGGTGTCAGGCTTCCGACAGTCTTGACTGTTCCACTGACTTCACAACAAGCGGCGATGAGATTTCCGGGCACCGTTTTGATTTCGCCGAACGCCACAAATGGCTTGCGACAACCTTCCGTAGCATTGGTTTTTCAGTTGACCGCAATTGACCTCAACTCTGTCAGCAATCCAATTGGGCACATCTCGTCCAGTCAAATTGAAGAACTGATGCAAGCTTTCGAGGAATTGCTGGGGCAATGAACGAATGTTGCGGGGCGCTCGACGAACGTGTGAACTCTGCGGAACGAACGTTCCTTCGTATTGAGGCGTGAAGACGATCATGTTGCGTTGGTCCTGCATTGCCGTGTTGCTCGTGGCCTCGACTGCCTGGTCAGCCGAGGACGCTCCACCCAGTGCCCTCAAGCCGGCGAACGTCGTCGATCCGGGGCATTCTTCCCACGGTGAGGCGTTTGATGAGGGACCGCGTCGGGCGGCGTACTTGATGGGGACGACCGGTAACGTGTCGTTTGCCATCACGTCGAAGCATGCTCAGTCGCAGGCGTTCTTCAATCAGGGACTCGGCCAGTTGCATGGCTTCTGGTACTTCGAGGCCGAGCGGTCCTTTCGTCAGGTCTGTGCGCTCGATCACTTGTGCGCGATGGCCTATTGGGGGATGGCACTCGCCAACGTGAACAATGAGAAGCGGGCGAAGTCGTTTCTCGCCGAAGCGGTCAAGCTGAAGGGAGCCGCCAGCGAGCGCGAGCGGATGTACATCGAAGCCCTCGACGCCTGGTACAAGGCCGAGACGGGTGACGAGAAGAAAAAGAAGACGCGTGCCCAGAACTACGTCAGCGCGCTGGAGAACATCCTCTACAAGTTTCCCGACGATGTGGAGGCCAAGGCACTGCTCGGGTTGACGCTGTGGCAGAGCCGTTCGGACCTTGGTCTCAGCACGTACTTCGCGATTGATGCGCTGCTCAACGATGTCCTCGCCGTGAATCCGCTCCACCCCTGCCATCACTATCGCGTCCATCTGTGGGACACCGACAAGGCGTCACTGGCGGTGAACTCGGCGGCGCAGTGCGGTCAGTCGTCACCGGGCATCGCGCACATGTGGCACATGTCGGGACACACGTTCGCCAAGCTCAAACGCTATGAGGACTCGGCCTGGCAGCAAGAGGCTTCAGCCCGCACCGACCACGCCTACATGATGCGCGACGGCATCCTGCCCGACCGCATTCACAACTTCGCACACAACAACGAATGGCTGGTGCGGAACCTGCAAAGCGTCGGCCGCGTGAAGGACGCGATCGCGCTGTCACGGAACACGATCGAGTTACCAAGGCACCCCAAACACAACCAGTTCCCCGGCGGCGGCAGCGCCCACTACGGACGGCTGCGGTTGTTCGAGACCTACACGCAATACGAGTTGTGGGACGCGCTGATCGCCGACGCGCACACGCAGTACCTCGCCCCGACCGACGATCACGCCGAGCAGGTCAAATGGTTCCGATCACTCGGGCGAGCCTACTTCCGCAAGGGGGACGTTCCGAATGGGAAGGCCCGGCTGGCGACTCTCGAACACCGCCTGAAGCGACTCCAACAGGATCAGGATGAAGCGGTCAGTGAGTCCGTCGCCAAGGCGAAGTTCGAGGGCAAAGACGCGAAGGCGATCGAAGCCGCGCAGACTCAAGCCCAGCAACCGACCTCGGAAAAGATTCGCGTCCTCGAACGAGCCATCGACGAGTTGCAAGGCTACGTGTTGCTCGCCGACGGCAAACCGGCCGAAGCCCATGAGCGACTCAAGAAGGCGACGAACGTCGATGAGCCGTACCTCGCCGAAGTGTTGCGACTCGCGGGCAAGACGGATGATGCTCTCAAAGCTCTGCGCGATCACGTTGGCTCCCATGAGAACGAAGTCCGCCCGCTGGCGCATCTCGTCCAGATGCTCTGGCAACTCGACAAGCAGGACGAAGCGAAGCAGTCGTTCGAGAAGTTGCGCGCGATTTCGGGGCAGCTCGATTTGGACGCCCTTCCGTTCGCGCGACTCGCACCCATTGCGAAGGAACTCGGTTTTGAAGCCGACTGGCGCGTGAAGCAGCTTGCGAAGCCCGACGTTGGCATCCGACCGAACCTCGATTCGCTCGGGCCTGACATCTGGCAGCCGTCGCCCGCCGCCGACTGGTCGCTGCCCGATGCCGAGGGAAAACTGCGAACGCTGGCCGAGTATCGCGGTCGCCCGGTCGTCGTGATCTTTTATCTCGGCTTCGGCTGCTTGCACTGTGCCGAACAATTGCAGGCGTTCGCACCGAAGACGAAGGAGTACGCCGACGCAGGCATCTCGCTGGTCGCGATCAGCACCGACAGCCTCGACGATTTGAAGAAGTCGCACGAGCGATTCAAACAGGACGGCACGTTCCCGTTCCCGCTGGTCTCGGACGATTCGTTTGCGGCGTTCAAGCTCTATCAGGCGTTCGATGACTTTGAAAAGGTGCCGCTTCACGCGACGTACTTGATCGACGGCGAAGGACGCATCCGCTGGCACGACATCGGGGCCGAGCCATTCAAGAGCGTGGACTTCCTGCTGAAGGAAGCCAAACGACAACTCCATTCCAATCACATCGATCTTCCCGTCGAACCGACACTGTTGGACATCAGCCCACCCGCCAACGCCCTCGCCCCGCGCAACGTCTTCCCACCGACACCTCCACCCGCCAAGCCAACCGCACCCGGCCCGATGACTAAGGAGCCTGCCAAACCCGATGTCGCTGCCGGGTAAGGAAGTGTCGAGCGCCCGTTCATTCCGATGACTTTCCGAGCGGGGCGGCGTCAGCCCCCCGGTTCTTGGGCGTCAGCCCGTTTGATACCTCGCGCGGCCAAGAATGAGGCCATTGGCTCGTTTAACCGCGTGGGCAACGCCCCGCGCGTCGAGCGATGTGGAACGCTGTTTTGCCATCAACGCGCGGGGCGTTGCCCACGCGGTTAAACGACTCAGT
>JAYSQC010000170.1:0-6631 GCA_043721755.1 Schlesneria sp.
GGGGTTCATCACGAGCCCGACGCGCAAGCGAGGGCTTCACTTTCGACAACGGTTTGCCCTCGCTTGCGCGTCGGGCTCGTTGTTGAACAACCCCGCAATCTCAAATTGTCCGACCACTGGTGAGTTGGCTGATCGCGTTCGTCGAGTACTGTTTTCAAGTCCCTGCCAACCGCTGGGGTTCGGCCCAGTTCTCACCGGTGCAACTGAAGATGATGCAGGAGATCATCACGCTGGTCGTCTTCAGCATCTTCGCAGTGCTGTACCTCGACACGAAGCTCCGCTGGAATCACGCGGTTGCGTTCCTGCTGATCGTCGCAGCGGTGTTCTTCGTGAGGAACGATGCTCCGGTGCCCGAACACTCGACAGCCGAGATGACACCTCCCAACGTTTCTGCTGAGGAGTGACTGGACATGAGAACCGCCATCAAGGCACCGACTCAAAATCCACCAGATGAATCGCTCAGCACGACGCTGACAAGAGGTTGCTATGGGTTCTTCGTGTTGGCCGCGTGTTGCTTGGGAATTGCCTGCTACACGATGGAGGCCCCACCGGTCTCAGCAGCGAAGAGAAATCGCATTCATGCTGGGATGACTCTGGCGCAAGTAGAAGCGATTTTGAGTCGCTCCGATCACGCCTATAGACGCACTGACGGAAGCCTGCGACGCTGGACTTTCAGCCATCCTCTACTGTGGCAGGTATTCCACGTGAATTTCGATCAAGATGAAAGAGTCGTTGACACCGAGCTTGATCGATAGTTCAACAGGCACCTGTTTCCGAGGTCATTTTTAGGTCAGACCAATAACTGGCGACAGGGACGCAAAAGTTCGACCACGGATATCACAGATAAGAACGGATGAATGAATGAGGTCAGAAAGTGGCTCGCCTTCTCACTCTTCCGCCTGTTGTTCCTATCCGTGCTTTCCGTGAAATCCGTGGTTGAACCGCTTTGACTGCCGGACGGTGATGAAACAACAGCAGCCGACGAGGAGAGACCTCGTCGGCTGCTGTTGTTTTGTGCGATCAGAGTGCCGGGCGGCGGTCACTCGGCGAAGGCGGCATCGAAGGCTCGGGCCGACGGGGCGAAGTCGATGTTCTTGACGTACTGGCACGATTCTCGGGCACCGTGTTCGCGGTCCATGCCCATGTCTTCCCACTCGACCGACAATGGGCCTTGGTACTTGGCCGCATTGAGGGCGCGGATCACTTCTTCAAAGTTCACCCCGCCACGGCCCATGCTGCGGAAGTCCCAACCGCGGCGCGAGTCGCCAAACGACAGATGGCTAGCGAGAATGCCCGAGCGTCCGTTGAGCGTGACCTTCGCGTCCTTCATGTGGACGTGGTAGATGCGGTTCGGGAAGTAGCGGATGAATTCGGCGGGATCGACACCTTGCCAAATCAAATGGCTGGGGTCGAAGTTGAAGCCGAACTCTTCGCGTCCGTCGAGAGCCGCCACGGCCCGCTCGGCCGAATAGAGATCGAAGGCGATCTCGGTCGGATGGACTTCCAACGCGAACTTCACACCGCACTCTTGGAACACGTCGAGGATCGGGTTCCACCGGTCGGCCAGCAGTTGGAAGCCCGCGTCGTACATTGCCTTCGGGGTCGGCGGGAAATCGTAGATCAGGTGCCAGACGCTCGATCCCGTGAAGCCGTTGACCACGCCGACGCCCAGCTTCTGAGCGGCTCGCGCTGTGTTCTTCATCTCTTCGATCGCACGCTGAGTCACGCCAGCGGGATTGCCATCGCCCCAGATGGCGGGTGAGAGAATGCTCTTGTGGCGGATGTCGATGTTGTCGAGCACCGCTTGTCCGACGAGATGGTTCGAGATCGCGAAGACCTGCAGGTCGTACTTCTCAAGCAGCTCGCGCTTGCGGGCGCAGTAGGTGTCGTCGGAGAGAGCCTGATCGACCTCGAAGTGGTCGCCCCAGCAGGCCAATTCCAACCCGTCATAGCCGAAGTCCTTGGCTTTCTTGCACAGCTCTTCCAGCTTGAGGTCGGCCCATTGGCCTGTGAACAGCGTTACCGGTCGCCCCATTGCGATGACCCTTTCCGAAGACGTAATGAAAACTACCCAAACCTTGATTTCAGGAGTTCGTGAACTCGCTCAGAACCCTGAAAACGTAGTGGTTTCAGACAGTAGGACGGCTAGAAATGAATGTCAACCGACGGTGCTGAAGCGCTCCTGAAGAGGGTGCAGTCGTCAATTGGTGGTCCCCCAACGAAAGACTGCTGGGCAAGTGATTCCGCGAAGGTAGCCCTGTCGCTCCGCGACAGGAAGCGCGATCAGCAAGGGGGCGTTGATCTGCCGAGCCACCTCGGATCAACGCCAAACGCCACTCGTGTGTCCTCGCTTCCTGTCGCGGAGCGACAGGGCTACCACCAATTGGCGACTGCACCCCTCAGCAGCACTCAGCCGCCGCGCCCTGTTCCTTGCACGCTTCCCAAGCCTCGTGCGATTCGTGGTCGCCGACGATGATGTCGAAGCCGAGATCAGCCACCATTTTGAAGTCGTCTTCGGCGGGCTGGCCCTTCGTGGTGAGGTAGTCACTGACGAACATCGAGTTCGCGGCGTACAGGCCCATCGCCTGCATCGATCTCATATTCACTTCGCGTCCGCCGGAGATCCGCAGTTCCACGGTCGGGTTGACCATGCGGAACAGGCAAAGCGTCTTGAGGCAGTAGCGCGGGTTGAGATCCCACTTGCGTTCGAGCGGCGTGCCGTCGATTGAGTGCAGGAAGTTCACGGGTGTCGAATGCACGCCCAAGCCCCGCAGCTCGAACGCCACGTCGATCAGATCTCGCTCAGACTCACCCAACCCAACAATCAAGCCGCTGCACAATTCCATCCCGGCGTTCCGAACGTTCTGCAACGTCTTCAGTCGGTCTTCGTAGGTGTGCGTCGTGCAAATGGTGTCGTGGAACGCACGGCTTGTGTTGAGATTGTGGTTGATGCGATCAACGCCCGCCGCCTTCAGTTTTCCGGCTTGCTCTTCATTGAGCAGCCCGAGGCAGCAGCAGATGTGCAGACCGAACTTGTCCTTGATCTTGGTGACCGTGCTGGCGATGTGATCGACTTCGCGGTTACTTGGCCCGCGACCCGAGGCCACGATGCAGTATGTCCGTGCCTGAGACGCCACGGCCCGCTCGGCCCCTTCCATCAGCTTGGCTTCGTTGAGCAGCGCGTAACGCGGAATCTCGGCTTCCGAGATGATCGACTGCGAGCAATAGCCGCAGTCTTCCGGGCAGAGACCGCTCTTGGCGTTCTTCAGGAAGTACAGATGAACCTTCTTGCCGAAATGCTTTCGTCGGATGCGATACGTCGCCGCGAGCAACTCCAGCAACTCGTCATCGTTCGACTGGAGGATCGACAACCCTTCGTCCGCCGTCAGTGCGTGACCATCGAGAACTCGGTCTGCCAGTTCGTGCCAATTCGTCGTGCCAGTCTCAACGCAGAGCGAGTCGTTCATCAAACGCGGTCCCTTCCAAAATCGTGAAGCCAGTCCAGCCGAGCGGCCAGCGGGGCGAGAGTCTAGCCGCCGACGGCGAGCGTGGACAACCAGTCGCAACGAATTGAATGGGCCATCGCCTTGTTCAGGCTGGCCTGCGGAGCGATGTCGCGAAGTCCGGCTTTTCCGAAAGCCGGACTTCCAACTTTGGGTTCATCCGAGGTTTTGGGGGGATTCCAATGAGGGTGACGAAGTCCGTCGTTTTGATCCCGAAGGGATGTCAGCCATTAGCCGGGGGTTGAGCGTCCGCGACACCCCCGGTTCGACGACACAGAAAGGGGATTTGCATCCTGAAGGGATGCTGGCCAGTTCAGTATGTCTCCCCATTTCGCGAGGCTAGCATCCCTTCAGGATGCCACAGCCAATTGCCTAACCCCTTCCGGGGGTGTCGCTTCGCTCAACCCCCGGCTAATGGCTGACATCCCTTCAGGATGAAGAATCGGGCAGACCGCTGTTTTGCTCCAAACTGTGATCCCCCCAAAACCTCGGATGAGCCGTTTTTTTGAAAGACCATGAAGATGACGGTGTCGTCCCCAAAGTCCGATCAATCCAGAAAGGAAAGCGGCAATCAATTGCCGCACTCCAAATTGATGGCAAAAGTCGAGCTAAGTGCGTAGAGAATCCACATCCGCCAGCCGAGTGACTCCGAGAAAACATCAGATGCCTCATCAGCCAGCACATTCCGGGTCGGACGACCGCGAACGGTTCCTGCGACCGGGCGTGATTTTCCTGTGGGCCGGAGCTGTGATACTCGTGCTTCAGGGTTACGAGTCCGCGCAAGGCATTCCGTGGATGCCACGTTTCTGGCACCAGAATCCCGTGATCTGGTTTGTGTTGGGCGTGGCCGGAGTGGTTCTCGGCTGTCGATTTCTACTGTGGGCCGAACTGGTTGACGATGGGCCGCGCCCGTGGAAACCCGTTGTTCCCGGTCGCCGTTTCCGCCAAGTCGTGATTTACACACGAGCCAACTGCCCGCTGTGCGATGAGGCCGCCGATGTCCTCGCCGATCACGCCCATTGGTTGCCGAAGCCAGTGGAAGTGGACATCGACCGCGACCCCCAAATCGTCCAGCAGTACGACACACTGGTCCCCGTCGTGGCCTGCGACGGCAAGGTTCGTTTTCGAGGCCGCGTCGATGAACGGCTGCTGCGACGATTGATCGAGGGAACCACGCCGATCGCGTGGCCGTGACTCGTTCCATCGACTCGTTTAACCGCGTGGGCAACGCCCCGCGCGACGAGCGACGTGGAAGCCTGTTTCGCCGCTTTCGCGCGGGGCGTTGCCCACGCGGTTAAACGAACCAACGCGTTAAACGAACCCACTTCGCACCGGACCCGCTCACCCCGTCAACGCTTCATTGGACGGCTTCTGCCAGACGCAATCGACGTAGTAGCGCCGCTTGCCATTCACGATCTCTTCGACGAGGCCGTGGATGTCGGTGTCGAAGCCGGGGAAGCGTTCGTTGAACATCCGGGCGAACTTGAGGTACTCGACGATCGTTTTATTGAACCGCTCACCGGGGATCAGCAACGGAATGCCGGGCGGATACGGCGTGAGCAGCACGCTGGTGGCCCGGCCTTCGAGATTGTCAATTTCCACGCGGTCGATCTCGCGGTGTGCCATCATCGCGAAGGCATCGGACGGCTTCATCGCGGGGTCCATTGCTGAGAGATACATCTCCGTTGTGACACGCGCCACGTCGTTGGCCTTGTAGGTGTCGTGAATCTGCTGCGACAGGTCTTTCAGCCCGATCCCTTCGTACTGCGGGAACTGTTGGCAGAACTCGGGCAGGATGCGCCACATTGGCTGGTTCTTGTCGTAGTCGTCTTTGAACTGTTGGAGCGCACTCACCAGCGTGTTCCACCGGCCCTTGGTGATCCCGATTGTGAACATGATGAAGAACGAGTACAGCCCGGTCTTCTCGACGATGACGCCGTGTTCCACGAGGTAACGGGTGACGATGGAGGCCGGAATGCCCGACTCGGCGAACTTGCCCGAGACATTCAGGCCCGGCGTGATGACGGTCGCCTTGATCGGGTCGAGCATGTTGAAGCCGGGAGCCAAGTTCCCGAAGCCGTGCCATTCGGCGTTGGCCTCCAGCATCCAAGCGTCTCGCTCGCCGATTCCTTCCTCGGCCAGTTCTTCCGGTCCCCAGACTTGGAACCACCAGCCTTCGCCCCATTCGTCTTCGACCTTGCGCATCGCTCGACGAAAATTGAGCGCTTCGTTGATCGACTCTTCGACCAGCGCGGTCCCGCCGGGCGGCTCCATCATCGCCGCCGCCACGTCGCATGAGGCAATAATTGCGTACTGCGGCGAGGTCGAGGTGTGCATCAAATACGCCTCATTGAAACTATGGTAATCGAGCTTGCGGTTCTGCGAATCCTGCACCAGGATTTGCGAAGCTAGCGATAAGCCTGCGAGCATCTTGTGCGTGGATTGCGTGGAGAACACCAAGGCATCTTTCGAACGCGGCCGATCCTTGCCAATGGCGTGCATACCTTTATAGAAATCGTGGAAGGTCGCGTGCGGCAGCCACGCCTCGTCAAAATGCAAGGTATCAATATAACTACCCAGCAAATCTTTGATCGTATCCACGTTGTACACGATGCCATCGTAAGTACTTTGGGTGATGGTGAGGATGCGCGGTTTGGTTTTAATGTCTTTGGCGAAAGGGTGCGCGGCAATTTTCTTCTGAATCGTCTCGGGGCGAAACTCGTCGAGCGAAATCGGGCCAATAATGCCGTAGTGATTGCGCGTCGGGGTCAGGAACACCGGAATCGCGCCGCACATGATAATCGCGTGCAAGATCGATTTATGGCAATTGCGATCCACCAGCACGATGTCATTGGGCGCCACCGTCGCATGCCATACCATTTTGTTCGACGCCGAAGTGCCATTGGTGACAAAGAACAAATGATCGACATTAAATATGCGCGCAGCGTTATGCTCGGAAGCGGCTACCGGGCCGGTGTGATCAAGGATTTGCCCTAACTCTTCAACTGAATTGCACACGTCCGCGCGTAACAAATTCTCGCCAAAAAATTGGTGGAACATCTGACCAATCGGGCTTTTCAAAAACGCGACGCCGCCCGAATGCCCCGGGCAATGCCACGAATAAGAAC
>JAYSQC010000171.1:0-1785 GCA_043721755.1 Schlesneria sp.
CGCAGACCACCGGGATCTTTGGCGAACGCGCCCTCGGGGCCGACGAAACCGCAACGGAAATGGAAGTAGGTAACGATTCGTTTGAGATTCGAAGAACCGCAGGTCACGCACGCTTCGTGGACGTTGATCGCGTGGCTCTCGCACGTAGGGCACGTCGTAAGGCGTTCGACGAAAATGCGCTCGAGAAACCCGCGATTCGCGAGCGTCTCGAGCGCTTCGAGGAGTCGGTCTTCATCGAAGCCCGCACGCTCGCCGCCGTAAACGGCACCTAATCGCGAGCGCGCTTCCCATGCGGGCGAAAGGTGCGCGTCTTTAGGGATGAACGCGAGCACCCGTAATAACAGCTCCGTTTCGACGATCGTCGTCCTTCCTACCACAGGCCAAACTGCCGTGGTGTTGCGATGCTAACGCGCGCCTGGGCGTTATAGTAGAGTTGTTCGCGCTCGCGGGCGCCGAGTCCGACGAGCACGATCTTGACGGGCCGGTATTCGGAAAATTGAACGCGCTGCCAGAAGAATCGCGTCAGTTGCGGTGGCAACGCATCGAGATTTGGATAGATCCAAGCCACGCGGCCCGCAACGTTGTGGGAGAGGCCCGTGATGCTCACGGCGGCTTTCGCGCCGATGTGGACCTTCGCGACGGCATCGGGGTTGAAGTACGCGACGACGTACGCTTTGTCGTGCGGAAAGATATTGAGGATCGGCGTGCCCGCTTCGATCACGTTTTGCGGACGTTCGACGCAGTCCACGATATCGCCACTCACGGGTGCTTTGAGCGATTCCTTGCCCAGGCGCTTCTCTACGTCTTGCGATTGATCGAGGAGAGCTTGCGATATTTGCGATTGGCGAAGGAGATTTTGCGATGCCACGATGCGAGATTCTTGGGCCGCGCCGATCTGTCGTGTCAGCAGTTTGGACGCTGTCCAAGCTTCGAGAGCACCTGCCGCTACGGCCTGCGATCCGCGTAATTCGACGCTTTTCGCATCGCGGGTAACCCGTGCGACGGCGCCGGCTTTGTACGCCTGGTCGTACGAGGCATATTCGCCTTGCAAGCGCTGTGCGTCGAGCGAGGCCGCCATGTACTTCTCATGCAGCGCCGCGGCATTGGCGCGGGACGTCGCAACGTTTTGCTCGAGCGCGCTCTTCGCGAGTTGCGACTGCTCTGCGCTCTGGAGGTACTGTCGTTGAAAATCGGCTTGGCTCTGGAGGTACTGTCGCTTGTAATCGGCTTGCAAGAGAAAATTGCTCACGATTGCGACCGGCTCGCCGGCCCGCACGCTGCGGCTACAGCCGACGAGCAACGTGTCGAGACGTGCGCGGAATTCGGGCGTGACGGGCACGAGGTAGCCACGAACCTCCGCGTCCGCCCGTACGAAATTGACGTTCGGTAGGATCAAGTATGCCGCGATGGCCAGGATCACGATAGCGATCAAAACGCGAACCCACGGAAATCCTTTGCGTGGTTTCGGCGTGACGACCGTCGTGCCGCGGAAGGAGCTGAGCCGCATCTGTCAAGAGCCTTTCGGAGTCGAAGCCGGTCGAATTTTAAAAGTCGAGCCAGCGAGCGGCGGCGATTCGCAATCATCAAATAAAGAAAGCCGCCACAGAGATTGTACTCGAAGCCGTCGTCCGGCGAAAAGCCGTTTGCGAGAAGATCGATGAGCCGTAGGGCCTATTGTATGATGGCAAAACAGCTCTATTACGTTTGTTTCGAAATTGTTACCGTCCAGCGGAACCTATTGCTTTGTACGGTGATTCGTTACATGATAGTGCGACCGATCACTTC
>JAYSQC010000172.1:0-2674 GCA_043721755.1 Schlesneria sp.
AGCCCGACGCGCAAGCGAGGGCTTCACTTTCGACAACGGTTTGCCCTCGCTTGCGCGTCGGGCTCGTTGTTGAACAACCCCGCAATCTCAAGTTGTCCAACCACTAGGCGTCCTCCCTGCGAGGCAACCGCCTTGGGTGAGCGGCAAGAGTTGCCTTACCGCACATGGAAGCCTGATGCGCAAGCGAAGGATGTCCGGCAACCGATCCTTCGCTTGCGCGTCAGGCTTCAATAGGCAAACTTGGCCATTCGCCGAACGGCGAATCGTGCCGGTCGGGCAAGCCGCGATGTTGGATCCAATCTGCGTGAACCCGTGTTGCGGGGATGCCGATGGCTGACGGTGCCTCTGCCGTTTTTCGGCGGCTCGCGCACGGATGCCGATCCAGCACACTCTTTCGCATCGGCGGTCATCGTGGCGAATAGCGTCTCCAGTTCACTCGACAAGTTCTTCACACAGCGCGACCTGTTTCGAGGCCGGTCCCGACGGGCTTGGCTCTGGTCCGTCTTGGCCACGCTCGTGCTGTTGCCGCTCGTGGTGACGATCGGTCTGTTCGCGGGACTCCTCGTCGAACGAGGTCGTTTGGCGGTCGATCTGACACGGGATGAACTGCCTCGATTCGTTGCATTGACGGGGCTTCCCGTTGCGGTCGATGCCAACGTGTCTGCGCCGGTCGAGGCTGCGGGGATTGAAGCCGGAGGGGAACCGCAGCCCAAGGCAGTGGAGGAGGCTGCTCGCGAAGACGCCACCATTCACTTCGTCAAGACGCCGTCTGGCATCTTACCCGCCGTCTGGCATTCGCGAGGTCACTGGTGGGGCGGAGCGTTGGCATGGTGCTTCCGTCGGTTCGATTGGCTTGGCTCGAACGTGTTGGCGACCATCGCGTTGCTTTTGCTGGGAACGGTATTGGCGACAGCTCGTGCCGCGTGTCTCGTACACCATCGCCGAGAATGTTCGCGAGCGGCGTTGGAGGCGGTCGCGGTGCCGCGCAAAAATCTGCATCGACAAGTTCTGAGGCTCGGTCCCGAAGACTTGGACGGGTCCGGTCAGAGCCTCGCCTCGCAGTTGTTCTCAGGCGAATCGGAAGAGGTGCGCCGCGGACTGGCAACGTGGATCGAGCGTGAGACGCGCGGTCCTCTCGAATTAGCCTGCCTCGCGCTGATTGTGTTCTCGATTCAGCCGATGCTTGCCGCTCAAACCGTGTTGCTGCTGGGAGTGGTTTGGTATCTGCTCGATACCGATCACCGTAATTCCGAGGGAAAGCGATCACTGGCAGCGGATCGTGCGGCGGGTGAGATGCGAACGCTCGTGGAAGGCTTTCGCACGGCGAGGCTGGTGCGAGGTTTGGGACTCGAACAGTCCGAACATGATCGCTTCTCACTCGACTTGCAGCGGTGCCATGAACTGGCCGAACAAGAGGACGTGACAACGGAGTCTGTCCTTCATCCAAAGCCGTTAGTCGTGGCGTTCTGTGGTCTGATCATCGGCTTCTTGTGTTACCTTTTTGCCTGCAAAGTGTTCGATTTTCAAGGCCAGTTGATGTCTGCGACCGGCGGCATGTTTGTCACCTCAATCGCATTTGCGATTCCGTCCGTGAGGGCGATTCTCAACCGCTTGACTCCGCGCCATGTGGCGGCTCTCGCAGCGGAAAACATCCAGCGGTATCTCGAACAAATTCCCGCCGTCGGTCAGGCGGTCGGAGCCAAGTTTGTGCAGCCGCTCGGCACCACACTCCACTTCGACGCGATCAAATATCGCACCGCCGGAGGGCGCTTGCTGCTGGATGGACTCGACCTGAAGCTCGCGGCGGGCCGAACGTACTCGCTCGTGTCGGCCGATCCGCTGGAAGCCCGCGCCTTGGTTTCGCTACTGCCTCGGTTCATCGAACCGCAGTCGGGGCGAGTGTTCTTCGATGGCGAAGACATTGCGTGGGCGACACTCGAATCGCTGCGTGCGGAAACGGTTTTCGTGGGTGCGGACGATCCGCCACTCGCCGGAACGGTGCTGGACAATCTGCGCGGCGGCAACGGTGAATACACGCTGCAACAAGCGACCGACGCGGCGAAGACTTCTCACGCGCACAACTTCATCGTCAAGTTGTTCAATGGTTATGAGACCGTCCTAGCGGGACATGGTGACTCACTCGACGCGGGTCAACGATTCCGACTGGCCTTGGCGCGCGCGGTCCTGCGCAACCCCGCCGTCCTCATCATTGAAGAGCCTCGCGAAAACCTGGATGAGGACACGAAGTCGCTGCTGTCCGACGCTTACGACCGTATCTGTCCCAACCGAACCGTACTCTTCCTGCCGGGACGGCTTTCAACGGTGAAGCGTTCGGACGATGTCATCGTCTTGCATGAGGGACGTGTCGTGGCAATCGGCCCCCAATCGCGACTCGTCAATCACTCGACGATCTACCAGCATTGGGAGTACCTCAACTTCAACGAGTACCGCAGCCAAGAGTGAGGAGTATCCGTTCTTCGTATCACCCGTGGGGCGTTGTCCCATCGCAGCCATGCCTCGCTGACACTCACCCGAAGCGTAAGCGAGGACTGGAACGCTCTTCCTCACTGACGCTTCGGGTGAGTCCTAAAACAAGCGAACCCCACCGGGCTTGCCCCGGTGGATTTAGGTTTTTGCACTACTTGTGACTTCACTTGAAACCCAACGTGAGTAG
>JAYSQC010000173.1:0-12937 GCA_043721755.1 Schlesneria sp.
CGTGCCGCTCTCGCCGCCACGCTTTCTCACCGAGGCGTGCATGATGCGCGGCAGGGCCGTCACCAGCGTGGCATCGACCAGAGTGAGCGTCCCCGCCAGCCCCTTGTGTTTCTCGTCGCGCGACCCCGCATCGTGCGGCGAACAGGGCAACCGGTCGCTCAACTCCTCGATGATCCCCACCAGTCGCTCGGGATCGAAGATCGGCGGCTTTTTCTGGGCCAGAGTGCTGCGACCGCGATCCCCGTTCAAACGTCGGCGGCGGCCCAGTCTCCCTTTTTTTTGACTGCCTCGGGAGGCCCTGGATGGCCTGCAACCACGTCGATTTCGTCACATTCGACCTCCCCCGACAGGGCCACCTCCGGCTGTCTCGCCACGATCCCCTTGCCGCAGTGGAGTGGCCATCTCATGAACGCTGTCTTCATCCACACCCAACTCCCGAGCGATCTGCCGATTCGACAAATTCAAACCCCGGAAGTACAGGCACCACAACCAGACGCGCAACGGCTGAGGATGACCCGCGAAAAGGGTGTCGGTGAGATCATCAAAGTTCCGTCCGCAGCCGCCACACAGGTCGCGCTGCCGATCCGGCTGAGTCTCATTCAGGCCTCGTCGTGTGACCTGCCTCGACTCGCAATGAGGGCAACTCACCCCTTCCGGCCAACGCCGCTTCCGAACCGTCGCAAAGCACTTCGCATCGTCAATCAACGGCAGAAGAGCAAGTTCCATCCTTGGCACCCCAAGACAAATCCCCGCGACTGTTCACGCCGCTCCCAGCCGCATGCTCGCCCAATGATGTAACCCCTTTTCCAACTCTCAAACAGACCTCCCCGAAACACCGGATGAGCCACTCCGATAACCGTGTAGAAGTACTCCTGAACATTCTGAGCCCCTGCTGGTGGCTCGGCCAAAGTCGTGTTCGCTGGCACTCCCACACCTGCCACCACTCCGAGTACCGCCGCCACTGTCAGTCGTCGCATTAGTTTCCGCATGATCCATTCCCCTCGTAAATCGCCCGCCGCGCTTTAGGGCGGGCGAGGCTTGGTGTTGATGTCGCTCGGAAGCCGTTCGCGTGACGTGCGGTCGGCGTTGGGGATCGCCCGTTGCGATCCCACCGAGTGGACATCTAAGGAAATGCGCCTTCCGGCGGATCGTTACATGGAATCTGGAAGATTTTTGGAAAGTCGGTGGAGCGACGCCGACCATGTAACCCGCAGCGTCAGCGAGGGAGTCCGAGACCCAGGGCGGCGATCGCCGCTCTGGGAATGAATTGCTTGGCTTGAGTCGAGAGCTTGCGAATGCCATCCGTCACGGATGTGGAGAATCACTCCCTTGCTGACGCTGCGGGTTACATGCGCTGCCGGTTACTTTTCCGGCGGGTCAGTGGTCTCGATCTTTTCGGTCTTGCGCGTCGCAGACATAGATCACGGCGGCTTCCAGGCTGGCTTCGGTGTTCAGGAACCGGATGCGACCTCGATCAGCCCACCAGTTTTCTCGCGTGTTGTCGAAGCGATCTTTCAGGCAGCGCGTGCCAGGCTTTGAGATCGGCACGAATCTTCTTGGACCGCGTGTTCGCCGCCGTGACCACGACATGAACGTGATTTGACCGGCAGTTGATGGCGTGCAAGTGCCAACCGCGATGCTGGCATGTCTCCGCGATCTGGTTTTCCACGGCGCGGCGCTGAGACTCGTCGAGGAGGCACGCATCCTCGGTCATGGTGACCATCGCTTCCAATTCCCTGATCGGATCGGGGAGTTTCCAGCCGCGCTGGCACTCCACCCAGCCGCGTTCATCGCCCGGCAGCCAGGTGCCGTATGTCACTCATGTCAGCAGATAACCGAGGGGATCGTCGGACATGGCGGCTCCAAATCTCAAGTAACCCGCAGCGTCAGCGAGGGAGTGTCGGCTTCCCTGAAACACTGCTTCATAAATGTGCTGCTCGTGGTTGGACCGGTGTCTTCTCGCTCTGGCTCTCGATGCTGGTAAGAAGAGACTCCCTCGCTGACGCTGCGGGTTACTTGGGGGAAGGTCATTCGTCGAGGAGGTCGCGCAGGTCGGTGCGGAGGCGGGCGAGGACGATGTGTTGCCAGCAGGCTTGCCAGACTTTTTCGGAGAACTCGGCCTGCATGATCTGCATCGCGCGCTGGACGAGTTGCTGCCGGTAGTCGGTTTCCCAGAACTCGACCAGCGTGGCGGGATCGGCCACGGCGCTGAGTGGGTCGGAATCGTCGTGGCCGTTCACCGTGGGAAGTTGCTTGCGGCGGAAGCGTTCGCGGCACTTGTTGACCGTCACGACTTGCAGCCACTTGCGGAACGAGCCGTCTCGCTGGCGTTCAAACGTCCGCAGCTTGGTGAGCAGCGCCGTGAAGACTTCCTGCACGAGGTCTTCCGAATCCGCCTCGTTCAGTCCAGTGCGCAGGCTCCAGTGGAAGAGGAGCGGCGTGTCGAGATCGACCAGTCGATTCCAAGCCTCGTGATCGCGACGCACAGCGACTGATGCCGGATGCGTTCGAGGAGTGTCAGTGAGGTGATCGGCATCGAGGGAATGACCAGGTGAGATCGAAAGGAAGTCAGACGAACGAGGGGCCAAGATACCGACGCTCATTGGGCAATGGCTACTCGGATGTTGCTGATCGGATGAGTGCGGAAAATTCTGCACGCCTCAGGCTGGTTTCATGACTACTCACGTTTTCATTACGCGCAAGTTTCAAGTTGCCCACGTTGTGCCGGATCGAACAGCGACTTCGGTTTTGGCCTTCATCGGCCGCTAGTGGTCGAACAACTTGAGATTGCGGGGTTGTTCCACAACGAGCCCGACGCGCAAGCGAGGGCAAATCGTTGTCGAAAGTGAAGCCCTCGCTTGCGCGTCAGGCTCGTGATGAACCCCGCAAGACAACGTTGTTCGACCACGAGGCTCTGTCGGAAGGCAAGTTGACTAGTGCGGATGGCAAGGCCGGAGCGCGAATAAAGTAGGCGGAAACACCAAGGCCACTCGACTCTTTACGAAAATGATGCTCTCGGATAGCGCCGCTTCAAAGCTTGCACCTTGGGCTGGTGATGACCCACCAGTGCGGCGTTGTTCGACCTCGAGGTCGAACAACGTCATGGCAGGTGCTGGTATTCCCCGCTCGGCGCGCGTTCCGCTAGAATCGGCCCGCGTTGACCGGCTCTGTGTGAGGAGTCGGTGGCAGCTTTTCGTGTGCGGCAGGGATGGCCGCGTCACAGATTCCATGGCGGGTGAGATGGCTTCGACAGTGGCTTCTAAGAACATCGGATCGGCGACCCGCGCGGCGGAGTCGCGTCCAAGTCGCAGCCCGCGTTTCGATGCCGACCGACGCGGAGCCTTGCGGTCGTTGGTCGAGTCGTTCCTCTCGCTGTTCGTGGCCGTGCTGCTCTTTCGCACGTTCGCGGCCGAAGGTTACATGATCTCGACCGGTTCGATGGCTCCCTGTCTGCTGGGATTCCACAAGCGGGTCGAATGCCCGACGTGCGGTGAGACGTTTCCGTTTGGAGTCGCCTACGACACCGATGATGAGACGAAATCGGAGGAACTCGCGCGGGGTCGGTCGCGCGCCATTTGTCCCAACTGCGGACAGCGGGCGATTGACCTGAGCGAGGTGCCGCGGAATCACGGCGACCAGTTGTTGGTCAACAAGCAGGCGTATCTGTATCGCTCGCCACAGCGCTGGGAGATCGTCGTCTTTCGCAATCCGGCCAAGCCGACGGAGGCGTACGTCAAGCGCGTCGTCGGGTTACCGGGCGAGAAGCTGCAGCTCAGCGACGGTGATGTTCTCATTGACGGCCAGCGAGCGCGGAAGGACTGGGACCGCCAGCGGGCGATGCGCATCCTCGTCCACGATCACGACCATCAACCGGATCGTGATCCCAGTTTTCAATCTCACTGGCAACCGGTGAACGAAGAGGCGGTCGATGTGAGTTCCGGTGCCAAGCCTAGTGGTTGGCGGGTGGCTGACAATGGGTTTGAGTTGCGTGAGGGGAACGAGCGTCGGCCCGATCGGGAACCGTTTCACTGGGTCGAGTACCTCCACTGGGTTCGCATGGGGGGGTTGCATGAGACCTCGGTCGCTCTGGCTCGCTGGCCTGCCGATCTGCCGCCGTCATCAGTCCCGTCGATTGGTCTGCGGTTCGATCCGCAGA
Source organism: Schlesneria sp. (assembly GCA_043721755.1). Taxonomy (GTDB): domain Bacteria; phylum Planctomycetota; class Planctomycetia; order Planctomycetales; family Planctomycetaceae; genus Schlesneria. The sequence continues at coordinate 4,157 of JAYSQC010000173.1, forward strand.
CAGCGTCGCTCGGATTCACGGGCGTACTCCCCGTCGAGATGGCTCAGCGCATCGCAGCCCTCACCGAAGACGTTCCATTTCGCAAGGCTCTCACTGAGCTGCAAGCGGCATCACACATCGCGCCGCTGATCGATGGCTACGGCTACAACCCGAACGAAGGGGGCGCGGTCCCCAATCCGGTGCGAGACGTGATGCTCTCCGCGCGGATCGAATGGGAACGTGGCTCGGGCGAATTCGCCATCCAGATGACGGATGGTTCGCAGGACTTCACCGTCGTGTTCGATGTCAGCCGCCGTGAAGTGAGACTCTTCACCGCGACCGGCGATACTCCCGCGCTCACGGACGACTGGCCAGCGTCGCTCGACAAGGGGGCGACGGTCGAGGTCTCGCTGTTCGACAAGCAAGTCGCCATCGCCGTCAACGGCCAAGTGGTGCTGGAGTCGCTGCCGTTCGAGACGCCCGTCGGAACGCCCGCGCCGCACAGTGCCGTCCGTTTCGGAGCACGCGGCCTCGACGTGCGCGTCGATCAACTCAAGCTTTTTCGCGACGTGTACTACACCTCATCGCGCGCACGTCATGGCGTGAATCGGCCGTACCAATTGGGCGACGACGACTTCTTCATGCTCGGCGACAACAGCCCGCTCTCCCACGACAGCCGCCGCTGGGATGAAGCCCCCGTTCATCGCTCGCTGCTACTGGGCAAGCCGTTTCTGGTCCACCTGCCGTCCAAGCCCGGTCGCCTGCGCATCGGCGATCAAGAGATGCACCTGCGCATGCCCGACACCGAACGAATTCGGTTCCTGAAGTGACCGAGTGTGTCGAAGTCCGGCTTAGCTTTGTTAGCCGGACTTCCCCGATTCTCTGATCGAGCAACACGATCCGTTCCTGTCTTCATTCGCGCTCCCCTCAATTCGCGCGGCACATGTCTGACCGCGCGAATTGAGGGGAGCGCGAATGAAGACAGGGTCGAGGCGGGATGCCGCTGGCAGGGCGCGTCACACAATGAAGTCCGGCTAACAAAGCTAAGCCGGACTTCTGCGACGATGCTTCATTCGTGACGGCTCAGCACCTCCGCATAGACCTCGCGGATGCGCTGCGTCATGTGCTGGTGGCGGAACTGTTCGCGGAAGCGGGCGCGGCCGGTGGCACCGAGGCGGTGTCTCAGCGCGGGATCGGTGGCGAGTTCGCAGAGAGCGTTCGACAACTCGGCGATCGACTGCGATGGCAACAAATAGCCGGTCTCGTTGGGGATGACGACTTCCTTCGCGCCGTCGGTGTCGTAGCTGACGACCGGCTTCCCCGCGATCAAGGCCTGCGGCAGGACGCGCGCGAGTCCCTCCCAGACGCTGGTGTGGACGACAATGTCCATCGCGTGAACCAACTCAGCGACCTGGCTCGGCGGGACGAGACCCGAGAATACGAAGTGATCTCGTAAGCCGTTCGCGGTCAGTTCTGTTTCAAACTGCTGACGCAAGCTCCCATCGCCAACGAACAGGAAGCGGACGTGGGGGCACCGTTCGATGACCGCCTTCGCCGCGCGGAGGACGTACTCGTGCCCTTTGAGCGGAAACAGACGACCCACCTTGCCGATGACGATCTGGTCCGGCAGCAGCCCCAACTCGCGACGGACTTCTTCGGGCGGTCGAGGCGGCGTGAGAAACGGTTCGACATCGAATCCGCTGTAAATCGTCACGAACTTCTCGCGCGGAGCGACTCGCGCCGCCACGTACTGGTCCGTCATCGCGTCACAGACCGAGATGAACTTGTCGGTGTGCCGCGCCACCCAGCGTTCGAGCGACTGATAGGTGCGATGCGCCAGCCAACTCTGCCCGTAATGAAACGCCGCCCCGTGGATCGTGTGAACACACGGCAGCCGCAGCGTCCCCGCGACCGCTCGCCCGATGATCCCCGCCTTCGATGAGTGCGTGTGGAGCAGGTCCGGCTTGATTTCCCGCAGCATCCGGATCAACTCGCGATACGTCCGCCAGTCGTGCCACGGATGAATGGCCCGCCGCGACGAGTCGATGATCCGCAGATCAAACCCCGCCCGCCGAGCACGCTCTTCCAACGATCCCTCCGGCCCCAGCCCCGGCCCCGTGATGAGCGTCACCTTGTCGCCGAACAGGCTGTGCTGATCCTCACAGGTCAGCAAGGTGTTTTCTTGCGCCCCGCCAACGATGAGCCGTGTGATGTAGTGAACGATGTGCATGCGTGAAGGTACTAACCCAGCGACTTTCGAGGCCAAGGCATATCGGTAAGAGTCACTTTGGTTGGTTAGGGTTCGGCTTTCGGCCAGCGTTCGAGTTGTTCCACGTCTGCCAAGTCCTGCGTTCTACCTGCGGATCGCTTGGACCGGATGAGGCTGGCACGATCAATCATGTTGACTTTGATTCCATCGACTTCGACTGTCATTCGAGAGGCAAAACAACGGCGGAATGAAAGGCTTTCTAGCCCGACCAACAGATCAATCCGCATCGGCGGTTGCCCCAGTTGAACGACATGGTTTGGTTCAGTGAAATCACGTTCCGTATACCCGAGAGACTCAAAACCGAACTCGGCCAACACGGCAACAACACGCTTGGCATTGGCCTTCGAGACATCGAGCCAGATATCAAGATCCTTCGTGTATCTGGGGTGCCCGTGGAACGCGACGGCGTATCCGCCGATGACCAGATACCGAACTTGGTACGAGTTCAACAATTGAACAAACTCTTTGAAGTCGGGGTTGAACATCGTACTTCCATTGAATGTACTCTCGGCGAATCTCTTCGAGCGCGGCGAGGCGAGCCTCGGGAGGCTGGCTCATCCAGTATTCGACATCGTTCGTCGGCTCGCCGAGTCGTGTTTTGGTCGCCACTATTGCCATCAGTCGAGCGCGAGCCATGATCAGCCTTCTGACGAAACTTTTTCCAAGCATCTGCTTCCACGCAGCCGTAACCGACAAAGGGCAGGCTACCGCAGCACTATAATCGGCCGTCCGCCCGTTGGCACTTTGACGCAACATTCGAGGAATCGGTCATGCCAACAACACCGCGTGCCTTTCAGAAATTACCTCCTCTCGCGGGCCTCTGTTCGTTTGAGGAGGCTCAGCGGGCGGAGTTGTCTGTCGAGGGATGCACGACGTGGATCAAGCGGCATCATTATTTGCTGGTCCGGCTGCACGCGATGCTGACGGCACGGATCACGGCGGAGCCGGTCTATGAGCTGAAGATGGCGTTCAGCTTGCACGCTCATCTCTGTGCGGAACATGCTTCGGCTTACCGACAGCGCGTCGGTGAAATGCGTGAACCGCCGCTCGGGTTGGAGGCCGTGCCGCATGAGGGATTGAAGCTGCTGTGTGATGAAGTGCTGTGTTCGCCGAGTCATGTCGAACTGGTCGTCGGCATCTACGAGGTGATCGTTCCGGCGCTGATCGCGTCGCTGGAGCAGTACCAAGCGACGACGAACTTGCTCGCCGACGCACCGACTGTCCGGTTGAACCGCTTCTGCCTGCTGGAGCTGCGTGACATGCGGGCCTATGGGGCGCGAGCGGCCGAGTCGCTCGTGGACGTTGCGTCGCGCGAGCGACTCAGACCGTGGGTCGCGTTGTTGGGCGAATGTGTTGTCAGTGCGGGCGGAGTTTCGGGACATCGTGACGAATTGTCCGCTCGTCCTGTCCCCTCTCCCCCGTCTTCGGGGGAGAGGGCTAGGGTGAGGGGGCCGAGCGGTGATCACGCTGTCCATGAACGATCGACCTCATCATCTGAATCATCTGACCTTCAACCTTCGACCATTCACCTTCAACCCTTTGACGAAAGCCCCCCTCACCCTAACCCTCTCCCCCCCAAGGCGGGGGGCGAGGGGACAGGAACGGCAAACGCTTCGCCAACATCGCTCCCCGTCCCTCACTTTTCCGCCACACCTTTTCAGTACGACCCCGTGCCACAGCGCGATGCCCGATTCGCCGACTCGTACAACGCGGGCGTGAACCCGGAAGCGTTCTTGTACGACGAACGCTTCGCCGCGCGGGACAAGGTGTTGATGATGCTCTACAAGCGGCTGCGCGAGATCGATGTGCCTGAGATGATGGCCAGCATTCTCACGCAGACGAAGGGGAAGCCGTGGAAGTACACGCGCGACATGACGCGGCAACTGTGGGATGAGGCTCGTCACGCGATGCTTGGTGAAGTCGGGTTCGTCGCGCTGGGACTTGACTGGTCGCGCATCCCGATCAACTTCACATGGTCGCTCAACCTGAACACGCAGCTCGAACCGTGGGAGCGTCACGCAGTCTTATTCTTCATCGAGCAGGGGCTGATGCCGCGTTCGGGAAAGCGGTTCGAGTGGGAAGTCGGCCAAGCCTCGGGCCTGCCGCTGGCCGCTGTGATTCAGGACTTCGACTGGGCCGACGAAGTCTTGCACGCGCAGATCGGTCGCGAGTGGTACGTGAAGGAATTTAAAGACCTCCACGAAGCGATGGGCTATGGCGACCGCTGTTGGACCAAAGTTCTCAGCCACTGGCGCGCGTATGTGCAGCAGGGCCTGACCGAACACCGCAACTGGTGGCCCGAGATTTATGAAGCGGCTTGCCAGCGGTGGGGCGTCACGCCGGACCCCGTCGCGCTGGCCTACAGCACGACGTACGAAACGATCCGCGCAGACCTAGCCGACATCTCGATGTCGGGTTAAGGCTCGGCAACCTGCTGCCGAAATTCCGACACGACTCTTGGGCGTCAGCCCTCTTCTGTTCTCGGAGCGGGGTGGCGTTAGCCCCCTGGTTCCGGGTTGACCGAAGACGGGGCTGACGCCCAAGAGCCAGGGGGCTGACGCCACCCCGCTCCGAAAGGCGCGGGGTGCGAGGGCGTCTTGCTCACACACTCTCACTCGTCGTCGGCTTTCGGTTTCTTGTCGGCGGTTTTTTCGGTCGGCTTCGTGGCGATGAGCTTCTTGAATTCTTCGTCGGTGCGCAGCGCGGCGAGGTCCGGGTCTTTGGCCATCCAGTCGAATTCGTCGAAGCCCTGTTTGACCGACAGCGCGAGATCGGTCAGCGATTGCTTCCGGTACTCGTCGCGTTTCTGGTCGCGGTCGGGGATTTCCGGATGGCCGTCGAGGTATTCGCAGGCGCGGCTGTAGACGCAAGCCGCGTTGTAGGCATACAGGCCGTCTCGCGCTGATTTGTGCTTCTCCCGATTCGTCTCGACGAGTTTGAAGGCGTCGTCCAACCGGCCATCGACGACGCGGGATAACGCCAAGCCCGTGATGACTTCGCCGTCTTCGGGTTCCAGTTTCAGTTCGATCGCCTGATCGAAGTCTTTCCCCGCTTCGGACAGCTTGTTCTGACGCAGCCGAACCTTGCCTCGTCCCGCAAAAGCTTCCGCGAGTTGTGCGTCGAGCTGAATCGCCAAGTCATAGAACTCAACCGCTTCCTTCTCGGCCTGCTCCTTCGCCTCCTTGTCATTCTTATCGGCGACGGCCAGCAATCGCTGCTGGGCCTGCAAGATGTACTGAAAACCGGGCGAACGCTGCTTGATGTTTTGTAACGCGGCGTTGACGTAGTTCTTCTTGTTGGCGTCCTTCGTGTCCTTGGCCTTGAGGAGCGCTTCGCGTGCGCCGGGAGTGCCGAGGTTGCCGAGAGCATTCGCGATGTTGGCCACGAGATGCGGTGTCGTCTGTTTGTCGAGGGCCTCGATCAGCAGCTTTTCTCCAGCAGGATGGCCTTCCTGCATGAGGGCATTCGACGCGGTTGAGACGAGCGTGCTGTCGCTCGACAGTAAAGCCGCTCCGGCGTACTCGCGGAATTTCGGATGCCGGAATTGGCGGAGTCCGTTCAACACGAGTGCCTGCTCGTTCGGCTTGAACGACGCGTACTTCTCGGCGAGCGTGTCCGCCACCGTTTTATCGCCGATCTGCACGAGCAGGTTGAGTATGGCTTGGCGTTCGTTCTGCTTGCTGGCTTCCAACTGCGAGTTCAGTTGGTCCAGCAGGAGCGGGAGCGCACGGGCGTCTTTCGTGCGAGACAGCAGTTGCACCATGTGTCCATCGGGGGCCGAGGTCTTGAGGTGTGCCAGCGTGTACTCCAGCGCCAGCTTTTCGCTTGGCTCGTCAGTCCGGTTGGCGAGCGTCTGAAACGAAAAATCTTTGAGCGGCTTGTCGCTGCTCTTGAGACCCGTCTCCAAAACCTCGACCAGCTTCGGATGACCGACCTGCGCGAGAGCTTTCACCGCTTCGAGGTGCAGCCCCGCTCGGGGATCGGAGGCGAATTCGTAGAGCGTCTCGGACCAGATTGGCCTCGGGTACTTGGCCAGAACCTGCACGATCCGCTTCTTCGATTCCGGCTCTTCATTTTTGAGGAGGCTCAGCAGCGCCTCGTGCGCGGAGCCGAAGCGCGATCCCGCTAGACTTTCGATCGCGATACTCGACAACGGTTCGGCGTTGCGCTGCACATGGAAGACGAGCTTCTCGACGGCCACCTCTTCGCCGAAGTGACTGAGCGTCTGAATTGCGGCACGCTGGATGTCCGGGTTCGCGTCGTCGATCCATTGAAAAAGCAGCGGCAGGTGTTCGGCATCCAGCCGGCCACCGCCGTAAGCGAGTGCGGCCGCGCGCGTCAGCGAGTTCCCTTCGCGAATCTCTTGCAGCAACTCGTCACGCGGCAGGGCGAGGTACGCCGATCGCAACGCCGAGCCAACCGCATCCGCCGCCGTTTTGTGAACGCGCTGCGGGAAGTTGCCGCCACGATAGCCACTGAAGTCGGCCGAACCATCGTTGTCCGAGAACTTCACCAAATGAAACTCACGCAGCGCGGATGGGATCGCGGGGAACTGTTCGCTGCCATTGCGCGGTTGGCCAAGTGCGGCGGTCGCTTGGTTGAGTCCATTCAAAGCGGGACCATCGGGTTGCGGTGCATCGGGACTCCAACGCAAGACGACGCGCACCACCTTTTGCGTCACCAGTCGGTCCATCTCGTCGATGATCGACTGCGTATTGAAGGCGTTCAATGGCCCGGTGACGGTCAGCAGCGCGAGACTGTTGCGCGGTCCGATCCGCTCGGATTCGAGGCCCAGCACAGCGCGTTGTACTTCGTTGATGTCGATCTCTTTCGTGACCTCGCCCAGCGTCAACTTGAGCTTGCAGCGAGGAACGGTCGCCGACACGGGGAGGCCGGGATAAACGAACCAGATCGAATTCTGTCCCCCCGCCGTCACCTTCCAACTCTTCTTGGGCTGCATCTTGTTCAACGAGTAATTTTGCTTGTCGAATTGGAACGAGTACCCGGAAGTCCCCGCCGGGATCAGCTCCAACTTGCGAGCCTCACCATCGATCTCGGCCGTGACTTGCTCGCGCGTCAGCGTCACGGGCTGATCGGACGTGTTCGCCAGCGTGATGCGAATGGCCACGTAGCGCGATTGGCCGGTCGGACCGTAAGCCATGCCGACGTGCGCGACATCGACCAGCGTCAGTACCGATCCATCCTTCTTCCCACCGGCCTGTGCTGGCGGAACGCTTTTCAACCGTTCGACCTCCGCCTCTAACTTGCCGATCCGCTCGATCAGCTTTTTAAACGCTTCGGCATCGGCGGCGGATTTGTTTTCAGTAGCAGGTTTGCTGTCGGCGTTCGGCGGCTTCGCGCCCGCCTCATCCTGCACGCAAATGGCTCGCGCGAGCAACAACTCGGGTGAGTGCGCCACGGCCTCACGCACCGTTCCCACGATCAAACCGAACGCCGCCGCGATCCTGATGAGCTTAAACATGACGATGCCTCACAAAACCAGACAACTCTGACGCACGATTCGTTTTCAAAATGATCCCTCGCGCGGTCAGTGATGAGACCTCTGAGCGGGGTGGCGTCAGCCCAATGGCACTTACTTTGCCCGAATTTCAAATGGACGATCTGTGCGACGTAGCTGAATTCGTAAGAATTCAGCTGGCTTTGACGATCCTCTGAAGTCTGACGACTTCAGCACCTCAAAGTGAGTGCCATTGGGCGTCAGCCTCCCGGTTCTTGGGCGTCAGCCCGCTTTGGAAGAACCGGAGGGCTGACGCCACCCCGCTCGGAAACCTCTCACTTTGTGCCGCGTGAGGTAGGACTGAGTCACGCACAACCGCCGACAAGGTAGCCATCCCGTCACGAGAGATGAAGGACTGCGGCAATTCAGGGACGGCAGGCGACTCGTCATTGTCCGTTCAACCGAAGTTTGACGGGAATCGGGATTCCAGTTGAACGGATGACGTTTGCCGTTTCATCCTGAAGGGGTGCCAGCCAATATCTGTGGGTCGAGCGTCCGCGACACCCATGGGCACCAAACTTAAGGAGACGGGTTGACTGTGCGACGACGAGGTTGCGTAGCGAGGTCTTGTTGCCTTAGGAACTGGCTCGAAATAACTTCCCGGTTTGACACTGTGCTTCTGTGAGCGGCTGGGCGCTCGTGGTCGAACAACTTTGTCTTGAGGGTTCATCACGAGCCCGACGCGCAAGCGAGGGCTTCACTTTCGACAACGGTTTGCCCTCGCTTGCGCGTCGGGCTAGTTATTGAACAACCCCGCAATCTCAAGTTGTCCGACGCACTAGCAGCATGTTGAAAACGTGGGGTTGATCGTGGGTGGCCGGGGTTGGAGCGTCTTCGCAAAACCCCGGGGCTTCCTTCGCAAAGCCTCAGACCAGCCCCGGCCACCCAACCCCACATTGAGACCTGACCGGGCACGAGGCTCTGTTTTGAAACCCCACCCCGCTTGTCGGGGTGGTTTACGGGTCTCTGCACTACTCCCTTATTTCGGTGACGCCGAGTAGTGCAAAGACCTGAT
>JAYSQC010000174.1:0-6208 GCA_043721755.1 Schlesneria sp.
CCACGTCTACCAAATGTGCAAGATCCGCAAGCTCGAACACGTCGCCGGGGCTGAGATTCCCAAGAAGTATCTGCGTTGAGAGAGCTTGTCGTTCGCGCCGGACCCACATCGCGCGGGGGAATCGACATCCTGAACTTTGCATTCTTTCGACATGCTGCACGTTCTTTCTGTCCTGGGATCGGGCGTTGATTGGGGGTACGGACGCTCAACTCCGCAGGTGGCCCGAGCTTACTTCAAGCCGGGGGCCTCAGGCCCAAGAAATCAGGAGTTCACGCTGAATCAGGTTGTAACGCTCGCCTTTTGATTCACGTTCGTGCTCAGGTTTCTTGTGCTGCGCATCTCGCTTGAAACAAGCGAGGCCACCCCACGTCGAGAACGCGTGGTTGGTGGAAACGGTGGCCGCCTCTTTCTCGTCGGCAGTTTTGCGAGTGGTCTTCTTGGCGATTGAATTTGTCGCGTGTCCTAATTAGGCACTGGCGACCCGAGACACAGCCTGTCACGTCCGAGCGATTCGAGCCATGAATGACAATTCAATTCCGGAGGGGCACGAACAGGTCCGGGTTCTTGTCTTTCATCTGCTCCAGATGATCGAGAATCTTGCGTTCAGTCGCAGCAGACGTTTGTTTGGATTCTTGATTGCCTTCTCGTGTTGCCCATTGTCGGCCGGGGTGAAGAGCGTCCCACGGTGATCGCTTATTTGCTCGCGTTTCGGGAGAGTCGCCGTGTTTGCCGAAACCATGGCAGACGCCTGTCTGCTTGTTCCAAATCGGTTGGAACCGACCGATCAAATAATCTTCTGCGGTGGTTTGCCAAGCGCTGCGCACCACTAGGTAACGGCACTCGAAGTCGTCGATCTCAAGATTGCTGGCTGACGTGATTGACTTGGCATGTTCTTTCAATCGCCCCCAGAGTTTCTCTCCTTGCTCGCGAGGCTCCGTGGCGTAGACATCGGCTGGGTCGGCCTTGCCAACGTAAATTGGGACATCCGTGTTCTTGATGAGTTGGTAGGCGGGGAAGTTTGAGCGAGAGTAGATTGCGTACACGCCTGATCCGTAGAACCGATGAAGGTTGGCAAGCGTAAGCCGCTGTTGCTCCAGCAGGGTGTCACCGATCAGCCGACCAATCTGATGTGGGTCCGCCGGATCGAATACGACTGCAGGCTCCTTGATCGGGTCCACATGTCGAGCCAACGATTCCAGCGACCCAACAGCCTCACGGATTTCGTTTCGGAGTTGCTTCCGACGGCTGTCGGCGAGTTCGGCGACGTTGATGGAATTCACGTCCAATGGAATCGCCTTCAGGAGGGCGCGCAGTGAGTCCATCAACTCGGAGATTATGTCAGACGGCATTCGTGAATCCTCACGCTCGCTTCGCGGATAGCTTTTGAAATATGTTCTCACTCATGCGGTGAGCAAGCGCCACCGGAACAGCGTTGCCAAGCTGTCGCATCGTCTCCGTCCAAGAGCCATGAAACCGATAGTCATCCGGAAACGCCTGCAGTCTGGCACACTCACGAACTGTGAAGTACCGAACTTGGCCGTCACCCAATGCGAGAGTGTTCTCTCCACCGGGAACACCGTGGTCCCCCGCCTTGAGGGTTTTCGCTGGTTCATCCCACGGACTGCCGGTGTGCCCGGCATAACACCGAGCACCAGGGTTGATGAAGTGGTGTGGATCATTCGGATCAGTTTCCCCATCGGCAATCTTTGGTAGATCGGAGATGGCATCTCTGACGGTCTGCCAAGGAAGTAGTCCGCTCTCAAATAACGGGCTAGCTTCGCACCCTTTCGCAACCCGCGCTGCGATGCGTGCGTTCGGCTGAGGACGCTTCTTTCGGGATATCCGGTGACGCTGCCAATACTCACCTGTCACCCATTGCTGGTGAAGCAACGCATCGCTGGAGTGCGACGGCTCTGGAAAGGACCATTGGCTCTTCAGATCCGAACGAAATCCGACGACGAACACACGCTCGCGTCGCTGAGGCACGCCATAGTCAGCGGCATTCACAAGTTGGAAGACGACATTGTAGTCGAGGTCTGTCTCACAACCGGCGGTGTGGATGCACTCAAGTTCTGAGCGATGCTGCCGCCAAGTTTGATTTGCTCGACAGGCAATCATGGGGTGAGCTAGACGGAGCAGAACGTACTCAAAGTAGTCGGCAAATGACGCTCGAAGAAGCCCTTTGACGTTTTCTATTAGGAATGCTTTGGGTTTGAGTGCCGCAACACCGCGGATGAACTCGGGGAACATGTCTCGCGGATCATTGTGGGCTTGATGTTTGCCCCCCAACGAAAAGGGCTGACAAGGAACCCCGCCAGCTAACAGTCCAAGATTTGGTGCGAACTCTGAGTAATCGACGAGACGGACATCGGCCTCACGAACCTTCCAGCCCTTTACTCGTGGGTGATCGAACGCCTGATTGAGTCGCAGCGTCTCGCACGAATCGTGATCCCATTCGACAACGGTATCGTGTTTGAATCCGGCCTCTGCGACCCCCAAAGCCAGACCACCAGCGCCGGTAAAGAGTTCGATTGACCTCATGTCATTCTTTCGCAAGGAACCGCTCCAGCTTCGTCACCAGATTTCAAAATTGTCGAACTTCACATCCCGAACATCCCCAATCGATCAGCACTCGCCCCCGGCGAGGAACAGCAGTCGGTCAACTTTCAGCGGAATTAGGGGGCAAGCCGTACAAACGGTGAAGCAACGCGAAGACGATACCGGTAGCAAATGGCGCGGACAACCATTCGGACGGCCAGCGAGTGTCGCCGAGCAGAACAAAGGGGTCAGGAGTCGTCGAGCCGGAATGTCTCGCGGGGTGGCCCGACTTGATCCGCCAAGCACGTTTGACGTGCCACGGCTTCAAAAGCGGCCCACGCCAAGCCACCCAGTCCAACCGAGCGGTCATGCCGCCGAGGAATACCGGCGTTCGGCAGGGTGGCCTAGCTTGCTTCAAGCTAGGTGCGAAGCACAAGAAACCTCAGCGCGAACGTCGATCAAAAGGCGAACGTCACAATCTGATTCAGCGTGATGAAGCCGGGGTCGGGTGTTCCAATTTCAAAATTGGCCGACCAAGCGATCCCTGAACATCACACCGCTCCCCCGGCCATTTTTGAAATTGGAATGCCCGACTCCAGAACAGAGACGCCCCTGTAGGATGGGCACTCCTGCCCGTTCGCTCTTGGTTTTCGCCATTTGTTCCCCGCCTCAAGACAAAACGAAGACCGGACGGGCAGGAGTGCCCATCCTACAAGGGCGTTGAGTGACAAGGGGATGGAGTGACACGTTGTTTGAGGAGCCGCTGTCATGCGTGCCGTCGCACCACCGCTCGGCTTTCGTGGGTTGGGGAATCGAAAATGAAGTCTGTGCTAGCGAGCCTGTTGGCGATGTTCTGTCTGGTGAGCAACGTCTTCGCGGCGGAGGCGGCGGCCAAACGCATAGAGTGGATGGTGGATGGCGTGAAGCGCGAGGCCGACGTGTTCACGCCGAGCAAGCCGTCGAGCGATCCTCCACCGCTGGTGTTCGGGTTTCATGGGCATGGCGGGAACATGAAAAACGCCGCGCGCAGTTTTCGGCTGCACGAGCTGTGGCCGGAAGCCGTCGTCGTCTACATGCAGGGGCTGAACACTCCGGGACAGCTAACCGACCCCGAAGGGAAGAGGCCCGGTTGGCAGGCGGTCGTGGGAGATCAGGGAGACCGCGATCTGAAGTTCTTCGACGCGGTAATCACTTCGATGAAAGAGCAGCACCAGATTGACGAACGGCGCGTCTATTCGACGGGCCATTCCAACGGAGGCGGCTTCACGTATTTGTTGTGGGCAGCGCGTGGTGACGTGTTCGCGGCGATGGCCCCTTCAGCCGCAGTGGCAGGTCGCGTCGGAAAAGACCTGAAGCCAAAGCCGGTGATGCATGTCGCGGGTGAGAACGATCCACTCGTAAAGTTCTCGTGGCAGCAGCTTGCCATGGCGCATCTACGCAAGCTCAACGAATGCGGCGAAGGCACACCGTGGGGGACCAACAAGAACGGCACGCTGTACTCGTCGAAGAGCGGCAACCCGGTTGTGACGCTGATTCATCCGGGAACGCACAAGTACCCGGACGAAGCTCCCGCACTGATCGTCAAGTTCTTCCAAGAGCATCGTCGCCCGCTGGCTGATGGGAGCAAGTGATGTCGTGCCGTACTCGTTTCGGCACAAGCTGAAGGCGGCTCTTGGGCGTCAGCCCTCTTCTGTCTTTCTGAGCGGGGTGGCGTCAGCCCCCTGATTTCCGCGCTGATCGAAGAAGGGGCTGACGCCCAAGAGCCAGGGGGCCGACGCCGCCCCGCTCCGAAAGACAGGGGAACGAGCTGACGCTCGTGAACTCGATGCGTCAGCGGCGTTCACACGCCGACTGTCTCGCGCTCGCCGCGACTCGCGCTGGCGCGTTCGCTGCCGTTCACGAGTTCGGTGCGGCCCTCGAATGCCGCGCGGAGGGCATCGGCGGTGAGTGGCTTGACGAAGAAGCCGTCCACTCCGAGTTGCGTGCTGCGCAGCACGGCTTCTGGCGAGCGTGCGCGGGACAGTGCGAACAGTCCCGTCGTGTTACTGATCCCCTGCGGAAGCAGTCGCAACGCTTCGATCGTGTCGAAGCCCTCGTCATCGGCCAGATCGACATCGACCAAGATCAGCTCGTACTCGCGCAGCATGACCGAGTAGTACGTGCGCGGTCCGGTGTGAACGACATCGACGCGGAAGCCGTGTGCGGTGAGTGCGTGTTCGGCCAGAGCCTGTTGAACGGGATCGTCGATCAGGAGCAGCGTCTTCGGGCCGGAGTGTTCGGCCACGGGAGTGACATCGCACGTCGCAGCCTGTCCGACGATCGGTTGGTCGGCAGATAGCTCGGGACCACCAATGAGTGAATCGCCCAGCGACATTCCCGACAGACCCGTACTGCCGACGAGATTGAGCAACTGCTGAGTGGTCTCACGGATCGTCCGCCAGTGGGGACGAAAGGCCGCTTCAAATCGCGATTCGTTCCAGCTCCACGACGTGTCCATGAGAGTCGTCGCTTGAGTCAACACTTGCTGCCGCAACTCCGACAGTTGTCGGATCGCGGTGACTTCTTCGACTTCCGATTGAGCACGAATCTCCTGAACGACAGCGTACTCGCGCTGCAACGCAGTGAGTTTGTCGGACATCTCGCGTGTGCGGCGTTCGACCTTGCGTTCCAAGTTGTTGTTAAGCGATTCGAGGGCCGCTTCGCGCCGTGCCAAGTCGGACATCGACTGAACGCGGATTCGGATGAACGTGGCCAGGCAGGCCGTTTCGACAGCCAACCAGACGGCGTGTTCCACGAGATGACCGGTTGTGACGCTGCCCAGTCCCGGCGCGGCGAAGATCAAGCCGACGGCGACATGACTGACAACCGCCGCCGCTCCCGCCGCCAGCAGGACCGAGACATCGCGATAGCCCGCCAGCACGACCAGCCAGACGAACAGGTGCAGGTGCGTCTCCGGTCGCCCCCCCGCAGCGAACAGCAACAGCGTCGAGACGAGACCCTGACAAATGGCGACGGTCAGCCGCGTCTGTCGCTCACCCGGCGCGCGGAGCGTCAGCCAGAGTGGTCTCACCGAGAGCACGCCGTTCACCAGCAATGCCGCGTACAGCATGTTGGTGTCGGCAAAATTGCTTCCCGCCGATGCGGCCAGAACCGCGACCAAGACGAGACCCCACTGAGCGAGCAGGCCCCAGAAGACCTGCTTGTCGAGGCTGACTCGCCCGTCATGCAGCTCCTTCGCGAGCCGTTCGTCAGCGCGAGGAAAGGGTCTCGGGGGAGTACTCGTCGTTTGCAACCAAGCCAGCATCGAATCCGCCTCCGCCTCGTGATGCCACGTCGGCAAAGGGCCGTCGGGCAGACGGTGGTGCGGAAACGAAAAGCCTCCCCACCAACACGTCTGTCCGAAACATAGCTCTCAATTTGGCGAGCGATTGTGAATCTTTCTCGCATCGCCCCGGCTTTGCGGCGAGTGGGATTCTGGGGAGCGTTCTGATCCCTCACGCGGCACAAAGTCCTGAGCGGCACGGCGCTAGTGGTCGAACAACTTGAGATTGCGAGGTTGTTCAACAACGAGCCCGACGCGCAAGCGAGGGCAAACCGTTGTCGAAAGTGAAGCCCTCGCTTGCGCGTCGGGCTAGTGATGAACCCCGCAAGACAAAGTTGTTCGACCACT
>JAYSQC010000175.1:0-5152 GCA_043721755.1 Schlesneria sp.
AAGCCGATGGTTTACTACCCGCTCTCGACAATCATGCTGGCCGGGATTCGCGACATTCTGGTCATCAGCACGCCGCACGATTTGCCGCTGTACCGACGACTGCTGGGTGACGGTTCTGATTGGGGCCTGCGGTTCGAGTATGCCGAGCAGCCCGAGCCAAAAGGGATTGCTCAAGCACTGATCATTGGCGAGGCATTTCTGGCGGGAGAACCCGCCTGCTTGGTTCTCGGTGACAATATTTTCTACGGCGACGGGATGGCGGAATCGATGCAGGCGATCTCGGCGACCGAGACCGGGGCAACCGTCTTCGCCTACCACGTCCGTGATCCCGAGCGGTACGGCGTCGTCGTCCTCGACGCAAACGGACGCCCGACGGACATCGAAGAGAAGCCGCAGCAGCCGCGATCGAACTTCGCCGTGACGGGCCTCTACTTCTATGACGGTGAAGCAGCAGAGATCGCTCGCAACCTCCAGCCTTCGCCACGCGGCGAACTCGAAATCACGGACGTGAACCGCGAGTACCTGCGACGCGGAACACTGAGTGTTGAGGTACTTGGCCGCGGGACGGCGTGGCTCGATACGGGCACGCACGATTCGCTGCTGGAAGCGGCCACGTTTGTCAGCGTCCTCGAAGCCCGGCAAGGCTTGAAGGTCGCCTGCCCCGAAGAGATCGCCTGGCGCATGGGCCACATCAATGTGGACCAACTGCGCCGTCTGGCCGAGCCGCTCAAGAACAGCGGCTACGGAAAGTATCTGCTCGATCTGATCGACTCACAGCGCTAAGCCAGTGGTCGGACAACTTGAGATTGCGGGGTTGTTCCACAACGAGCCCGACGCGCAAGCGAGGGCAAACCGTTGTCGAAAGTGAAGCCCTCGTTTGCGCGTCGGGCTCGTGATGAACCCCTCAAGACAAAGTTGTTCGACCACTAGGCTGAAGCCACCAAGACATTTCAAGATACCCCATTTGATTGCGGGGTGAAGTTGATGCCGTGTCTCGTGATTGCCGGTGGCTCGGCCGCCGCCGTAGTGCAGGCTTCGTTATACTCCGCGCGGCCGAACCTGACACATTTGAGGCCGCAGCACACTAACCCGAAGCGTCAGCGAGGATGTGAGTTCCGTCCTCGTTGACACTTCGGGTTAGTGTCAGTTTCGGCCGCGCGGAGTATAGAAGAACCATGCGGAGGACGTTGGATTGATCATCGTATTGGGCGGTCACGGCTATGTGGGTTCGGCCTTTCAGCGATGTCTGAGCCGAAATGGTTTGCCGTTTGAAGTCGTGTCGCGGAGGTCAATCGACTATTCCGATCAAGACACTCTGACACGGTTCCTGATTGAACATCGGCCAATGTTTCTGATTAACGCGGCAGGCTACACGGGTCGTCCGAATGTCGATGCCTGCG
The DNA here is from genome assembly GCA_043721755.1 of Schlesneria sp. GTDB lineage: Bacteria > Planctomycetota > Planctomycetia > Planctomycetales > Planctomycetaceae > Schlesneria. The sequence goes on from JAYSQC010000175.1 coordinate 1,401, forward strand.
AGTTGCACAAGACAGAGTGCCTGGCCGGTAACGCGGTTCTGCCGGGGGTGATTCGTGCCGCGTGCGAGCGTGCCGACGTGCCTTGGGGGCATGTGTCATCGGGATGCATCTTCACGGGGACGAAGCCCGATGGGACTGGGTATTCCGAGACAGATTCCCCCAATTTCTCGTTCCGCCAGAACAACTGTAGTTTCTATTCGGGCTGCAAGGCACTGGGCGAGGAACTGCTGCGGGGGGCGGAACACTGCTTCGTCTGGCGGCTGAGAATTCCATTCAATCAGGTGGATTCACCTCGGAATTACATCAGCAAGATGATGCGTTACGAGCGATTGCTGGATGCCACTAACAGCCTTTCGCAGCTCGATGAATTTGCCGAGGCTTGCGTTGCCTGTTGGGTGAGAAAGGTGCCATTCGGTCTCTACAACCTGACCAATCCTGGCAGCGTTACGACGCGGGAAGTGGTGGAGCTGATTCGGAAGTATGGCCTATCGAGTAAACAGTTTGAGTTCTTCGATTCCGAGGATCAGTTCATGAAACTCGCCGCCAAGACTCCCAGATCAAACTGTGTGCTGGACAGCAGTAAAGCGGTGGCTGCAGGACTACCGCTGAGTCCGGTCATGGAAGCCGTCGAACGCGCTTTGAAATCTTGGACAGTTTGATTCGTCAGACAGCGTCGAGTCCCAAGACGGCGGGGATTGAGATGCCTAGTCCTGAAAAGGTCTCAACGCAGGCTGTCGCGACAGAGCTTGGCATATTCGCCCACGTACCACAGCACTCCGTCCTTGAATTGCCACCAGTTCTTTGGACCGAACCCGTCGGTGGGGGCCGCGATGAAATGCAGTCGGTCATGGTGGCCGGGATTGAGTCGGCGAAAAATCAACCGGGTACGTCGCGTGTGAAAGTCATTCGTCACGATTGCGACGGTCGCCTCTTTCCGATCTGCGAGAAACGCTGCCAGAGCCCGCGCTTCGTCACGCGTGCTTGTGACGGCTCCCTCCAATTGCCGAATCGCGGTCTGTGGCACACCCCGCCGCATGAGGACTTCTTGAATGAGTTGCTGCTCGGTCGGCATCAGTTTCCCGTCCACCTCGACCGAATCGATCGATTGCGGGACGAGAACCTGTTTGGCATAGCCCGTTCGGTAGACCGCCGCTGCCAGAAAGGGGCGGGTGCTGGCATCACCTCCCAGCACGTACACATAGTCCACCGGGTCGCGCAAGGACTCGCCAACATTCAGCCAAGCCCCGACAGCCGCCAGCACCGAGGAGCTGACGACATAGAGCAGAACCAGCAAGCCTGCACCGGCCAATAGCAACCTGCGCCATCGGCGGCTGCGTCGCGGACGTGGAGGTAATTCGCTCATGGAACCTCCGGTCGAAACAGTTCTGGATTGCACTCTTGCCACGCGGGTTCCGGCTGACCTCGCAGGATCGGGAGCACTAGGGCGAGCCATCCCCGTACAAACGCGGACATCCCCTCCTTTGTTCGCCACCAGTTTTGTTCGTCGTAACGACGATTCGTGAGCGGCCAAATGTGGACTCGGACCGCATCGGCTGCAGACAGCTCACGGTTCAATCCCCAGCGCAACGACCGACTGGAAAAGGCATCGCAGAGGATGACCAAATGTGCCGTGGAGTTTCGTTCCTGCCACGCTGCAATCGCGCTCCCGAGTGACAGGTCGTCTGGCGAGGTTGGAATCATCACTTCGATTGTTTCTGAAGGAACACCACCCCGGGTGAGTTCCTGTTGCGCTGTAGCCGTGGGCGACGGCAGAACACCCAAGCGTTCCAGGCGGCCCGGGGGTCTTTCAAATAGCAAAACTCCACCGGTGGTCCGCTGGTCATAAAGGCGGACCGCATCGCGATAGCAGCGGTCTCCACCGAGAATCAGTACCACGCTTCCGTCGTGGGAATGTTCATCACAAACCAAGGCGCGTGCTGCGGCTCCGAGCAGGGGCACGCGTACCAGATAGACTCCCACGGCCAAGGTTAGCAGACAAACAAAACCTCGCCGCCAACGTCGCCATTTCCTCTGGGAATTCGGTCGCGCATCGGATGCGGTCAGCGCCCGTTCAGGTGCCCCGCCACGGGGAACGAATTCTGGCGGCTGAGTGAGAAACATGCACCAAATCCCCTGTCCATCAGCGAGATGCCTCAGATGCGTGCCCAGCCCCCTCAGCGAGAAGACCGAGTTGACGAGACCAGTGGCATCCGAGATCGCTTTCAACGCCGCAGCGTCATCATTGCTCAATCACCAGGAAAAACTTTGTGTCCGACAAAAGTAGCAGGCACACTCCGTGTGCCGTCTGCGAGACCGTGATTCGCCGAGGAATTCGGTGAACGGCACATGGAATGTGCCTACTACTTTTGACTTCTGTCGGACACGTCAATCACAAGGAAAAACTTTGCGTCCGACCGACTCTTGGGACGAGTCTAGCCTCTTGGCAGGGACGGAATCCAGCCGTTTGTCGCGCACGATGCCAGAACCGTCAAATTGATTGAAGACTCTCCGGCAACTTGCGGCCTCAGCCATTTTCCATCTCCCGTTTGATGCCTCCCCGGGCGAGGATGGGGTCGAAGAATCCGGATCAGCCCACCCTTGAGGAGCACACTTCATGATGAACATTGATATTGCCGTCGTGCCGGTGGCTGGCCACGGCACCCGTCTGCTGCCCGCCACCAAGAGCCAGCCGAAAGAGATGCTGCCGGTGGGGCGGAAGCCGGTTGTGCAATACATCATCGATGAGTTGGCCCAGTCAGGAGTGCGTCGGACACTGTTCATCACTGGTCCGGGAAAGACCTCGATTGAAAACCATTTCGACATCAATCCCGAGTTGATCTCAATGCTGCGCGAGACTGGCCGAGAAGAACAGTTGTGTGAATTGCAGTTTGAGCGGCAACAAATGGAGTATTTTTACACGAGGCAACGGCGGCAACTGGGGTTGGGTCACGCTGTACTCTGTGCCCGACCGTTCGTCGGTAACCAGCCGTTCGTCGTGGCACTCGGCGATTCGATTCTCGGTGTTCAAGCGCCGTCCAACGTCATTCAGCGGATGGTCGCGCAGTTTGAGGAGTCTAAGGCGGACTTGGTCGTCGCGTTTGAAGAGGTCTCACGCGAGGATGTCATTCATTATGGCATCGCCCGTCCCCGCCAACCGGCAGGCGAAGTGTTCGAGTTACAGGATGTCGTCGAGAAACCCAGCATCAGCGAGGCTCCGAGCAATCTGGCGGTTGCCGCGCGCTATGTCTTTGCTCCATCGATCTTCGACGCTCTTGCCAAGACTGAGCCAGGTAAAGGGGGCGAGATTCAACTGACTGATGCCATTCGCCGTGTGCTGCGCGAAGGAGGTAAAGGCATCGGTCTCCGCCTGTCCCACCAGGAACGTCGCTTCGATATCGGCAACTTTGAAAGCTACTACCGCGCGTTTGTCGAGTTCGCGCTGGCCGACCCCGACCACGGTGCGGATCTGAAGCAGTTTGTGCGGGAGTTGTTGGAGAGATCCTCTCGAGCATGAACACGGGATACCCAGCGCGGGATACCCGCAACCCAACGCCGCGAGAACCGGAACGGCAAAATGATGAAGCACAGAATGATGGAAGAGGCCCGCAAGCAGACCGACCGCCCGGCTTGATGATTCTGTGCTTCATCATTTTGCCTAGGTCGTGTGGACATTGGTGCTTCAACGTTGTTTTTTCCGGGGTTATCGGAGCAGGATCATGAGTGCGGCGACGTGAACGAAGGCGAGGAAGTTT
>JAYSQC010000176.1:0-5899 GCA_043721755.1 Schlesneria sp.
GCCGCGCCGGCCCACCATCAAACACAGAGACTTTTCTTGGTGGGCCGGCGCTCGATGCGAGCTTGTCCCACCCTACAGATGATTTTCAACAGGCTGTTAAGCTGTACGTTGACCGGAGCAGACCCACAATTCCCCATTTGCGTTGAGAATTGCCGACATGAAAGTCAGCGAAGTCATCCGACTGGTGGAATCCGATGGCTGGCAACTGGTGGCGACTCGCGGGAGTCATCGACAATACAAACATCCTCAAAAGCCGGGTAAAGTGATGATCGCGGGGAAACCGTCTGTGGATGTCCCGTCCGGAACGTTGAACAACATTTTGAAGCAAGCCGGTTTGAAGTGAGGCCACCCATGAAATATGCCGTCATGATCGAAAAAGGACCGACCAGCTACGGAGCGACCGTTCCCGACTTGCCGGGCTGCGTGGCGGTGGCGGAGACTCTGGAGGAAGTGGAAACACTCATTCGTGAAGCCATCGAGTTTCATATCGAGGGCCTTCGTCAAGACGGTCTGCCAGTTCCCCCGCCCACAACCATTTGTGAATACGTCGAAACTCAAGCCGCCTGATTCGCGCGCCACCATGACAAACACATTCCGCCGCCCCGCCGGAGGCACCTCCGAACTGGCTGGCACCTCGGCCACCACCACCGTTTCGCTCACCGAGATCGGCCCGCTGCCCCCCCCGGCGTCACCTACGAATTCTGGCTCGTCGGCCACAACTCCCACGGCGACGGCCCGGAAAGCCATCACGTCACGCACCTGGCGACGTGATGGCAGCCGCGTTGAATTTCTCGTGACCCGGACGCTCGCAGCGTCCGGGTCACTTCGTCATTCTGTCGTGCCGTGTGGCTGGCTGAAAAGTAGCAAGAAGCGGCGTCGGCATTGCCTACCCATTGCTTCAGGTGGTGGGTGATGGCGCACGCTGCGGAACGGTAACGGGAGTTGATCGCATGGACCGACCGAAGCATCCGAAGGCTCAACAGTTTGTTGGTCAGAAACTGTTTGACGAGATTGTCTGTTTTCGTGACTTGGAAACACGGATCGAGCACCTTCCAACAGAGCAACAGCGTGGCGACGCTTTCGAGGTGTTTGCCGAGGCGTATTTCGCGACGCAACGGATCGAGGCGGCGAAACACGTTTGGCCGGACAAGAAGATCTCGCCTTCGTTGCGTGCGAAGTTGAAGTTGCACTCACGGGACGTGGGTGCCGATGGTGTGATTGAGACTGTCGCCGGAAAGTATCGCGGCTATCAAGCCAAGTTCCGTTCGGGTCGGACGCCACTCACTTGGACTGAAGTCGCGACATTTTTCGGCGTCACAGATCACTGTGACGACCGGCTGCTGTTCACAAACTCGGAGGATGTGTCTGAGGTCACTGATGAGCGGAAAGACTTTTCGAGCATCCGGGGAACCGACCTCGACTTGCTCGGGGTCGAAGACTTCAACGCGATCCGCAGTTGGCTTGAAGGCGGACAGGTTGTTCGGGAGACGCACCCACCCCGGCCTTATCAGCAACAAGCCCTCGACGCGATTCTGCCCGCCCTGAAGCAGAAGCAGCAGGATCGAGCCACCGCCGTGATGGCATGCGGCACGGGCAAGACCTTCGTCGCGCTGTGGGTGGCCGAGGCCATTGCCAAGCGGACGGTCTTGGTGTTGGTCCCCTCGCTGGCATTGCTCAGGCAGACTTTGCGCGAATGGGTCAACAACACGACGTGGGAGCGGTTCGACTACCTCTGTGTCTGCTCAGACCCGACCGTGAGTCAGGGCGGCGACGAATTGGTCGTGCGGCCCACGGAGTTGGAATTCTCGGTCAGCACCAAGCCGGAGCAGGTCCGAGAATTTCTGGCCCATTCGTTCGCCGGTGTGAAGATTGTTTTCTCAACGTACCAATCGGCAGATGTCGTCGCGCGGGGGATGCCTCGCGACCTGTGGTTCGACATCGGCATCTTCGATGAAGCTCACAAGACCGCTGGCCGAGAGGGAGCCAAGTTCAGCTTTGCGCTCAAGGACGACAACCTGCCGATTCGCAAGCGGCTGTTTCTGACGGCGACGCCTCGGCATTACGACTTGAAGCGGCGAGATGCTGAGGGCGAACCGGTCGAAGTCTATTCGATGAATCGGCCGGAGATTTACGGACCAGTCGCTCACACGCTGTCGTTCGCCGAGGCCGCGAAGCAGAAGATCATTTGCAACTACAAGGTGGTGATCTCGGTCGTCACGTCGGCGATGCTCGACCAGCAGCAACTTCGGCACGGCACTGTGCTGGTCGGCGGCGACGAAGTGAAGACGCCGCAAGTCGCCAATCAAATCGCACTCGCTCAAGCCGTTGCCGAGCACCGACTCAAGAAGATTTTCACGTTCCACCGCAACGTGGCCTCGGCGAGATCATTCACCAGCGCGGGGATGGAAGGGGTTGGCACACACCTTCCCGATTTCGCCGCGTTGCATGTCAACGGAGCCATGTCCACGGCGGCTCGCGACGGCTTGATGAGCGAGTTCAAAGCAGCTCGCCAGGCCGTCATATCGAACGCGCGCTGCCTGACGGAAGGAATCGACGTGCCGACGGTGGACATGGTCGCCTTCATGTCTCCCAAGCGGAGCAAAGTAGACATCGTGCAGGCCGTCGGTCGAGCGATGCGAACCTCACGAGAGACAGGCAAGACGACCGGCTACATCCTGATCCCGTTGTACGTGGAACAAGCCAAAGGTGAATCATTGGATGCCGCCGTCGCGCGGGCCGAGTTCGACGAAGTCTGGGCCGTGTTGCAGGCCATGCAAGAACAGGACGAAGTGCTCGACGACCTCATCCACCAGATGCAGGCCGAGCGTCGGCTCACGAAAGGTTTCAACGACTCGCGGCTGCGCGAACGAGTCGAGGTTCTCGGTCCCACCCTGACGCTCGACAAGCTGCGTCGAGCCATCGCCACCCGCTGCCTGGACCGCCTCGCCCGCCCGTGGGACGAGATGGTTCAACTGCTCGTGGCCTACCAGAAGCAGCACCGCCACCCGCGAGTCCCCCAATCCGCCCCCGCCCCGTGGACCGAGTTGGGCTTATGGGTCGATCACGTCCGAGCCTTGAAGCGAAACGGCCACCTCTCGGCAGCGCGACAAACTCAACTCGACAAACTCGGCTTCTGCTGGCGAGTTGCTGGTGAGACTCTCGACAGCACCGAAGGGCTGTTAAATGAAGCTGAGTTCAAAAATGTTTCGGGGCTGACACAAATCGCTACTTACCGCACGGAAGGGCTCATCAAGCCCGTTGGTAGTGCGATGGCTGGCCCTGGAGTCAGCTTCTTCTACCACCCCCAACAGGTTGGCGAGTTGAAGAAAGCATTGGAGATCACGCTGGACAGCACCGACGGACTGATGAGCGAGAAACAGTTCGCAAAGGACTCAGGACTGACAATGATCGCGACGTATCGCAAACAAGGGCTCATCAAGCCCGTTGGTCGTGCGATGACTGCAACTGGAGTCGGCTTTTTCTACCGTCCCCAACAGGTTGACGAGTTGACGAAAGCATTGGGGATCACGCTGGACAGCACGGAAGGTCTGTTGAACGAGACTGATTTTATGAAGGTATCTGGGCTGACCAAGATTGACGACTACCGTAAGCGAGGGCTCATCAACCCCGCAGGTTTCGCGATGGCGGGCCCCGGCATCAGTCCCTTCTACGATCCGCAACAGATTGGCGACATGAAGAAGAAATTGGGAATCACGCTGGACAGCACCGAAGGGCTGATGAACGAGACCGAGTTCAAGAAGATCGCGGGGCTGACAAAGATTGGTGGCTATCGTAAGCGAGGGCTGATCAAGCCCGTTGGATATGCGATAAACAATGCAGGCATCAGTCCCTTCTACCATCCTCAACAGGTTGGAGAGTTGAAGAAGGTGTTGGGGATCACGCAGGACAGCACTGAAGGGTTGTTGGGCGAGAAAGAGTTCAAGAAGGTCTCGGGGCTGACACAGATCGCTAAATACCGCAAGGACGGACTCATCAAGCCCGCTGGTCGTGCGATGACTGGCCCAGGAGTCGGATTCTTCTACCATCCCCGACAAGTTGACGAGTTGACGAGTTGAAAAGGCGATTGGGAATCACACTCGACAGCACCGAAGGGCTGATGAGCGAGAAACAGTTCAAGAAGGTATCGGGACTGACCAGGATCGCCGACTATCGCAAGCAAGGGCTCATCAAACCCGTTGGGTATGCGATTAACAACGCTGGCATCAGTCCCTTCTTCCATCCGCGACAGGTTGACGAGTTGAAGAAAGCATTGGGGATCACGCTGGACAGCACTGAAAGGCTGATGAACGAGAGTGAGTTCGCAAAGGCCTCGGGACGGACAATGATCGCGACGTATCGCAAACAAGGGCTCATCAAGCCCGCTGGTCGTGCCATGACTGGGACTGGAGTCAGCTTCTTCTACCATCCGCGTCAAATCGCGGAACTCAATCAGCGTCTTGCCGAACTGCGTTCGCGCTGAAGTCGGCCGTCGTAATCTTTGGACAATGGCGTTTTATCGGTCATTTCTCAAATTGTGAAAACATTGCGATGTACTCTGATTGCGCCGTGTGACTTCAACTGACAAGGTCATGTTTTGCCACAACAAAAGAATCAACACTGGGTTCCCAAGCATCACTTCCGCTCATTTACGCAGGGACGTGATGCAATTCATCTTCTACTCCGCTCGTCTGGTCAGCAAATCTTCAATGCTTCGATCAGACACCAATGCGCACGGAACAATTTTTATGGCACCGTCGAACTTGAGAACCTGTTCTCGAAAATCGAAGGGAAACACGCTGCGGCCATCCGCCGCGCAAAACTGATTGCATGGTCGCCTGACCAACCACCGCTGACCGACGAAGAAGACCACTCCCTTCTTCATGCCGTCCTTTTTCAGCGTGCTCGGACATCGCTTGAAATCGAGAAAATAGCACCGGCGATTGAGGATTTTTCGCTGGCTGAATTCAGACATCACCTAGCTCACGCGCCAGACATCGAACACCGCGACGAGATACTCTATCACATCGACGCCGGTGACGCATCCGTAAAAGTGAGCCCGCAAGAGACGGTGCTCGAATCAATTATGTTCCACATCAATGCGATTCCGCTGATTGCTGACCTGCAATTGTGCGTGCTTCGCAACATGACAGACTACCCATTCATCTTCAGCGATGCGCCAGTCGCGTTTTACAACATGCTTTATCGAAACGTGCTCAGCCGTGGGGTTCTCGGCCTCCAAACACCCGGCCTTCAAATCTTTATGCCACTCGATTCCCGAACGATGCTGATGCTGATTGACGCAGATAGTTACGAGGGCGACCACCGTCAGTCCGACTTCATCGACATCTTGAAGCGACCTGATGTCTCGCAACTCAACGCATTGCAGCTTCATCACTGCTCTCAAGCCGTCTATTTCGCCCAGTCAAGCGACGCTGAGTATGTTGATTCCCTCTGGCGAACACATGCCAGCACTCTCTCGACCCCGCGAACAGAGATGAACGTTCGACATGGATGGCTCGTCGATGACAAACCTGTCGATCAACTCTTTCAAATGACCCAGCCACAACTCGATTTCCGCCTTCACCTATCGTTTCTGCAATGCACTCCAATTCGCGAGTCGGATTTTGAATTCCGCCGTCGCCGTCCTGACGTGGCGAACGCATACATGGCAGCGCAAGATGACCTGTGACGCGGACGGGAGTGGAATTCAATCATCGTCTCGCCGAACTGCGATCGCGCTGAATTCCCCCGCCGCGAGCCTCTCGCCGCTGTCGAGCCGCTGGGCGTCAGCCCTCTGTCCGCCCTGGAGTGCTGCGGCTCGACGCAGCCCTCCATTCCATTGGAACCTCGATACTCAGAGTCCAAGCAGCGCGACGATGAGAGTTGACTCGCGGACCTC
>JAYSQC010000177.1:0-14212 GCA_043721755.1 Schlesneria sp.
CCGGTGGGGTGGTTTTTCAACAGGCTGTTACGAGATACGAGACGATGTTCACCGCATTCACGCCGCTCGACCGGAGCGGCGGGTGTCGTCGCGGTCGCGTTCTTCTTTGGCTTGAGTCAGCCGGGACTGATCGACGTGATGGCGTTCGGCCAGTTTGTCGAGGGCTTTCACGGCGAAGTCGGCTTCCAGCAGTTCTTGGCGGCGCAGAGTCACTTGCGTGGTCGCCTCGCTCAATGCGGCCTCGGCTTCGATCAACCGCAGCACGAGGTGTTCGAGGTGTTGTTGATGAGCGACCGCTTGCTCGGCGGACCAACTCCCGCCCTCTTGCAGTGTGCGGAGTTCGTCGAAGGCGCGAAGCCGTTCGTCAGTGATGAAATCACGTTCCGCTCGCAGCGTTGTCGCGCGCGACTGCTCGGCGGCGAAGGCTTGGAGGCAGACATCGCGTTCAGTCTCGCGAATTCTCAATACGGTGTCGAAGCGGAAGGGAACGGACATGATGGCGGTCCTCACGGCACACTGCGGAGTTGGTTCAGATCATTGAGCGACGCGATGGCTTGAGCGAGCGTCGCGCACTCGCCGCGGTTTTGTTGCAGGTAGTTTTGGATCGGCTCTTTCAGACGCAGGGCCGCGTCAACGAGGGCGTTCGCGCCCGATTGATACGCGCCGATCGAGATCAGGTCTTCCGCTTGTCGATGTGCGGCGAGAAGTTGTCTCAGTGCAGTCGCGGCTTGGCGGTGATCGGTCTCGGTCACATCGACCATCAAGCGCGAGAGGCTGGCCAACACGTCGATGGCCGGAAAGTGACCGTGTTCCGCCAGCTTGCGACTCAGCACGACATGGCCATCGAGCGTGCCGCGCACGGCGTCGGAGATCGGTTCATTCGTGTCGTCCCCTTCGACGAGGACCGTGTAGAAGCCGGTGATACTGCCGCGCGCCAAGCGGCCGCTTCGTTCGAGCAACCGTGGCAGCAACGCGAAGACGCTCGGGGGATAGCCGCGTGTGGCGGGAGGCTCGCCCGCCGCGAGACCGATCTCGCGTTGAGCCAACGCGAACCGCGTGACGCTGTCCATGACGAGCAGCACGTCGCGGCCGGTGTCTCGAAAATACTCGGCGATCGAAGTGCCGAGGTACGCCGCCCGCAGTCGCAACACGGCGGGATCGTCTCCCGTCGCGACCACGACCACGCTGCGGGCCAGTCCCTCGGGACCGAGGTCTCGTTCGATGAACTCACGCACTTCGCGACCTCGCTCGCCGATCAACACGACGACGTTCACATCGGCCTCGGTCGCGCGCGCCATCTGCCCGAGCAACGTACTTTTCCCAACGCCGCTCCCCGCGAAGATGCCGAGCCGTTGGCCTCGACCACACGTGAGTAAACCGTCGATCGCGCGGATGCCGGTGGCGAGCGGCTGGTCGATGCGCGACCGCTGCATGGGCGAGATCGTTTGGCCATGCAACGAGACGCGATGCGGCAACACCGCAGGCGGTCGTCCGTCAAGAAACCGTCCTCGCCCATCAATGATCCGGCCGAGCAACCCGTCCCCGACGCGCGCTCCGGGGACCGATTGCTTCAACACGCAAGCTGTCCCGCGTCGAAGACCATGCAGCTCGCCATACGGCAGCAGCAGCGTGTCGTCGCCCGAGAACCCGACCACTTCCGCCTCAATGCTCGTGCCGTGTTCGGTCTCCAACTGTGCGACCGCTCCCAACGGAGCCGGGAAGCCCGCGACCGCGACCGTCAGCCCAACAATCTTCGACACGCGACCGCGCAGCCCGACCGGCATCGCTCGTTGGATATGGTCGAGCAGGGTTGAGGGTCGAGGGTTGAGGGTGGAGCGCATGTGAGTTGGGGGGTGGGCAGTGGATAGGAGGAGAGGGCTTGTCTTCAAGGCGTTACCCTTCGATCAGTTCTTCGGCGAGGCGTTCGAGCATCGTCTCCACACGGGCATCAATCTCTCCGTGCAGCGTTTGGATTCGGCAGCCGCCTCGGGCGACGAGCGGATCGGGGACGAGCGTCGAATCCGCACAGGCCGTCAGCGACTCCACGATCCTCGGCGCACGGTCGCCCCACGCGGCGAGATCATCGGGATGCAGATGGACCGTCACGCGCGGCTGTCCGGCGGCGAGCCTCAGCGCATCGGCGATCATTCCCGAAGCGAGTTCCGGTCGCGTGGCGATCTGCGACTTGAGCAACTTCTCAGCGATGGCGACTCCCACGCGGACGGCCGTCTGTTCCCAGCGAATCAGCCAGCGATCGCGTTCGGCTTGCAGGGCTTCCGCCGCGGAACGCAGTGCGGGGAGAGCCGTCTCCAACTGAACATCGACTTCGCGTGCGGCGGTGGCATGCGCGAGTTGTTCGACCTGTGCTTGTGCTTCGAGTCGCCCAGCCTCGCGTGCGGCGAGTCGCGTCTGTTCGTGAAGGGCCTCGACCTCGCCCCGCGCTCGTTCGAGCAGTTCATCCGCCTCACGTCGTGCAATCGCCATCACAGACTCTGCCTCATGGCGCAGATCGACGAAGTTAAACGCGGCCCGCGTCGCGAGATCGCGGGCGGCGCTGGCTTTCAAGATGCGAGCGGTGGTGGGCATGTCGTAAATCCATCATTGATTTGTTTAACCGCGTGGGCAACGCCCCGCGCGTCGATGTCAAAACAGGCTCAAACGTCGCACGACGCGCGGGGCGTTGCCCACGCGGTTAAACGACGCGGCGAAGCCGCAGCCAAAGTCGCCTTCATCGCTCCGCGTGAAGGTCGCCGAGTGTGAGTCCAACATCGATTAGCATCATCAGCGTCCACTCCCCATCGGCTCCCTTCACGCGGAGCGATGAAGGCGACTTTGGCTGCTTGGTTCTTGAGATTTTCCTAAACCGGTAATTCAATCATTCCCGCATCCTCCAACCGCCGGATGCGGTCGGCGATCTGTTGTCGGACGGCGGTCATCTCGCTCAGCCGGATCGGGCCGAGCGATTCCATTTCTGCTTTCATCGCTTGAGCCACAGGCGGCGAGAGGCAACCCAGCACCTTGCGTCGCACCGGCTCGGGACTCGCCTTGAGGGCCATCGCCCATTGGCGGTCGTCGGTTTCTTGCAGGATCAGTTGCAGCGTGTCTGCGTTCAGCTTGAGCAGATCGTCGAAGGAGAACAGCGTCTGACGCAGTTCCTCCGAGAGGTCCGCGCTGCGGTCATCCAGGGCGGCGAGCATCGAACGGCTCGTCGTGCGCGGTGACTCGCGCAGTAGCGCGGTCGCACGCGAGACACCTCCCTTGCGAACCGGTGACGGGCCGATGCGACTCTTCAACGAAGCGGCGATGTCGGCGAGGATTTCCGGATCAGTCGGGCCAAGTCGAACGACGCGTTGCAGCACGTCGGCCTGAACATCGACGGGAAGTCCGGCCAGCACGGCGGCGGACAATGCGGGCGGCAACTGAGCCGCAACGACGGCGATCAACTGCGGCGATTCGTCGATCAACAGCGGTCGAATGTCGTCGGCGTGACGAGTCGTGAGGAATGCGAACGGTCCCGCGTCTCGTGTCTGTTCGACGCGCGCCTGGACCGGTGCCGCCGCGTCATCACCCACCGTCTGCGCGAGAAGTTGTCTCGCGGTCTCAGGCCCGCCGCGTCTCAACCTAGGTTGAGAGTGGAACTGCGACTGGAATTCCATCAGCACCGCGTTCTGCTGATCGAGCGTGATCTCTTCCGCCTCCGCCACGGCCAGCGTTGCCCGCTCAACCAACTCGCGCGGCAAATGGCTCAGCACCTGCGCCGCCAATGATTGGTCGAGGCTCAGAAGCAGGATCGCGGCTTTGTGGGTGTTGTGCATGAGGGGGTTAGTCATTGGGCATGAGTCAGTGGGCAGTGGTTCTGGTTTTCATTCGCGCTCCCCTCAATTCGCGCGGACATGATCCGCGCGAATTGAGGGGAGCGCGAATGGGGAAAAGAGTTTCGTAGGTGTTGGAGCCTCTTCTTGGATTCGTCTCACGCATTCGCCTCAGCCAGCCAGCGGCCGAGGACCGCTGCGGCCGTGGCGGGATCGGATTCGGTGAGGCTGCGGATTTCGTCGCAAAGCTGCGATGCAGCGAGCAGCGGCTGAGGGGCTTGCGGTTTGAGGGGGGCCGGTTTGATCGGAACAGGTTCGAGAGGAGGTGCGATGCTCGACGAATCGAAGTGCGCCGTCGTCGCAGAGGGTGCGCGTGAAGTGGAGTACTCAATGGTTTGAGTCGGTCGCGCCGTCAGTCGCGTCAACATCCAAAGTGCCCAGACCGCGAACAGGCTCAATGCCACCGATCCGCCGTGGCGCTGTGCGATCACGAGGAGTTGCTCATTCATCGTCAACGTCGGCTCGGGGGTGTCACTGACGAAACGATCAACGGACGTGACCGAGATCGCTTCATGCGGCGAACCGGCCGGAATCAAGCGACCGACGGTGCGTTCGACCTTCGCGATCACGTCTTCTTCAATGGCATCGAGGTCCAGTCGGGCTTCGTTCTGCTCGCCCTGCGATCGGCGTCGCGCGGAGACATCGCGGTAGTAATCGCGCGGGATCGAGACGCTGACTTGCACGGCACGCGGCATCGCGGCGAGAAGCTGCTTCTCACTCACCTCGCGCTGCACGTCAGAGTGTCCGGCCGGGACGATTTCACTCGTATCGAGGAAATCCAACGTCGGCTCGAACTGTTGCGGTACAGCCTCCGCATCGTGACGCTCCGCATCGGTCTCATGAAACGCAGGCTCGATGCCACGGAAAGCGGTGACTTGAGACGTGCCTTCGTCCTCGAAGAGCGTCTGTCGCCGCGACACTGGGCGAGCAGACACCGAGGACGAGTCGCCTCGCACCCGCGTCCGTTCGTTGCGCGTGACTGACGACTTCAGGTTGTCCACATCGACGTGAACCGCCACGACCGCTTGAGGAATGAACGCGAGGGCCTTCTGAATCTGTTGCTCGTACTGCCGCGTGAACTCGCGCACGCGCTGGATGAGATGACTGTCGCTCGCATCGCCGGTCGCCTCACCCGAGTGAGCTTGCCCGCGTGCGACATCGAAGACCGTGACATCGGCCGGACTGAGATCGGGGACCATGCTCGCCACGGCCTGACGCAGCGACGCAACCAGACGCGAGGAAAGCTCTCGCCCCGCTCGCGGCTTCACCGTGACATTCGCCGTGACACGTGGCTTCTGCCCGAACGAAACCCGTCGTCCCGAGTTGGCCACCGCGACGCGCGCGTGTTCGATGTCTGGGACCGCCTCGATCATCCGCCGCAGTTCTTGCAGCAACAGCGCCTCTTTCATCTCCTGACGTTGGCGGTCGGTCGTGAACGGCCCAAGCGACTCGAACTGCTTGAGCATCTGCGTCCCCAAGTCCGCCGGCACCGCATCGAACTCGACAAGCGCCGCGTTGTAGCGATCGAGCTGGTTCGCGGGGGCGAGCAGCTTGCGGCCCTCGCGCCGATAGTTCGTCAGGCCAGCCTGATTCAGAGCACGCTCGGCGGCGGACAGCTCATCGCTCGCGAACGCCTTCCCAAACGAAACGGCCTGAAAATCATCGGGCCGATTCGCGACGAGCAACCACGCCAACCCGCCAAACACCAGCAACGGCACCGCCACAAACGTCGCGCGCTGAGCAAGCGACATCCCACGAAACAGCTCCACAAGCTGCCGAGTGATGCGGGGCAGGACATCCATGAATCTGCCGAAGAGTGAGAACGAGAAAAGGCCAACACGGCGCGCGGGTTATAGGTCCGAATCAACAAATGGAGCAATGCGAGTCAGCGGCATCCCAATTGGGAGAGTACGTCCGGGTGGCCGGGGCTGGAGTCGCTTTGGACGAAGCCCCGGGGTTTCGCGAAACGCTCCAACCCCGGCCACCCAGCCGATTCATTCACGTGGTTCGTTGATCTCGGCGATCAGTTCTGCCGCCTGTTCGGGTGTCTCCTGACGGACGTACTCAATCTGTGAGCGCGGCAGCTTCAATTCGGAGGAGGTCTCAACGGCAAACCTCTCACCGGCAGACCCACCTTGAGTTGTGACATTGGTCAAAACAATGGAGTCGTCGTTCACCTGACGGACCAGCCCCAAGTGGACTTTTACGTTTTTTGAGGATCCTCGCCCTGCCTGCCGCATGACGACGAAGTACCACTGGTCCGCTTGCATCTCCAAGATTTCGATCCGTCTCTGACTGAGTTTCTCTTCACGTTGTGGGTTCGGTAACAGGAAGCTGGAGTCTGGAAAGGGACTCAATTCGGGGACCGGAGCATTCTGGCTTGTCGAGTCGTTGCTGGAGGGGACTTCGAACGATGAGCTCGCGATTTCGTCGAAGCGTCGAAAGGGTTCCGCTTTCTCGGCAGAGATCGGTCCAAACCACATGATTTGTGTTCGACGGACGGTCACGGGAGGCTCGTTCTTGCAGGAACTCCAGCCGTTCTCGAAGTGCGAACCCCAGAGAGGCAGGTGGCGCAGGGCCGATGTCGAATCGAAGTAAGTGCATTTCGTGACATCCGTCAGCGTGAGGGAATCCTCGTCACACTTCTGGAGTCGTCCCACGTATCCGTTACGGAAGATGCCACGGACGAAGAGAGACCGGCCATCCTTTTCCGGAAGACGAACCTGGTACCACTCACCCGGCACGAGGCATTGCATTTCCTTCGCGGAAACCGGGGTCGTGTCGTAGTTCGGATATCCGACTGGGGATGTCTCCTGACGCGGAAACATGGCGCAGCCAGTCAGCAGCAAGAGCATGAAACAACCACAGAGAATTCGCATCGGTGTCGTCTCCATTCACTTGCCGGTCATTACGATGACATTCACTCGCCGACAAATCAGTCGGGCCAACGGCTTCGAGTCGCGCGGGTTATAGACCCGACTCAATAAATCGGGCAATGCGAGTCACGTGAAGCTTAGAATTCTCGCTGATGGTCGAAGGGGCTTGACCTGTCAGACATTGTGCCTGTATGGATGTTGTCGTCTCACACTTCGCGCGGCCGAAATTGCTGCTCCGTCGTTTAACCGCGTGGGCAACGCCCCGCGCGTCGAGCGACGTGGATCCGCTGTTTCACCACTCGACGCGCGGGGCGTTGCCCACGCGGTTAAACGACTCCATTCAAGCCGTGCCAGGTACAACTTCGTGTTGGCGAGGAATCACGATGTCTCACTCCGCCCGTCAGACTCACTGCCGTTTGTCCGTTCTGGCTGTGGCCGCAGCTTTGTCCTTGGCCGTCACATTGCCTGCCTTGGCCGATGATGCGCGAGACCTCGCCGCGCGGATCGACAAGCATCTGGAGACTCGCTGCAAATCGGATGGGGTGACTCCGGCCGAGCGGTCCGACGATGCCGAGTTCCTGCGGCGGGTGTCGCTGCATATCGGAGGGACGATCCCGCCGGTGTCGGAGGCGCGGCGGTTTCTGCGGGACGAGTCGCCGGACAAAAGGGAAAAACTCGTCAACGGATTGCTCGACGGGCCGCAGTACCTCACCAACTTCAGCCACTTCTGGCGGCGGGTGATGATGCCCGAGGGGAACACCGACCTGCAGGCCCGGGCTCAACTGCCGGGGTTTGAGGCGTGGTTGCGGCAGCATCTGGCGAAGAACACGTACTACGATGCCCTCGTGAAAGAACTGCTCACCGTGCCGCTCGATACCGGCCGTGCGATGGCCTCGCCGTTCGACGGGGCGGGCAACGTCTCGCCGTTGCCGTTCTTTCAGGCCAAGCAGATCAAGCCCGAGAATCTGGCGGCGGCCACGTCGCGGATGTTCCTCGGTTTGCGGATCGAATGTGCGCAGTGTCACGATCACCCGACCGACACCTGGAAGCGGCAGCAGTTCTGGGGCTATGCCGCCTTCTTCGCGGGGATCGAGCGAGTCGATCGCAACGAGGAATTCGTCGGCCGCGTGAAGGAGGTCTTCGATCGGCGCGAGTTGACGATCCCCGACGCCACGGTCGATCAGGTCGTGCAGGCCACGCTGCTCGACGGGACTTCGCCGCAGTGGCGGACGCGCGTCAGCTCGCGCCGCGAACTGGCCGACTGGATCACGTCCAAGAAAAACCCGTTCTTCGCGCGAGCCACCGTGAACCGTCTGTGGGGCCACTTCTTCGGCGTCGGCATCGTCGATCCAGTCGATGACTTCACCGCCACGAACCGGCCCAGCCATCCCGAACTGCTCGACGAACTGGCCGCCGATTTCGCGGCGCATGACTTTGACCTCAAGTACCTGATTCGAGCGATCACCTCGACGAAGGCGTATCAACTGACCAGCCGCAAGTCGCACGAAACGCAGGACCAGCCGCAGCAGTTCGCGCGGATGACCGTGCAGGGGCTGACGGGCGAGCAACTCTTCGACAGCCTCGCCGTGGCGGTCGGCTTCTTCGAGCCGACGCAGCAACAAAACGTCTTCGCGTTCAACCAGTCCGGCCCGCGCGCCGAGTTCCTCGAACTGTTCTCTCCCGACAACAACTCGATCACCGAGCGTCAGACCTCGATCCTGCAAGCCCTCGCCCTGATGAACGGCCAGTTCACCTCGACCGCCACGAACCTCGACAACAGCGCGACCCTCGCCGCCGTGACCGAGTTCCCGCTGATGAAGGACGCCGCCAAGATCGAAACGCTCTATCTGGCCGCTCTCACGAGAAGGCCCCGCCCGGAAGAGTTGGAACGCCTCACGAAGTACGTCGAGTCGGGCGGCCCAACCAAAAACCAAAAAGCCGCGCTGGCCGATGTCTTCTGGGCGCTGCTGAATAGTTCCGAGTTCTTGTTCAATCACTGACACGCGACCGTAGGATGGGCACTCTTGCCCGTCTGCCCTTCAACACCAAAGCCGGACGGGCAAGAGTGCCCATCCTACAACTGGCGAACGCCATTCAGCCGGAGAACATCATGGAGACAGCCGAGATGGGAAAAGTTGTCGTGGCGATGAAGTTGGTGAACCTGTTTGATGCCGCAGACCGTGATCGTGGGCGTCTCGCTGCTGACCAGGTTCGAGTGGTTGAGGTGACAGATGCGCTTGTTGATACCGGGGCTTACGGAATGCTCCTGCCGACAAAAATCATCGAGCAACTTGGTCTGACTCCCGTCCGGACTCAAGTGGCGAGGACACTCGGCGGGCGGGTGACTCAGACGGTCTACTCTGCGATCCGCTTCACCATCATGGACCGAGATGGCATCTGTGACGTAGGTGAGATTGCCGACGAGTTTCCGCCGATCATTGGACAGATTCCATTGGAAATGCTCGATCTGGTCGTCGATCCAAAGAACCAGCGAGTGACCGGCAACCCTGAGCACGGCGGGGCTTGGATGATGGATGTGCTTTGATTCACCTCGGTCCCACGTCCGCATGGGACTGCACGGACTCGACGCAGGGAGTGGGAACGAGAAACGCGAACTTTACTGGAGACCGACCATGAAACGAACAACCTCCACTCTCTCGCGTCGCGAACTCCTGAAGCTCTCCACGTGCGGAGCCTTCGGCGCGTCGATGTCTCGCTGGATGCCGGCCTTCGCCAATGAAGCGATCAAGTCGCCCGGGCGAAAGAAGTCGGTGATCCTGCTGTGGATGACGGGTGGGCCGCCTCAGACGGACACGTTTGACATGAAGCCGGGTCACGAGAACGGCGGGCAGTTCAAGCCGATCGACTCGTCGGTGCCGGGGATTCAGGTTTGCGAGCATCTCCCCAAGCTGGCGAAGCTGATGGAGCACTGCGTCCCGATTCGCTCGATGAGCACCAAGGAGGGGGATCACACGCGCGGCACGTATCTGATGCGGACGGGCAACCTGCCGACCGGGCCGATCGACTATCCGACGATGGGGTCGCTGTTCAGCAAGGAGCTGGGGCAGGAGAACTCGGAGTTGCCCAATTTCGTGGCCGTCGCGCCGTACACGCAGTTCAGCCCCGGAGCGTATGGCCCCGGCTTCCTTGGTCCGAAGTACGCTCCGCTGGTGGTCGGCGACGGCAATCGAGTCGCCGGTGGTCCGAACGGCATGAACTACGATCAGTCGCTCGGCGTGAAGAATCTTGTCCTTCCGGGCGGCATCAAGCTCGAACAGGCCGACGCGCGGTTGGCCTTACTCAGCGACTTGGAAGCCGACTTCGCCAGCCAGCGGCCGGGCCTGATCTCCGACAGCCATCGCGAAGCCTACGCCGCGGCCGTGCGCATGATGCGGTCCGAGGCGGTGAAGGCGTTCCAACTCGACAGCGAACCGGCCAAGCTGCGCGACGACTACGGACGCAACCAGTTCGGCCAGGCCTGCCTGCTCGCCAGACGCCTCATCGAACGAGGCGTTCCGTTCGTCGAGGTCTCTTTGAATGGCGTCGGGAACAACCAGACGTTCGCCTGGGATACTCATCAGCAGAACTTCACGGCGGTCAAAGGTCTGCTCGGCGTCCTCGATCCGGCGTGGGCGACGCTGATGAGCGACCTCAAGGATCGTGGCCTGCTCGATTCAACGCTGATTGTCTGGATGGGTGAGTTCGGCCGCACTCCGAAGATCAACCCGCAGGCCGGTCGCGATCACTTCCCCGCCGCGTGGTCCACGGTGATGTGCGGCGGCGGCATCAAGGGAGGCCAGGTCATCGGCAAGACCAGCCCCGACGGCATGAAAGTCGATGACCGCCCGGTCTCGGTCCAAGATCTTTTTGCGACGATGTGCAAGGCGCTGAACGTCGAACCACACACGCAGAACTTGTCCAATGTCGGCAGACCAATTCGCATCGCCGATCTCAACGCCAAGCCGATCACGGAGATTCTGTGAGGGCGCTACTGTAGTCTTGTCGCTCCGCCGACAAGACGTCCCGTCGGCGGAGCGACGGGACTACGGTAGTCGATCACCGCGCAATGAGAACAAACTCACTCCTCGCGCCGGAGCCAGTAGGAGCGAAAGAGCCGGGCGCCGTGGACCACCGCGCGGATCACGATCTCGGTCCGGTGGACGCTGTAATAAATGATGTAGTTGCCGTGGATCAATTGGCGGGCCTTGCGATAGTGCGGACATTCACTTCCCAAGTGGGGCGACTCGGCCAGCAGTTCCACTCGGGCGAACACCGCCTTCGCAAACCGGTCTGCGTTGACCGGGCTGTCCGCGGCAATGTAGTCCACGATCTCGCGAAGATCGTCGTAGGCGGCCGATTGCCAGCGAAGGGGCTTGGGTTTGCGAGCCGTCATGCCCCGCGCCGCCGATGTTGAATCAGCTTTTGAATGCCGGCTTTGACCTCGTCCTGCGTCAGCGTGGGGCCGGTCATCCGGCTCGACAACAACTCGCGCACCGCCACTCCGAACATCTGCTCGTACTCGTCGGGATCCACCAGCACGCCGATCACCCGGGCGTCTTTCATCACCGCGACGGGGCCATTGCCGGCACTGGCGGCCGTCATGTAACGCTCCGGTTCCCGCCGAAACGATTCCGAGTCGATGAGATTCTGTGTGTCAATGAGCATGGGATGGGGCCTCAAGAGTCTGACAGCGGCTTCCGTGGTCGAGCCGATTATTCCCCCCGCAGGTTCTCGGTTCAACTCCGAATCGTCTCACCGCGGAGATCACTTGGAAATGACCGGTCGGCATTGTTTCACGCACCCGACTGGGCTTACGATGAACTTGGCTTTGGCCCCTCGCCCCGGTCTTCGGGGGAGAGGGCTAGGGTGAGGGGTTCTTCGCTGTGCAAGGTACGAGTGCGGTAACCGAACCACAGTTCGATCCCCGGTGTCGGGATTTTGATGACTGAAGTTACTGCGACGGATTCTGACAGGCCGCGTTACAAACGGATGAGATGTGTGAAATGGACCACAACGAGTTTGAAGTCGTGATCGCAGCCACTGACACCGGATTTGCTGCTGAGAAAATGCCCGCCAAGCTTCGACCGATGTTTGCTTGGATGAAATTGACTGGCTGCCACTTCTACGGCGGAATGCGACCGCGACCTGAGAGTCCAGCGTTCGAGGGCGAGAACCTCTATTTCAAAATTGAAGAGTGGTACGGGAAGGTGTACCCAGATCATTCCACCGTGCAAGTGGACTGGGGACATCGTTGGTTCATCATTCGCGGCGAATATTACCGAGCGCGAATTCCTGTGATCTTCAATCCGACCATGCCAATAGACCCATTTGAGCATCTCGAAGGCTTCACCGCAGGATTACGTTCACTGCTAAAACCACAAGAAGAAGCCGAGATCATTCAAGTCTTCAATGTGTTCCTATTGCAGTCCCACGACATCAACCATTGCTTGATTTACTACGTGTTCAGGCGTGATGTAAGTTTGGAGCGGAATCTTCTGGACAGAGGATGGAGCGACCTTGTTGTCGCAGGCAAGTCGTTTCAAGTTGCCGATCCAACAGCAAGTCTTTTCACGATACAGCAGGCGGCAGAAAAGTATTTGAAGGCACTCCTCGTGAAAGATCGAGTTGTCGAGACAGAAAAGCAACTAAGTCGGCAGTTTGGCCACAGCATTGAAAAACTGCTCAAGGCATGCCAAGTTCAAGCGCCAATGCTGAACTGCTTCACCGCTGACATACATGCGCTCGGGTATGGACCCGATGTCCGCTATCACCGTCCGCAATTCAGTGCGATGGAGGTCATTGGGCGATTCAATCTCGCATTCGCTATCTGCTACCGTGTTGCCCAATGGTTCTTGGTCAAGCAACGATCGGCAAAACAGGGCGAGTGAAGCAAAGCGGACGGGTGGCAGGGTCAGGAGTGGAAATCAATGAGACCTGCCGCTTTTGCCTATTCCCCGTGGTTTGCAAACCGAAGCGGAACCCATTACGAAAGTGAACTGGCCGAACGCATCGCCGAATGTGTTGCGACCAGACACCACAGTTGCGGGAACCTCAAATGAACGTCATCACGTTTGCCTGTCCGGAATGCGGGACTTCGATCCGAGTCCCCGCGACCGACGTGGGTTGCCAAGTCGCCTGCCAAGGCTGCAACCGTCTCGTCGAAGTTCCCGGACTCGATAAAGCCATGTCCCTGCCAGCCTTCCTTACAAGAACGACGACCGTCCCCGTCTGGACGCTGGTTGTCAGTGTCGCGTTGATACTTACCCTCGCCGGATTTCTCATCGGACGGGGACGCTCGACACCGGACAAGAATGTTGACGCACCTGTGAATGACACGTCGATGACTGCGGTGGCGATTGACGCACCGGAGTTGATTCGAGATTTGATTCTGACTACTTCTTTCGAATTCAATTGGGGACCGGGCCGGGATGGCGTCGGAAGAACTTCCGCCAAGGCGAGTCACAAGCCGCAGACCATCAAGTTAGAGTACGACGACCAACGGCTGAAACAGATCGAATTCACGTTCATGCTCACTGACAATAGTGGTCGACCCTTTGACAACAATGCATTTGAATACAAGACGCTCGCAAAGATTTGCCGGGCAACACCCGACGAGACCGCGACGTTGCGAGCTTGCCTCGAACTCCTTGAGCAAAAGCATCCTGCTTTGGACTTCGTGTTCGCGGAACAGCTCGAAAAGGTGAGAGGTTATCCGGGCCGCATCACTGACCAACTACGCATCGAACTGACGGTCCATTCAAATCAGGCGACGTTCACGTTTTTACCACCGCACTGAATCTTCCGTGGCGGGGCGGGGTGGCTGGGGTCGAGTCTTCGAGCCTCCAGCAATTCGGGCATCGTCCGCAGACTGGGGGCAGTCGAAGACTCCTGACCCCAGCCATACTTTACAGAAGAACCCCTCACCCTAACCCTCTCCCCGCAAGGCCGGGGCGAGGGGACCGGAAACTCTCAGGCGGAAGTCTCTGCCGTCCGGGTGGGTCAACAGTTCACAGCTTATCCCCCCCCTTTCAAATTGGAGTTCCCTCATGGCCAGCAATGCGCTTCCCGCCAACTTGGACAGTCTGCTCGCGATGGGTGATGCGATGGCCGATGGGCTGAACGATCTGGAGGTGCTGATCGGCGTGCTGCAACACACTCAGGTGAAGTTGCGGGTGAATCTGGCGGCGGCGCTGGCCAAGCAGTTGGCGTTCAACGGGTCGAAGTCGGCGCGGGTGGCGCTCACGCAGGCTCAGGCGACGGCCGACAACAACGGGCGGACGTTCATTGGGCAGACCAAGAATGTGCTGGCCGCGACGCTTGGCGGGCAATGGTCGCAGGTCTGGGAGGCGACCGGGTTCCCCAATCAGTCGCTGGCGGTTCCCTCGACGCTCGACGAGCGGCTGTCATTGATCGGGTCGTTGCAGGCGTATCTGACGGCGAACCCGACGCTCGAGAACGCGCCGC
>JAYSQC010000178.1:0-1793 GCA_043721755.1 Schlesneria sp.
CGGGGTCGCAATAACTTCCCGATCAGCCTGTTTCACTTCGGGAAGTTATTGCGACCCCGTTCCTAAGCGAACTGAGAGCGGGTTTTTTCGCACGTCACAACGGGGGGGATAAGCTCACATTCAAAACACCGACAGCATCAGCAACTGGGCCATGCGGATCAGCCAAGTGCGATCGTCGATCGACATGGTCTCGGCCTTCAAAATCTGGCGGGTTCGGTTGCGGACGTTTGTGACCAGAAACCGTTGAGTGCTGGTGAGTGGTTTCTGTTTCTCGGCTTCGAGCAGCAGAGTCGTGATGCGGAGCAAGGCACGCGGTTCGTCGAGGTCACCTGTCGCCGCTGCGGTCCACACGGGAGGCTGATCGGCATCGGCGATGTGTCGCGTCAGCTTCAGGATCAGGCTGGCGATGCGTGCCGCTTTCTCGTAGTCGATCTTGTCGGCCGTGTCGCGCGGCGTGTGGTAGTCGGGATGCTCACCGGTCGAGAAGAACAGAAACGGAATCTCTCGATCTCGGAACGGCCCGTAATCGCTGCGTGTGCCGATGAGATCGGTCCCCAAGCGACAGACATCCAACTTCGGCGGTGAACCAACCGCATCGAGCGCCGCCTTGAGTTCCACCGCGTGTTCGCTCCCCAGCAGAAAAACCGTCGGCAAGGGCAGGTCTCCCAACGAGCGGCCGATCATGTCGGCGGTGATAAACAATTTGACTTGCTCGATGGGCCACGGCGGATGCGCGGCGAACCAGCGCGACCCCCAGAGCAGGTGTTCTTCGAGGTCGAACGCCACGAACGCGATGCTCCGCTTCGGCTTGATCTCCGCCGCACCGAATTGTCGAGCGACCTCAAGCAACATCGCGACGCCCGAAGCATTGTCATCGGCTCCCGCAAACACCTGACCGTCGTGAACGCCGAGATGGTCGTAGTGGGCACTCACGATCAGAAATTCATCGGCCAGCTTCGGGTCACTGCCGGGCAGCCACGCTCCCACATTGAATCCCAAATTCGGAGTACCGTCCGGAGTAGCCGCCCCTGGAATCGGTTGCAGGTAGCTAGCCTCCGCCCCGTCTTGGCCATTCGCCGCCTCGTCACTCACCGCCGCGCGAGGCGACTCTCGAAACAGCGGCTTCAGTTTCGCCGTCGTGAACCGCTCAATGATGTAACGTCGCGCGTCCTCTTTCGCGGCACCGGCTCGCCCCGCGCGCTTCGGTTCGGCGAGGAACTCGATGTGCGGACGCATCTCAGCGGCGCGAATGGCCGGCTCGAAAGTCACGCGGGGTTGTGGTGACTCGTCCGCCACCCCTTGGCAGATCAGAAGTGAACTCAGCGCGAAGCAGGTCAACGTTCGCAACAGGTGACAGCGGGAACGCATGTGTGAGTCCATTCCATCTTGAGTCGTTTTTTCGGGAGCGGCCTCGACGAGAGGAGACCTTCAGTCGGGCGTTTTATACCTCGCGCGGCCATGAGTGAGACATTTGCGGCCGGCAACTTTCGTAGGGTAAGCCTCTGGCTTGCCCCAGTTTTTCGAGGGCAAATCGACGACGAGCAAGCCAGAGGCTTACCCTACGAAAGATCTCATCCACGTCCGCGCGGAGTATAGACCTCGCGCGGTCAGTGATGATGCCTCTGAGCGGGGTGGCGTCAGCCCCCCGGTTTTGGGCGTAAGCCCTCTTTGGAAGAACCGGGGGGCTGACGCCACCCCGCTCAGACAGCTCATCATTGACCGCGGGAGGTATATCGTCCTGCCAAACATCGTCCTGCCAAACATCGTCCTGCCAAACATTCCGAGACCTCCAT
>JAYSQC010000179.1:0-8758 GCA_043721755.1 Schlesneria sp.
AAGTGAGAAGTGATCAGTGCAAAGTGCAAAAGTTAAGGCACTCGCATCCGTCACAACGCTTGGCGCTGCCACTCTCAGGTGTGCGATTCGTAGCCGCCAGAGTCGTGGCCGCTCTGTCACTGTGTACTGATCACTTCTCACTTTGCACTGAATCCTCCCACTCAATCCGTCACAGTAGAAGTATTCCCGCGACATCAATTCGCGGGACGTTGCTTGCCAACGGCGCGCGTGCGCGGTTTATTCTCCGCCCGCGTCGTTAGCTGAGGGAGCAGGACATGAACGACTCTCCCATCCCCATTGGCTGCCGACGTGAGTTGGTCACGATTGTTGGTAGCCCCCTCGGTTCAAAGCCGATTGTCTTCTGGAAAACTTCCAATGGGAAAGCAACCGCTGATTGTCCGGTTGTCGCGTTGTGTTGTTCTGTTGGCGTGGCTCGTCCCGCTGGCGATGGTTCCTGCATGGCGGGTTCAGGCTGAAGAGCCGTACCTCGAATTCGTGCAGGGGCTGCGGGATCAGCAGTACTACGATTATGCGATCCTGTATCTCGATCAGATCACGTCGCGGCCGAATCTTCCGACTGAGATCAAGCAGGTCATTCCCTACCAGAAGGCGATGATTCTGCTCGACGGGTCCAAGCGGGCGCGGACTCCCGAGAAGCAGACCGAGCAGCTCGCTCAAGCGCTGGCGTTTCTCGAACAGTTCGTGAAAGACAGCCCAAATCATGCGAGTGCGGGAGACGCGAACTCGGATCGCGCGCAGATCCTGCTCGGCATGGGGCAGGTCGAGATTCTGCAATCGCGGTCGCCCGCCAATCAGGGGGCCAAGCGGGAGATTCAGGGCAAGGCGCGCGCGGTGATCGCCAAGGCACGGCTCGTCTTTCAGACGGCTTACGATCAGCACGCCGCCGCGTTCAAAAAGTTTCCGAGCTTCATCGACGATCAGAAGGATCGCAGCTTGGCCGCCGACCGGGCCAAGGTCGAAGTGAACATGATTACCGCGATGCTGAACCTCGGAATGTGTACGTACCACGAGGCTCAATCGCACGACCAAGGCTCGATCGAATTCAAGCAACTGCTCGACAAAGCGGCCGGTGAATTCGAGACGATGCACCAGAAGTACCGCAGCCAAGTGGGCGGCTTGTTCGCCCGAGCTTGGCAGGGGAAGTGTTATGAAGAGCAAAACGATCTTCAAAAGGCGATGGGGATCTACAACGAGTTGCTCGATCATCCCGGCAACGAAGGTCCGCTGTCGCGACTCAAAGCGCAGACGCTGTACTTCAAGCTGATCTGCCTGAACAGCAAGGATCGCAACGACAATCAACTCGCCGCCGACTTGGCCGAAGAATGGCTGAAGAAGAACCAGGCGGAGTCTCGCACCGAGACGGGGTTGGGCATTCAGTGGGAGCAGGCTAAGGCTCACGAGGCACTCGGCGACAAAGCGGCTCGCGACGTGAAGGCCGACGCCGAGCGAGGTTGGCGGCAAGCGCGGACGATCGCGGCGCAGATCAACAAATATCCCGGTGAGTTCAAAGACGCGTCGCTCGCCATGATCCAGCGGTTGCAGGTCAAACTGGGTGGCAAAGAGCAGGTGCCGAAAGACTTCGACACCGCGTTCGGTCTGGCCGGTCAGTCCTTCAAGGCGGCGCTGGAAATCGCCAAGGAAATCGAAGGGGGTAAGCGGACCAAGCGACCTGCTGAGGAGATCGCCAAATTGGAGCAGGACCGCCGCAACGAGATCAGCGACGCCGCCAAGAACTTCGATTTGGCTCTGGGCTTGGCCACGAAGCGCGACGATCCCAAGAGCTTGTCCGAAGCACGCCTGTGGTACGCCTATGTGAACTATTGGCAGGACAAAAACTACGAGGCCGCGGTGCTTGCTCAGTACGTCGCTCGCACGGCAGACAAGGACAGCGGGACCGTTGGACTCGATGCGGCATTCATGGCGATGGCCGCGTTCGTCAAAGCGTACAACGACAACAAGTCACCGCTCAGCCAAAAGGCGGAAGACATTCGGATGATCATCCGCGCCTGCAACATGATCACCGATCGCTGGCCCGCCAGTGAAAAGGCCAACGATGCGCGGATGACTCTGGGACGGATTTACGGCGACGCCAAGAAGCCCGCCGAAGCCGCCGCGTGGTTTGGCAAGGTGCCCGATTCAGACCCCGGTTATCCCAAGGCACAGACGGCGGCCGGGCAAGCGTACCTGACGGCCTATTACAGCTTGGGCCGGAGTCCGGGGGCGGACAAGCCGTCCGTCGAACAACTCGGCGAATGGCTCAAACTGGCGGAGCAACACCTGCGCAACGGGATCGACAAGCTGACGGCGAGCCTTCCCAAAGAAGGAGCCGCGCCGCCCGAGTTGATCTCCGCCAAGATGTCGCTCGCACAAATCATCATCAGTCAGGGAAAAGATGCCGAGGCCATCAAGCTGCTGCTGGATGATCCGCATTCGGTCGTCAAAGCGGTGTCTGTTGCCGATGAATCGAAGCGTCCCGACAAGGGTGTCACGAGCCGCAAGTTCGCCGTGGAAACGTTCAAGCTCCTGCTGCGGGCTTACATCGGCACCAGTAATTTGGACAAGGGCCGCGAGGTCATGCGGACGCTGGAAGGGATCGTCGCGGCGGATGGGGCGGATGGAGGCTCCGATGTCACCGAGCTATACGTGGGACTCGGCCGGTTGCTCAAGGATGAACTCGAACGGCTCCGCAACAACGGTGAAACCGACCGCTACAACAACCTGATGGGATCGTTTGAAACGTTTCTCAATGACATGGCCAGCCGCAAGGAAGGCCAGTCGTTTGGCTCGTTGAGCTGGGTCGGTGAAACCTATTTCGCTCTAGGCGAGACCGTTTCAAGCGACGCGGCGAAGTCGATGGGGTTCTACGAGAAGGCTGGGGTTGCCTTCGCCGACATTTTGACGAAAACGGCTGCCGATGCGAGTTTTGCCAAGCCCGAGCAACTGCTCGGCGTGAAGATTCGACAGGTGCGAGTCCACCGACTCAAGAAGGAGTTCGAGCCGGCGGAAATCTTGATGGGCGAAGTCCTCAAGGCGCGCCCGAACGACATCAAGGCCCAGTTCGCTGCGTGCGAGGTCTATCAGGACTGGGGAGCCAGCGGTCAGGCGGACTCCGCCAAGAAGCTACTCAATGCCATTCGCGGCAATGACAAGATTGGTGCCTGGGGCTGGGGGCAGATCGGCTTCAAGCTGCAAAAATCGAAGTCGTTCAAAACGGACCCGACCGTTGCTGAAACGTTTCTCGACGCGCGGTTCAACGGAGCACAATCGCGACAACGGTACGCTCGCGATCTTCCGCCGAAGGACAGACAAAAAGAATTGGAACGCTGCCTGACGGAACTCGTCACCACGGCCTCTGTTTCGAGAAACATGCCGGAGGAACGGTTCGCCAAGTTCAATGCCTTGTATCGAGACATCCTCCAAGACGCGGGCAAAGCCGCTGAGGACTTGCCGCGTTCGCAGTCCGTCGTACCTGTTGCGGAGGTTGAGAAACCGGATGCCGCTGCCGAGAAGCCTGCTCCATCCAAGAAGAACGCAACCGCAGCCGCCAAGCCGGAAGCTCCGAAATCGAAGGACTCGATGACGATCGTCGTGTTGATCGGCATCCTGCTGTTGGGAGGAGCGGTGGCGGCTTGGATGTTCCTGAAGCCAAAGTCGAAGAAAGCCGCTTGGGAATCAGTGCCAGAGCACGAGCCGGCTCCGTTGACTTTCGGGGGCAGCACGGGGCCCGAGTCGCGATCTGGCCCGGAGTTCATCTCGTCGCCGATGGATGTTCCGAAACCAAGGCCACGACCGACGAGTGCCAGCGGCGGACAAGCCGGTCCCGCAACCAAACCCGCATCGAAACCGGCCGCGCCCGGCGCGGCGGTGTCTCCCAAACCAAAGCCCAAGCCACCGGCTCCACCCAGCAACACCTGACGCAGCCGAGGCACACCAACCCGAAGCGTCAGCGAGGAGGAGAGTGGCGGCCTCGCTGACGCTTCGGGTTGGTGTCCGCCTGACCCGCTAGCAGCATCAAGAACGATTTCAATTTAAACTCGCGACCGCATCGCGTTCCCTTTCACAGACCATCTCAAGCCCGGAGCAACTCCACGATGACTCGACGTTTTCTTTCGCTGACTCTCACGGTGGCAGTCGCGGCTGCGGTCTCATCACCGTTGTTCGCCCTCGATACCGTGACTCGTAAGAGTGACAACAAGAAGTTCGGCGGTACGATCATCGATATGTCCAAGAATGAGTTCAAGGTCAAGAAACCCGTTGGCGAACCGGACGTGTTTCAGGCGAACGATGTCTCCGCCGTGGACTGGGAGGGCGCATCGGGCGATCTCCGTCTAGGTGTGAGCGACGAAAATGGCGGCCGCTTCGAGATGGCCCTCCAGCGATACACCAAGTCTCAGACGGAATCCAAAGGCACTAGCGAACATCTCAAGGCCGAGTTCGCCTACGTGATTGCTCGTGCCACAGCCAAGTGGGCTCTCTCCGATCCTGACAAGCAGGCGGCGGCGATTAAGTTGTTGCAAACGGCTCAGAAATCCCACTCCGACCACTTTCGATACTACGAGTCGGTCAATCTGTTGGGCCAGATGCAACTGGCGGCCGGTGATGCGGCCGGTGCGAGAACGACATATGCCCTGCTCGCGAAGGCACCGTGGAGCGACTACAAACTCGCTTCTCAGATTGCATCCGGCCGCATTCTGATCGCCGAAAACAAGCTCGACGAAGCGGTCAAAGAGTTTGAAGCCGCCGCTGCCGGCGCGAGTGACTCGCCCGCCGATCAGCTTCGCAAGTACGAAGCCATGCTCGGCCAAGCCCGTGCCCTCGTAATGCAGGCCAAGCACGAAGAGGCACTCAAAATCCTAGAGACCGTCACGGACAAAGGCTCTGCGGATGAAGCCTCCCTACAAGCGGAAGCCTACGTCCTGCAAGGGGACTCGCTTCAGGCACTCGGCCGCGCCAAAGAGGCGGCACTGGCTTACCTGCATGTTGACATCCTGTTCTCGCGCGAGACCACGCAACACGCTGCGGCGTTGTTCAACCTTTCCAAAGTCTGGAAGTCTGTGCAACTCCCCGACCGCAGCACCGAGGCCGAAGCCAAATTGGTGCAGCTCTATCCGAACAGTTCGTGGCGCAAGAAGCTCGCAGGCAGTGCTGCTCCGGCTGAATAGCCTCGCGCTGGCAAGAACGAGTTGAAGGTTCTAGTATTCCGCACAACCCTCGCAACCTCGGCAGCCAGCCCAATCGACGGTCGCTGCCTGCTTTGCCGTTGCGCGGGTTTCGTCGGGTGGATCGGCTTGTTGAAACACGTAGGACATGTTTCGGCAGACTGCTCGCCCATCGAAATTGGAGCCACTCACTCGAAGGAGAGTTCAAAGTGAACGGAATCGGATCGAGCTTTCAGCAGGGACTTGGCCGCTGCTGGTGTGTGTTGCTGTTCTTCGTTGTGGGCTTGGCTGTCGTTGCCTGTCTCCCCACGAACTGCTTCGCCCAGAATGATCCAGACCCGACCACGATGCCGCTTGGCGATGGAGCGGCTAACAACGGCACTGAAGCAGCCAACAATGGGCTGTTGCCGGGTATGAATCTGAAACGTCCTGCCCAAGAGTCGTTGGTGACGTGGATGATTCGCGCGTCGGGGATCTTCGGCTTCCTCATCATGCTGATGTCGTTCGTAATGGTGGCGTTGATCATGTCGCTCGCCACTCAATTGCGACGTGAGAATTACCTTCCCCCGTCGTTTGTGGAACAGTTTGAACAACGACTGGAAGCGAAGGACTACCAAGGTGCCTACGAAACAGCCAAGGAGAGCGATTCGTTTGCCGGGCGAGTGCTGGCTTCGGGCATGGGGCGGTTGTCACGCGGGTACGAAGAGGCCGAAGCGGGTATGCAAGAAGTGGGTGACGATGAGACGCTGACGATGGAGCAGAAAATCGGTTATCTCGCCCTGATTGGCAGGATTGCTCCGATGCTCGGCTTGTTGGGAACGGTGCAGGGCATGGTTCTGGCCTTCCAAGTGATTGCCACCTCACCCAGCTCACCGAAGCCGTCCGAGTTGGCCGACGGAATTGCGACCGCCCTCTTCACGACACTCGAAGGACTGGTGGTCTGTCTCCCGGCGATGATCTTCCACACGGTCTTCCGAAATCGGCTCTCACGTTTTTTGATGGAGTGTGGTTTCGTCGTGACGAACCTCATGAAAAACTTTCAGAACATGGGCAAGCCGACGATCATCACCAAGTCCGTTGGCGGTGGCGTGTTGGCCTCAGTCCCCGCCGCACCGCAAGCGTGATGTTCGCAGTGTGCATCAGGTGCCCACGAGCCGTCCGTTGAAAGTGGTCGGACGGGCACTCTTGCTCGTCCGTTTTCCAGACCGATGACGGGCAAGAGTGCCCGTCCTACAGAGTTCATCCAAGATCGGGATCGAGATGAAACTGCGTCCACTTGAAGCAAATTCGCCCGACGCGGACCTGACGCCGATCATCGACATCGTCTTCCTGTTGCTGATGCTGTTCATGATCGTCATCAACTTCGAGAACTCGAAGGCCGAAGACCGGACTCGGTTGCCCACGGATGGCTTGGCCAAGCCACCGGAAGTGAGACCCGAACACGAATTGGTTCTGAACTTCGGTTACAAGCGAAACCGCGATGGCTCGAAAGCGGAAAGTGCTCCGACCGTCTACTTCAATGATCGCGATGTGGAAGTCGGTCGGCTCGGAATCGAATTGGATCAGGAGCGGCGGGCGCTGGAGCAGCAATACGGAAAACGAGTGATGGGCGATGTCACCGTGCTGATCCGTGCGGACGCGGATGTGCCCGCCGGACTCGTGCAGCAGCTCGTGCAAAAGTGCCAGCAAAATGGCTTCACGAAGTTCCTACTCCGCGCGCTGGTGGAACAGAAGTAGACCGTCTGCCAACGGACGAAAGGCTCACGGCATGAAGTTCAAACTGCGGTTGCCTCCCGAAAAGTTCAACCTCCCGCTGGCACCGATGCTCGACATCGCGCTGCTGCTGATGATGTTCTTTGTACTCAATCTGAAGCTTGTCGCTCCCTTGGGTAACCTCGATCACAACCTACCGGTCTCGGCCCCGAACTTGGTACAGCGGGCCGATGTGAATCTGACAGACATCAAGGTGGGACTTCATTCCGATCGCAACGGTGTTCTGACCGAACTCACTCTTGGCTCGAAGAACCTCGGTAACGATGACGCCGCGTTCGATCGACTGAATCGAGAAATTCTTCGGATCATCGGCCGTCCCGGAAATCCGCTGACAAAAGATGTCGAAATCGAAATTGATGCGGACTTTGAAACGCAATACCGGTACGTGGCGAAGGCCATCTCTCAATGCACGGGCCGAATGGATGCTCAGACGAAGCAAATTGCGCGTTACGTCGAGAAGATCAGGTTTGCTCCGCCCCACAAACCGAAGGCTTGATCGCAACGTTACCAACAGGGCTGGCGGGTACGTCGCGTGCTGGCGACCCTGCCGATCCGGCGATATACTCCCGCCCCTTCACAAGATGCCGAAATGTTGCAGGGGATACTGGTAGGCGGCGTCTGGATCAGAAAATTGAGGGCTTTAGGAACTGAGGGCTTTTAGGAACGACGATGGCTCGCAAATCACCCAGTCGATTGGACATGAGAAAACAGGTCGAGGCTGTCGAAGCTCTCGAAGAAGCTGCGGTCAAGGAAAAGAAGCCGCGTAAAGCGGCCGCGCCGCGTGTCAGAAAGGTCAAAGAGAAGCCGGAAATTCGCAAGCGGCTCATTTGGATCGTCTACAGCGGCAGCATGAAAGAAGAGGGGCGATTCCCGTATCACGAGCGTGCGGCTGCCGAAGAAAAGATCGAACAACTCAAGCTCAAGTCGAAGAAGTTGTATTTCATCCAGCCGTTGAAAGAGATCATCGGTGAGGACGGCGTGATCGTTCCCGTGGTTTCCGGATCGCTGGATTTGGATGACGAACCGGTCAAGCCAAAGAAGAAGGTCGCCAAGAAGGACGATGACGACGACGATGATTCCAGCAGCGAACCCGACGACGACGATGATGACGACGAGTGATTTGTGGGATGAGTCGCTCTCAATGTGACTCACCTGCTGCTGCGGATGTTTCTGATTTCACCTGACCTCGGTCGCACTTGAGCGACCGGGGTCTTTTCGTTTGGTGTGAATCAACTCCGCGACCATGCCAGGTTCCGCGCCGACGCCGCCGGGCACGGTCGGCAAGCCCGCTTGTATGGGGACCGGTTCATAGCGTGACGCGGCGTCCTGTCCGCTGGCGAGCCGGAAGTCCGCGAAGGTCTTGGCCGAGTAGAACGTCTTGTCGAGTCGCAGGAACTCGATGTCGTAGAAGTTGTTGTCTGCCTGCCAAGTCACGTCTTTCCAGATCGTGACCTGCGACGCGGGCGTTCCGGCCAACACCGAGTGATGCAGCGAGACCGTTCCGCCTGTCGGTTGGAGATGCAGACCCAGCAACGTCACACGGCGCGCTGTCAGGGACGAGTTCTTCGTGACGCGAATCTCGCTCAAACCCTGTTCGCGGCGGATCAGAACGTTGTCGAGATCCACGGAGCAGGCACGTGGTACAGTGGCGGGATCGGTCGTCTCGCGTCCGATGATCGCAAGTGCCCGCCACGCCGAAGACAGCACCACCGAGTCACGGATCGAATGCCGATTCGTGTCGAGGAAGTACAGGTCGTGTCCGACACAATCCTTGATGAAGACGCGCGAGTAGTCGGTCACGCGGT
>JAYSQC010000180.1:0-1458 GCA_043721755.1 Schlesneria sp.
CGCGACCGAAGTCCCATTGCGTAACGGCGGCAAGATCGTACTAGCATCGATGGGATCCACGTCGGAGCTCGGCGCGGAACGCGCGGAAGTCGAAGTGTATCTAGCGCGCGTCAGTACGTGGTTTCAGCGCGAGTTCGATCAACTTGAGTTATTTGAGAACGACATTGCGAGCGTCGCGCATCGAAAGATGGCGACGTTCGCACAGCTCACGATGACGCCCGAGTGGATGGCACCGGCAAAAATAGAAATGCGCTACGCCCCGCCGACAACACGACGTGGCAGCAGTCATCGCGGCGCAGGCGCAATTGCCGCGGGAGCGACATCGTCGGCGAAACGAACGTCCTCCCGGCAACACTGAGTCGTCGAACTATCGCTTCGGCGATCACCGGCGCGCAGGAACTCGACGAGGCCTGGGATAGCGATCCTGCAGCACTGGTTGTGTTCATGGGCGACGGTGCTGCAGCGGCGGAGGTGACGTTACGGCCCTTTAGTGCCATTAAAGGCGGTACGCTTACCGATCGCGATCGCGAAACGCTTGAAACCGCTTTGCGTGCGTGGAAAGAGGTCGATCGAGATACGCTTGACGTCCTCGTTAACAATCTGCTCGAGAACGGCCTGAACGATCGGGGCTGGGCATTTGCATCGTACGACGCGATTCTCGATGCGCGCGAGCGACAGAAGAAGACCAAGCTGGAAAACGGTAAGCGATATCAAGCGGGGCATCGTTTGGAGGATCGCGATGAAGTCCATCGCTCGGTCCACCGGCTCGCAAATTTGTTCGCCGATATTTTTCCGACCGAAGAGCAGCGCCGACGACGCAAGGGTCGCGCGGCTCCGGTAATCGCAATCCAGGAATTGGAGTACGATCTCATCTCCGGCGCGACGGGCGTCTGATACGCACTGGGATCGTAGGCCGATACCGTGCGCGACGAGGCCACCCTAACCTCGCGGAAGATTCTCGCATATCACCCAGCGCGGCAAGGCGTGGAAAAACGGCTCGGCCGCCATCTCGTTGCGCTGCTCGAAGCATCGCGTCACGTCCGGCCTGCGACAGCGTCGCCGCACGTTAGGCTGACGACCCGCTAACTCACATGGTGAGCACGGCCCCGACGGTCGCGTGTGAGAACTCTTGCACAGCCTTGCTGAGCGTCGGATAATTATCTCAATGATCGATTAAGAATCGAAACGCCGCCGGTATGGGAACCGACGGCGGGGCGGAGATAAAAATCGATCTAGTCGTAGGTACCGCAGCAGAACCAACGGCCACGTTCGCAGACGATCCGCCACAGATTCCCGTCGTCGAGGAGCACATCGTAGGCGTCGTGCGCGAGCGGGTGGCCGCCCGTATCGAGCGCTTCCGCCCACCAGGCTTCATCGACGCGCCAGGGGCCCGCGACCTCGAGAATCGCCCGCGCACCCACGAACGCGGGCCGACCCGCTTTGATCCGGACGTCGATT
>JAYSQC010000181.1:0-5356 GCA_043721755.1 Schlesneria sp.
CGCGCAAGCGAGGGCTTCACTTTCGACAACGGTTTGCCCTCGCTTGCGCGTCGGGCTCGTTGTTGAACAACCCCGCAATCTCAAGTTGTCCGACCACTAGCACGCGGTCCAGTCTACCGATGCCCATTCAAATGGCGAGAAGTTTCTGCCCGTTTTCAATTCAGACGTTTCCGACAAAAGTCGAAATCGGACGAATTGAGGCCGTAGTCCGGCCCCCTTGGGGGCTGTGCAGTTACTACATCCGAGCTTGGCAAGTGGGGTGCGTGGAGTCTTCGGAACGCACCATCGCAGGAACAGAGACTCTCCCGCCGGTGCGTTCCGAAGACTCCCGCGAGGGTTTCACCTCAGACCAACGTCGCCTTCATCGCTCCGCGTGAAGATCGCCGAGTCAGTGGAGAGGTCGATGGAACAATCAACGTTGAATTCGCGCACGGCTGTCTTCACGCGGAGCGATGAAGGCGACTTGGAAGGCAAAAACTAGAACTGGACTCAATGAGTCCAGTTTGGAACTCGAAGGAGTCCACGCACCCTACGGCGACGCCATTCTCGGAAGTAGAAAATACACAACAGCCCCTTGGTCCGGACCACGACTGAGACTTCTGGCGGACACGTCAAAGCTAATCGCGTCCTCCCATGAACATATTCCCGATTCCGCCGAGAGCGCTCCCTTCGTCTTTATGGCCGCTGCCACTACCTGCGGCGAGGACTCGTCCTGCCAACCGCGAGAAGGGAAGTGATTGCAGCCAAACTTCGCCCGGCCCGGTGACGGTGGCGAAGAACAGTCCCTCCCCGCCGAAGAGCGTATTTTTGAAGCCACCGATGAACTGGATGTCGTACGTGACAGTCGGCTGCAATGCGACGAGACAACCTGTGTCGAGCTTCAATTGTTCACCTGATCGCAATGTCCGGCGCATGAGCGTGCCACCTGCGTGAATCATCGCGACGCCGTCTCCCTTGAGCCGCTGCATGATGAAGCCTTCACCACCGAAGAAGCCGACGCCCAGTTTCTTTTGGAACGCGATGTCGATCTTCGTGCCGCGCGCGGCGCAGACGAACGAGTCCTTCTGGCAGATCAGCTCGCCACCCAATTGATCGAGATGTACGGCGAGGATCTTCCCCGGATAGGGCGATGCAAACGCGACTTGCCCCTTGCCCGATCCGGTCTGCGAAAACGTCGTGACGAAGAGCGACTCGCCTGTCAGCACGCGCTTGCCGGCCGTCATCAGCTTGCCGAAGATGCCACCCTGTTGCTCTGCGGAAGGATCTCCAAATCGCGTCTCCATCTTGATGTCGGGCGTCATGAACATCATCGCCCCGGCCTCGGCGATGACCATCTCACCCGGATCGAGTTCCACGACGACGTACTGCATTTCCTCGCCGAAGATCTCGTAGTCGATCTCATCCGATTTGCGGTTCTTCGGCGGCGGCGGTGGCGTGTTGGGAGGGACGACCGACTCCATGATCTCGTCCACATGCTTGGCTTCGGTCCACTGCACCAGTCCCGGCCCGAAGACCATCGTCTCACGACCGCCCACTTTGGGCAGGGCCGCTTTGAGTTGTTGCAGCGTCATCGGGCCGACTAATTGCTGACCGTCGGCGTAGTACCACGAAGCATCGCTGGACATGGGCCGTTCTCCATCTGAAGAAGATGTGTGATTGAGGAAGCGTTCGTGGTGTTAGGCGAGCGGAAAGAGTTGTCTGCCGCACACCAACCCGAAGTGTGAACGAGGGCGAAGTTTATCGACGCTCTCGTTCACACTTCGGGTTGGTGTAGCTCGGGTAAATCATTTCTTGCCGCTCGCCTGACAGCCGCGAGCATTGTATTGGCGACAAACACGGAAATTTCTCGCCGACCGATTCCCGTCTGCACCGGATCAACTCTCGTGTTTGTCGCCTGTTGAAAAACGGGTTCATCCGAGGTTTTGGGGGGATTGATGATTCAGGACGGATGTGTGCCGTTGTCGGTTTTCATCCCGCAGGGATCACAGCCATTAGCCGGGGGTTGAGCGTCCGCGACACCCCCGGAAGAGTTCTTTGCATCCTGAAGGGATGCCAGCACGGTTCCATCTGGCGGGGATCGGGAACCTGCCCGCATCCCTTCAGGATGCCACAGCCATTTGTTCGATCTCTTCCGGGGGTGTCGCGGACGCTCAACCCCCGGCTAATGGCTGACATCCCTTCAGGATGAAGAATCGGGCAGACCGCTGTTTTGCTCCAAACTGTGATCCCCCCAAAACCTCGGAGGAACCGAAAAACGTAGGGTAAGCGTCTCGCTTGCCCGTGATTGCAGTTGGGAAAAGGGCAAGCTAGAGGCTTACCCCACGTTTTTCAACAGGCGGTAAAGTCACAGTTTTCAGCGACGCCCGTGTCGGTTAGAGTCCGCCCCGTTCCAGTGGCATTCCAACTGAGGGCCTTTGACGTGAATGTGATCCGATTCGACTCCGCACGGTCTCGACTGGCCGCGTTGCTGCGGTTGAGTGTTTGCCTGCTCCTTGCGGTGGCCTTGGCATCGGCCCCCGCTGCGGCATCCGCCGACATGCTGCCCTTGCCGCTCGCGCAAGCGGCTCAAGTGAAGCCTCCGGCCAACGTGCGGAAGGTCGGGCGGTTGTACGTGGTGGAAGGTGTCGTGGTTGTCGCGCTGTTTGGCGGTGCCCTCTACGCCGTCTGCCGCAGCAGTCGGCGAACCTGATTGATACTCCACGCGGCCGAAGCGGGCACTAACCCGAAGCGTAAGCGAGGAGGCAACTCACCTCCTCGCTTACGCTTCGGGTTAGTATGAAATGTGCCATCCTCATCCGCGTGCAGTAGAATTCGCGTGATGCTCTCCAGCCACTCTGTTCTGCCGACACGATCGGTTTCGATGTCTGACTCGTCCCCGCCGCGCGTGGTCATCACGGGCATCGGACTTCGGACTCCGCTCGGTGCTGATCGAGAGTCTTCGTGGGCGGCGCTACTGGCGGGACAGTCGGGAGTGAAGTGGCTCGCCCTTCCGCAGTGGACGGGTGGTGAGCGACTGGCCGGTGCTCCGTGCGAGCCTCCTCCGCGCCGTGTGTTCTCAACCGGAGAGCCAATCGTCGAGTTGGCTTTGAGCGTGGCAGCCGAAGCCGCACTTGATGCCGGACTCGGCGCGAACGGGCGTTCACCCGAACGAACGGGTTCCTCCGAGCGGATCGGCGTCGTGTTTGGTTCGAGCAAGGGGGGGCTTCACTCCTTTACACAATTGGCCGAAGCGGCTCGATCCAACAGCCACGACGAACGCGAGGTCTTTGCCTCGGCGAGTTCTTCACCGTGGCTCAATGTCTGGCCTGATGCCGCCGCTCGCGCGGTGGCCGCCGCGTTCGATTGTCGAGGCCCGGTTCTCTGCCCCGTACTCGCCTGTGCCACGGGATTGGCGGCCTGTCAGCGCGCGGCCGAATTGATTCGTGAAGGACTGTGTGACGTGGTTTATGCGGGGAGCGCGGATGCCTCGTTGCAGCCCGCGATCCTCGGTTCGTTCCGTCGCATGGGTGTGTTGGCTCGCCCGCGCGGTGACGACGCGGCCGATGCGTGCCGCCCGTTTGATCGCGACCGTTGCGGCTTCGTGATCGGTGAAGGGGCCGCATGTCTGGTGTTTGAGTCACTCGAACATGCTTTGGCGCGGCGTGCCACTTGGTATGGCGAGTGGCTTGCCGGACGAATGCTCACCGACCCGACGGGACTGACCCAACTCGATCCGACCGGCGCATCGTTGCGGCGGCTGCTGCGAGACATCGCGCGCGACGTGCCGCTGCGTCCCGACTACATCAACCTGCACGGCACGGCCACGATTCCGAATGATCGCGTGGAGAGCTTTGCCGTGCGCGATCGGTTCGGATCGGACGCGCGGCAGGTTTCCTGTTCGAGTTTGAAGGGGGGACTCGGCCACTTGCTGGGAGCGGCGGGAAGTGTCGAACTGGCGGCGACGATGCTGGCCCTGCGCGATCAGATCGTCCCGCCCACCGTCAACCTGCGCGATCCCGATCCCGACTTCGGTCTCGACTTCACGCCGGTCGAATCGCGCCCGCGACAACTGGATGTCGCGTGGAAGCTGTCGCTCGGTTTCGGAGGCCATCTCGCGGCGGCCTGTGTGGGACGCATGCGCGGCGATGGCGATCGGACTCATGGTCTGTGACCGGCGGTGAAGCGCGATCACTCTCAACGCTGTTCGCCCTGCGAATGATCCGTCGCCCCCTTCGTTCGTTCGCGGGCCGCGTGTGGGTTTAGCCGCGAACCCTTTTGAAGTCCGGCTTTTCCGAAAGCCGGACTTCGGCCGGATGACTTCGGTCGTGATTGAGGCGGCTCTGGTATGCGGGCCGAGCGCCGAGTAGATTGCCAGCCCACTGAACGTGCTTCCATTTCACCGCCCACTTCCCCGAGTTGTCCGCCTCAGTTTTAAGGAGATGTCCTCGTGTCTGCTTCCCCTCCCGTGGTGCCGCTGGCTGCTCAAAAAGGTGAGTCTTCCTCCAAGCCGATCATCCTGATCTCGTACCCGAAGATCGTGCTGCTCTACCCGACCTTCCTCGCGGCGATCCTCGCCGGAATCCTGACGATCGTGCTGGGTGAAGCGAGTCCTCACTGCCAAACAATCGGCGTGCTGTTTCTGGGGATCATGTCGGCCAACGTGGTTGTACTGGCGTTCGATTTTCCTCGCACAACATCGCTCAACCTGTTTTTCGTCGGTGTGGTTCTAGTGATGGGAACGTTGCTCGGGTCAATCTACTTCCCAAAGTTCATTCCAAACGTGACGGATGTCCTACAACGGATTAATCCGCATGCGAATGCGACCTTCTACTTCTGCTTCGTCGCGATGCTGGCCCTGATCTACGTGGCGGTTCTCATCAATGTCCGGTTTGATTACTGGGAGGTGCGTCCGAACGAACTACTCCACCATCACGGCTTTCTGAGCAGCGTCGAGCGCTATCCGGCTCCCAATGTGCGGATCAGCAAGGAAATCACGGACGTGTTTGAGTACATGCTGCTCAAGAGCGGTCGCCTGATCATCCATCCGAGCAACGAGCCGCACACGTACGTGCTCGACAACGTGTTGAACATCAACACCAAGGAGACCGCAATCACGAAGATGCTCGGCTCGTTGCAGGTCTCGGTTCGCGACGACAAGGCGGTGTGATCGCGTGAGGGCGGTGACGAGGGGCGGCGCTTCGCCGCCCCCAGAGAACAGCCGGTAGAAAAACGGGTTCTCCGCCATTCCTGTTGAAAATGGTGTCCCGTGAGCGGCATGGCGCTAGTGGTCGGACAACTTGAGATTGCGGGGTTGTTCCACAACGAGCCCGACGCGCAAGCGAGGGCAAACCGTTGTCGAAAGTGAAGCCCTCGCTTG
>JAYSQC010000182.1:0-19338 GCA_043721755.1 Schlesneria sp.
CTGTTGAAGAACGTAACTTGGACGCCCTCGTCCGAGCGATTTCTAGTTGAAAACGGACGGACGAGGGCGTCCATCCTACGATTTTCAACAGGCTGCTAGTCGGCCACACTAACCCGCAGCGTGAGCAAGGATGATTCCCGCTAAGACACACAACGGGCATTCATTATGCCCGGAGGACGACACGTCGCTGTGTCGCCCTCCGGGCTAATTTCGTTCCCGTGCCCTGAACCCACGGCTCGCGCCGTGGGCTACCTTCTGCAGCCCTCCGGGCTGAAACAACAAACTCGATGGCATTTCAAATGCCTGTTTTGCCTCGACAAACTAGCCCGACGCGCAAGCGAGGGCTGGGCATTCGTTGATGGTGAAGCCCTTGCTTGCGCGTCGGGCTAGTTTTGAATTGCCCTCTCATCGCGGGCTTTTTTCGTTGGCCCGATACCGTCAATGACTGCCACTTTCCGCGTCTTGTTTTCTTAACTCCAGCTCCTTGTTGCCTCTTCGCACGGCAGCAAGTAGGGTGCGACTGATCTCAACGTGGGTAGCTCGCCCGTGTGAGACATTGCGGAAACAAAGGCAACATCATGGCTCGCATCTTGATCGTGGAAGACAGCCCAACGCACGCCGAGCAATTGCAGGGGCTGCTCGTCGAAGGAGGTTACGACACGACCCTTGCTCGTGACGGCATTGAGGCTCTGCGCTCGCTGGCACTGGTCCAGCCCGACTTGATGCTGGCCGATTACATGATGCCCGGCATGGACGGTCTGCAATTGATCGAGACCGTTCGGACCAACTATCCGCGCGTCCCCTCGATCTTGGTCGCGGCGCGCGGCAGCGAAGACATCGCGGCCGAAGCCCTGCAACGTGGAGCGGCGGGTTACATTCCAAAGCGGCGGGTCAGCTCCGACCTGCTGCGAACCGTGCAAAAGCTTTTGAGTGCCTCGTCCATCAGTCGCCAGAACCAGCCACTCGCGGCGTGTTGGGTTCTTTCAGATTGTCAGTTCGAGTTGAAGTCCAACCCCGATCTGCTGGCTCCGCTCGTCGCGCTTTATCGTGAGATGATGACCCAGTTCCAAGTGGCCGACGAAAGCACCCTCATTCGCATCAGCGTCGGACTGACCGAGGCACTCGACAATGCCCTCTATCACGGCAACTTTGAGTTGAGTTCCGATCTGCGTGACGGAGACGGCTTGGCCTGGCGTGAAGGGATCAAAGCGCGACGCAACGAGTCGCCCTATCAAGATCGCAAGATCTACGTGCAGAGCCGCATCACGCGCGAGGAGGCCCGCTTCACGATTCGAGATGAAGGTCGAGGATTCGATCCCAGCTCTCTCCCCACAACGCCCGATCCCGCCCACCTAGAACGCTCCAGCGGACGAGGCATCATTCTCATGCGAGCCTTCCTCGACGAAGTCACCTTCGACGCCACCGGCAACCAAGTCACGCTGGTCAAACGCCGATCCGTAGGGTAAGCGTCTCGCTTGCCCGCATTCACTCCCGCATTCACTCCCGCATTCACTCCCGCATTCACTCCCGTTCCCACACGAGGTTCTCACAGACTCCATGCAGATTTTGTTGGTCAATGATGATGGCATCCACGCTCCCAGCTTGTGGGCGTTGCACGAGGAGCTGGTCAAATGGGGCGATGTCACGGTCGTGGCACCGTCCACCGAACAGAGCGGTGTCGGGCACTCGATCACGTTTTTGCATCCGCTGCTCGCACACAAGGAAGTCCGACAGGGAAAACACATCGGTTGGAAGGTCGATGGGCGACCGGCCGATTGCGTGAAGCTCGGCATCCAGCAACTCTGTCCGACGCGGCCCGATGTCATCGTGAGCGGCCTCAATGCGGGAGCCAACGTCGGGCTGAACGTCCTCTATTCCGGTACCGTCGCGGCGGCGATGGAAGGCGCGTTCTTCGGCATCCCTGCATTCGCGCTGTCGCAGTGGATGGACGGCCCTCCCGATTTTCAGGCCACGTCGCGGCGAGCCGTCTCACTCTGTCGCCAACTGTTGCCACGATCCAAGCCCGGTCTCGTTTGGAATCTCAACTTTCCGTCCATTCATGTGGAATGGCCGCGCGGCGTGAGATTCGTCGGCATGGAAGCGCGTCGCGCGAGTGAAGGAATCGAGGAACGAGTCGATCCGCGCGGACGGACGTATTACTGGAGCGGCCTCAACCCCATGAAGAGCCATGTGCTGGATGACGCGACCGACGTGAAGTCGCTGCTCGACGGTTACATCACGGTGACGCCGCTGCAATTCGACATGACCGCTCAGGCGGCACTGGCCGAACTGCGCGGCGAGACATGGGAGGTGCCCACACCATGAATGAACAAGGTCGCGACTCCACACAATTCCTCGTCACGGACGAACACGCGGGCAAAACAGTCCTCGCGGTCCTGCGCGTGATGCGACCGGGCGAATCCTGGTCAAAGCTGCGGACGGAACTTCAAAAGGCGC
Source organism: Schlesneria sp. (assembly GCA_043721755.1). Lineage (GTDB taxonomy): Bacteria > Planctomycetota > Planctomycetia > Planctomycetales > Planctomycetaceae > Schlesneria. The sequence continues at coordinate 2,458 of JAYSQC010000182.1, forward strand.
GCGTCTCCTTGAACGGACTCGCGTGGCTCGACGAAGGGCGGCGCGTGGCCACCGGCGACGTGATCGCCATCGGTGACCAGTCGCTGCCGTCGCCACCCGGCACCGCAGCCGTGCGGATTCATTTCGCCGACGCGCACGTCGTCGTGGTCGAGAAACCGTCGGGCATGATGACGCACAGGCGGCCCGAAGAACGGAACTGGTCTGCGGCACGCAAGGCCCGCCAACCAGCACTCGATGAAGCGGTGATTCAGCTCCTCGTGAATCGCGCCTTGCAGCGCGGCCAGGTTCGCCCGCGAGGCAACATCGTGCGCTGTGTCCATCGTCTCGACCGCGACACCAGCGGCCTGATCGTCTTCGCCCGCAACGATGAAGCCGAGCTGCATCTGGTCGATCAATTCCGTCGCCATCTAGTCCATCGCGTCTATTGGGCCGTCGTCCACGGGGCACCGCGCGAAGGCACGATTGTCACGCACATCGCACGCGACCGAGGCGACGGCCGACGTGGCAGTACGGGCAACTCGAAGATCGGCCAACGCGCGGTGACTCACATCCGGGGACTCGAACGACTCGGCCAATACAGCTTGGTCGAGTGCCGTTTGGAGACCGGCCGCACCAACCAGATTCGCATCCATCTCTCCGAGAAAGGGCACCTCGTCTGTGGCGACGTGAAGTACCGACAACCCTTCGCCGCCGAGATGATCGAAGACGTGAGCGGAGCGCCGCGACTGTCTCTTCACGCGGCCGAACTCGGGTTCATCCACCCGGTCACGCAGGACGAAGTCTACTTCACGATGCCCCTGCCGCCCGACATGGAACAGTTCGTGCAAAAGCTCAGACACAAGCCACACTAACCCGAAGCGTGAGCGAGGACGCGCGTAGGATGGGCACTCTTGCCCGTCCGGTCCTCATTCCAAGAACTCGTTCCAAAACCATGTCGTCTTTCGCTCCGCGAAAGAACGTCCTTTCGCGGAGCGAAAGGCGACAAACGGCGGAGCCATTCTTTAGAACGCATTTCAAAACTAGCCCGACGCGCAAGCGAGGGCTTCACCGTGATCGAATGTTCAGCCCTCGCTTGCGCGTCGGGCTAGTTTTTCGAGGCAGAAATAGGTTCCAAGGCCGGACGGGCAAGAGTGCCCATCCTACGTGTCTCACGTCACGGAGAGATCATGACCGCAGCTTGGATCGGTCTCGGAGCCAACTTGGGGGACGCGAGGTCCGCGTTCGACGCGGCGCTGTCACAGCTCGACGCTCATCCACAGATCAGCGTCCTCGCCCGCAGCGGTCTCTACCAAACGGCCCCCGTGGGACAGCTCGCCGGGAACGCCTTCTTGAATGCCGTTTGCCGTGTCGAGACATCGCTCGCGCCGCTTGAAATGCTCGACGTGTTGCAGTCGATCGAAAAACAACTCGGTCGCCAGCGCGGCATTCCGTGGGGGCCGAGAACGCTCGACCTCGACCTGCTGTTCTTTGGCGAGCGATTGATCGAATCACCGCGCCTGACGGTGCCGCACCCCGGCGCGTGGTATCGCCGCTTCGTTCTCGATCCCTTGATCGAGATCGCTCCGGATTTGAAGCACCCGCTCTTCCAAGTCTCGCTCTCCGAACTGCGAGACCGCCTGCAAGCACGCCCGCTCTACATTCGCCTCGCCCCGCACTGGACCGCGCTGTGTGAGACCGCTCGCGATCAGATCGCCGCGCAGTTTCCTAGCATCACACTGACTGCGGACGATTCGTCGTGCGAGCCTGAAGGTCGAGCCACGCGATCACTCCGGTTGAGGCTGCTCTCCGATGACTGGCAAGCCACCGCAGACGCGGCCAGCCCGTGCCCTTTCAGTCAACTCGTCGCTGATCTCACAGCATCCCCCGGCGAGCCACTTGAAAAAGTGATCGACTTCCTCACCGCCCTCCACGACGAACCGCAGCGTCTGGGCGGCGACCAGTGAGCTTTCATCACTAGCCCGACGCGCAAGCGAGGGCTTCACTTTCGACAACAGTTTGCCCTCGCTTGCGCGTCGGGCTAGTTGTTGAACAACCCTGCAATCCCTCGTTGTCCGACCACTAGGCGATCTGCCGTGAAAGAAAGCGAGTCACACTGGGAAATCGCTGACCGACAGTTAGAATCCGCCGCGCGTTACCGGTTTCGTTTTCACTCCCACAGAGACGGACAACACCCATGCTCAGCCAAGTCGTTCAAGATGCTCTCAACGAGCAAATCAATATCGAGTTCTATTCCTCGTACAACTACCTAGCGATGTCTGCCTTCTGTGAACAACAGAACTTTCGCGGTTGCGCTCACTGGCTGCGCATGCAAAGCGACGAAGAACACATGCACGCCCGGAAGATTTACACCTTCATGATCAACCGCAGTGCCCGCGTTGTCCTGAAGGAAATCTGTTCGCCGAAAATCAACTACGACTCGATTCCCCACGTCTTTCAAGAAGCTCTCACACAAGAATTGGATGTCAGTCGTCGAATCGACCTGCTCTACGAATTGGCGTTCAAAGAAAAGGCATTCGCTGCACTCGTTGAGTTGCAGTGGTTCATCAGCGAGCAGACTGAGGAAGAACGGACGGCACGAGACATCGTCGCCAAATTTGAACTCGTCAAAAACGACCCGTCGGCGCTGCTCGATCTCGACCGAGAACTCGCGAATCGCGCCCCGGCCTCCAATTCGACTTCGGGCGCAGCGGGTACGTGAAACTCGTAGGTTGGCATTGTCACCATCGGCCAACCGAAGCAACACCGTGGTAGGCACTGCCCGCCCTGCTGTTACTCCGATTCCGACTCCAACTGCCGCTTGCATTCTTGCAGCGCGGCTCGTTGGGCGTCGGTGATCTCGGGAAATTTGAGGTCGAGTTGTTTGATCTCGTGGGCGAGGATCATGGCGACGAGTGCCCGGCAGTTCCACTTCTTGTCGGCGGGAAGGACGTACCACGGGGCGTTCTTCGTCGAGGTCTCGCGCAGCAGCGATTCGAACGCCGACATGTAGTCGTCCCAGTGAGCGCGTTCGTCCAAGTCGGCCGCTTCAAACTTCCAGTTCTTGGCCGGGTCGTCGATGCGGGCAAGCAGTCGCTGCTTCTGCTCTTCCTTCGAGACATGCAGGAAAAACTTCACGACGTGCGTGCCGTTGCGAGCTAGATGCCGCTCGAAATCGTTGATGCTCTCGTAACGCTGTTCCCAGAACTTCTTCTTGTCGGGCTTCGCATCGGGAATGCGCTGACCGGCGATGAATTCGGGATGCACCTTCACCACGAGCAGCTCTTCGTAGTACGAGCGATTGAAGATGCCGATCCGGCCCCGCTCGGGCAACGCCTTCGAGCAACGCCACAAGAAGTCGTGATCGAGTTCTTCCGCCGACGGCCGTTTGAAACTGACGACCTGCACTCCTTGAGGGTTCACACCCGACATGACGTGCTTGATCGTGCCGTCTTTCCCCGCCGCATCCATCGCCTGAAAGATGCACAGCACCGACCAGGTGTCGGCGGCGTAAAGCAACTCTTGCGCGGCGGCCAGTTCCGCAGTGCTCTTGGCCAGATGCTCGGCGGCCAGTTGCTTCCGCACTTCTTCGGAGAGCGAGTCATCTCCGTCCCAACTCGTGCGGTAGTCCTTCAGCTTGATCTTCTTCCCGGCCGGAACACGAAACTCGTCGATGATGTCGTTGAGCTTGAACATGGTGATGACTCCGAAGAGGAAGCGAATGTGATTCGTGGCGTGGACCAACACTAACCCGCCGCGTGAGCCAGGGCGAGGGCTGAAAACACTGGCTCATCACATGAATTGAAGGGGATTAGGAACAGTTCCGTCACAGATGCCTTGATCCTGAAGGATCGCAGCCATTAGCCGGGGGTTGAGCGTCCGCGACACCCCCGGTGTGAAGTCCTCGAAATGGGATTTGCATCCTGAAGGGATGCCGGCAAGTTTCCCATGCCAGCCAGATTGAACCGTGCTGGCATCCCTTCAGGATGCAAACCCCTTCATTCCAACTCTTCCGGGGGTGTCGCGGACGCTCAACCCCCGGCTAATGGCTGGCATCCTTTCAGGATGAAAGAAAACAGTGACCCACATTCATTCCACTCCAATCCGTGTGTCACCCCAAACTACGGGTGAACCGAAAAGCGAGTGAAGTCGTGTACTGACGCTAGGAACGCCGGTTGCTCTTCCGCTGTGGTCGTACATCGTCGCAGGTCATTCTCACATGCAGTCGTTACGAGTCGCGCAACCGGTCTGTCGCAGGTTCGATCCGAAGGAGAAGTCCGTGTCAGAAACACCACTTGTCGCGCCGCGCGTTTCGATTTGGCATCACGCTTGTTCTGTGATCGTGATCGGCCTGTTTGTGGCGGCGGCTTCGCAACGATTGAACGACTGCGACCTCTTCAACCCGGACAGCCCGCGTTACCTGATCTATGCGCAGGGGATGTTGAACCTGGGTGAGTACCGCGCGATCGACTTGCCGGGACAGCCGGTGTACTCGTGGCGACCTCCGGGACTGTCCCTCCTGTTGACTCCCGCCCTGCTCTTCCGACCATACGACGTGATCGCCGCCAAGTGGATGGTCTTGGGAGCGGGAGCGTTGCTGTTGCTGGCGGTGCATGGGTTGGTGGTCTTGCACGGCGGACGCTGGGCCGGGCCGCTCGCGGTGGCGCTCACGGCGAGCAGTCCCGTGATGCTGGTCCTTTCGACGGAAGTCCTCAGCGAAGTTCCGTATGCCCTCGCCGTACTAGCGGTGTTGTACTGGCTCGGTCGTTTCACGGAGCGCCCACAGGTTCCCAACACATGGCGGTTCGTGGCGATCTTCGTCGCGTTGTTGTGGCTTCCCGCGATCCGCACGGTGGGCGTGTCGCTCGTCGTGGCCGTGGCGTTGTGGGCGCTGGTCTCGCGCTGGCGGTTCCCTTACCTGCTGGTGGCAGCTCTCGCGGGCGGCAGCATTTATTGGCGAGTGAAACACGGGCAAGCGGCGGGTGGCGACAACTACGCGGCGTCGTTGTTCGACGGCCTGCGTGAGCGTGGCTTCGAGGCTGTTCTGGCGGAAGCGTGGCTCACGATGCAATTCTATTGGACGGCGCTTCCCGGCATCCTCTTTCCCGGTTTGATGAAGGAGCGAGCGTTCTACGCGATGCTCAGCCTTGACCCGCTCCCCTCGACCGAAGGGCTGCACCGGCTCCTCAGCATCGCCTCGATCATCGTGCTGCTGGCGGGACTGTGGGGCGTGTGGACGCAACGTCGAAAAACGGGTTCGCTCGTGCTGTTCTATCTGCCGTTGTATCTCGGCTGCCTCGCGGTCTGGCCGTGGCGACACGAGCGATTCCTCTGGCCGCTGATCCCGTTGTTGTGGGCGTTCGTCCCGGCGGGAGTCATGTCGGTGATGCAAACGTTTCATCCGGGGACCCGACGTTGGTTGATGCCGCTGTTGGTGCTGGTTGGTCTGGCGTTGTGTCAGCGTCAAGTCTGGAGCGACAGGCCCCTGATCGAGACTAATCAGCGAGCCGTTGCCAACCGCGATGCCTTCCACACGCGAGAACGTCCCGGCTTCTACTTCAGCGATTGGCGTCGCGCGGGAACGTGGTTGCGTGAGAACACGCCGCCTCACGCGAGGCTCCTCACCTGGCACGCGGCGGTCGGCGGGACGGCGCACCGTTTTCAAAAGCGAGTCGCGTTTGAAACACTTTCGCCCGAACGACTGCGTCAACAAATCGCAGCCTTCTCGGCGCGGCATCTCGTGGTGTCGGACGCTCAATGGGGCGACGGTTTTGGCTGGCAGCAGTTGTCCGCTGATCCCGCCTGCGTCCTCAAGGTCGTCTACCGCGAGCGCGATGTCGCCGTGTTGGAGGCCGAACCGAATCTCACGGGCGAGGTCTCGCGGACGGCCTACGACGACGGGTTGCACGAGCAACTCGCGTCGATCGACGAATTCCTGACTCAACACCCCGCCCGCCACGACGTGAGTGTGCGGCGAGCCACGTTGCTGCGCGAGCTTGGTCGCAACGACGAAGCAATCTCCAGCCTGCAAGCCCTCATCGACAACGGGCACGCCACGGTGCGCGTTTGCTCGGACCTCGGTTGGGCGTTGTTCGAGGAACGCCGCTATGCCGACGCCGCGAAGTACCTCGAACTGGCACGCACGCTCCCCAACGCCGAGTCGGTCTCAGCCGTGCTGACAGACGGTGCGGAACGGGCGCGAGCACGACTCGCCGAATCACCCGCTGAAGCCGAAGCCAAATCCGAAGACCGCCTACTCGGTCGCATCACATCCCACATCGCGGCACTCAAGTGGATCCGGGCCGAGAGAGACGCCGACCAGTTGCTGGCCCTCGCGCCGGATCGCGCCGAGGCTCACGACTGGCGCGGCTACCTCCACCACGTCTTCGGTGAACTGGTTCAAGCGGAGTGGCACTACGAAATCGCCGAGAGTCTCGGCAGCGAGGCGGCTCAGGCGAAGCTGGAACTGCTGCGACTCGCCGCTGTGATTGCGAACGAGGGAACGGCTGACGCGCCCGCATCGGATCGACACACGCACGACTCACTGACGGCGGAATCTCTCCAACTCAATGCGTCTCCCTCTAAGACTGTCGATCTGAAGGTGGACGGCATCGACGCCGCCGCCTCCGCGCTGAACCCTGAGAACGTGAGGACCGTCGTCGCCGCGACGGTCATCCTCGACGCACCTGCCATGACTGAGCCTGTCGCAACGAGTGCCGTCGCCAACGAGGTCGCGTCCTCGGACCCCGGCTTGATGGCGACGCACGTCCGCTTCGCCAAGCTGCTCGACGAACAGGGCTGGTCCGGTCGAGCGATCTCCACACTGGAAGCGGCACGCACACGCTTCGGAGACAAACCCGAGTTTCTCGTGCCGTTGGCCGATCTGTACCGCCGGTTCGCGCGACCGGAACTGGCCGCCCCGCTCTATCGCCTCGCCGAGAAAGACTGGCCGCACGAAAAGTCGATCCGCCAAAGCCTCAACGCCTGCGAAGCGGCCCTCCGCGAACCGAAGTTCTGAGGTGGTTTTGAACGTAGGGTAAGCGTCTCGCTTGCCCGTGCTTTCAGAGGATTTATTCCCATTCCGTTGGATGAAGTGATGGGCAAGCGAGACGCTTACCCTACGTTTTTTGGCGGGCTACACTTCGACTCAGTTGACCATGCCTCCCGCAACGGATTGCCCACCGATGACACTCCCTGTCGAACATCGCGAGTTCAACTTTCCGCCGCTCAGAAATGCCGAATTGCTGAGCGATCCGTTCGCCCAGTTCCAACGCTGGGTGGAAGAGGCGCGGGCGGCGAAGGTCTCAGACTGGGAAGCGATGACGCTCGCCACGGTCTCACCCGATGGACGGCCCAGCGCCCGCATCGTCTTCCTGCGCGGAGCCGACGCGCGCGGCTTCGACTTCTACACGAACTACGACAGCCGCAAGGGACGACAACTCATCGAGAACGCGAACGCCGCACTCGTGTTCCACTGGCGGGAACTCGAACGACAGGTTTGCATCGAAGGAACCGTCGCGCGAATGTCGGTCGAAGATTCGGATGCGTACTTCGCAGACCGTCCGATGCAGAGCCAACTCGGCGCGTGGGCCTCCGCGCAAAGTGAACCACTCGATTCGGCAGAGACGCTCGAACGGCGCGTCGAGGAATTGCGACGCCGCTTCGCTCACGGCCCGATCCCCCGCCCCGAGCATTGGGGTGGCTATCGCCTGTCCCCCGAGCGGATCGAATTCTGGCAGGGCCGCCCCAGCCGACTGCACGACCGGTTCGTCTACGCGCGCGCGGCCGGTGGTGCGTGGACAAAGCAGCGCCTCAACCCGTGAGGCCACTCACACCTGACCCCGGCTTGATCCACATCACGCGGCGGCGCGAGTCGCCACGTTCAGCTTGCTCTGCACGAGGCCGACCAACTGACCCAACTGCTGCGCTTGTGCCAGCTCTGCGTGGGCCAGTCGAATCTTGAACCGGCGTTCGAGCTGCATGATCAGGCTCACCATATCGACCGAGTCGAGACCGAGTTGCTCGGCCAAGCTCTGGTCATCTTTCAACGAGGAGACCTCTTCACCGGTCTCGTCCTCGAACAACTCCATCAAGACTTCTCGAATCTCATCGCGTGACATCGTCGGTGCCCTCCAAATTGGCGTCGCTCGCGTCGAATGAACGCCTCGTCCATCCGCAGCGGGGCGGGATGAAATCAAGTTTCGACAATTCACACAATCCCGGCTTTGAGATGCGACGAACTCGTCGGCACCGTTTAACCGCGTGGGCAACGCCCCGCGTGTCGTGCTGCGAAACGGAAATCCACGTCGCTCGACGCGCGGGGCGTTGCCCACGCGGTTAAACGACGAAGCGTCACTCTGGGCCTCGGACGGAATCGCTCAGCCGATTTTCAGCGCCTTTAAAAACTCGAAAACCGGTCTATCCGCAAACGGCGGGATCACTAAACTCCCTCGCCCAACTCGCTTGGACGTTGGGAACTGTCGTCCCTGACGGCCGTTTGAGTCATCAGTGCTGCCCCGCGCGGGAAGGAGTCCGTCGTGTCTGCCGCTTGCCAATCCTCGCTGTCGATGACGGAGTCCAACTCCTCACTCGGCACGAGTACCGACAGCAGCGTGACTCTCGAATGCGGCATCGCCGCGTTTGGTGTCGCCAATCTCACGGGCGAGCTTCTCGCCAGTATCCGCAAGTCACCCGCAGCCCACACCGCAATGCCACTCGCACCATCGGTGGCACGCCATTGCGATGAGCAAACGCTGGCGGCCTTGTTCGCCGTCGGCGAGGCCATGCGCAAGATGAAGTCCACCACAGCGGACTTTGAAGCGTGGGGCATCGTCGCTTCGACACGTTTTATCGGCCGCTCCTTCTTCGCACAGTCGCTCGAAAAATTCGATCGCGAAGGACCGTGGAACACGTCCGTACAAGTTGTTCCCCATCGGTCGCTGCATTCCACCTCCAGCACGATCAGCCTCGCGATCGGTAGCCACGGCCCCAACGTGGGAGTCGGCGGTGGGAGCGATGGCGAGGGGCAGGCGTTGTTGGCCGCCACGTCTTTGTTGGATGAGTTCCACCTGCCCGGCGTGTGGCTGGTGATGGCCGGCTGGACTCCCGAATTGAACGTCGATGCCAGCGGAGCGCCGACGGAAGAATGCCGTTGCCACGCACTGGCACTGGCTCTCAAGCCACCTCGCGACGTTCGAGGCGGTTTGAGTTTCCGGATCGTTCCCGATCACGATGCCTTTGAAGAATCAGCGGTCTCGACGGGCAGCAACCGCTCGACCAGTTGGCTCTCGCTGCTGACCGCCCTGCTCCACAAGGAGCCGCAAAACCTCAATGTCATCGCGCCACTCTGCGATGGCCTGCGAGTCGAACTCGTCTGGAACTCGGCCCGTTCCGCGGCCAACTCGACCACCACCTCCGATCAAGCCGCGTCCGATTTCCGCGCGGCGAGCTGATCCGCAGCCGTGCCTCACACCTCTTGCCACTTCGAGCCGCTCATGTCACAGCGACCTGCTGTCTGGATCACCGGTGTTGGACTGACGACTTCGTTGGGGCACCGGTACGACGAGTTCGCGGACAACCTGCTCGCGGGACGTTCGGGCATTCATCGCGTCGAACGATTCAACGTCGATGAACATCCCAGCCAGATCGCCGGTCTCGCCGGAGACATTCTCTGTCCCGAGGGCGACGACGAATCGCAATTCGCGTCACTGCTGCGGCTCGAACAGATGGCTCACTGGTGCGGACGAACGGCGCTCAGTCATGCACGGCTCGACACGCACGGCTTGCGAGTCGGCCTGATTCTCGGCATGGGTGCCGAGTGGATGCAGATGTGGGAACCCGATCGTCAGCGCGGTGGCCAACGCTTGCGAGACTCCGCTCTTGATGAAGACTCGGTCGTGACGATGGCTCAGCGCCGACTGGGCCTGCGCGGCCCGACGCTCACCATTTCCGCCGCGTGTGCCAGCGGCAATTGGGCCTTGGCTGAAGCACGGCGCTGGCTGCAACTCGGTTGGGCCGATGTCTGCCTTGCCGGAGCGATCGACAACGGCGTCTCGCCCCTCTCGATGGCAGGCTTCGGAAATCTGCGGGCACTGTCCCGCAAGAACGATGCGCCCCAAGCCGCCTCGCGTCCGTTCGACAAGCACCGTGATGGCATGGTTCTCGGTGACGGCGGTGCGCTGTTCGTTCTCGAACGCGAGACCGATGCCCGCTCGCGCGGAGTTCGCGGTTATGCCGAGGTCGCCGGTTTCGCCGGGACCAGCGACGCGCATCATCTCGTCATCCCCTGCCCCGAACCGGCTCAAGGGATCGCCGCGATGAGGCAGGCCCTGAGCAATGCCAACGTCAGCCCGAGCGAACTCAGCTACATCAACGCCCACGCGACTTCAACCTGCGTCGGTGATGTCGGTGAAGCACGCGTCCTGCAAGCGGTGCTAGGCAATTCCGTCGGCGACATCCCGATCAGTTCGACCAAGAGCATGACGGGCCATCTGCTCAGTGCCGCCGCAGCCGTCGAAGCGGCCGCGTGTTTGGTCGCGCTCGAACGCCAGATGCTGCCGCCGACGATCAATCTCGATGAAACCGATCCCGACTGCGCGATGCTCCGCCACGTCCCCCATCACGCGATCAGCCATGCGGTCTCGGTCGCCGTCTCAAACTCCTTCGGCTTCGGCGGCAACAACACGTCGCTCGTCCTCCGCGCCGTCGCGTGAAGTCTGTTCCAACGCGACTCGTAGGATGGGCACTTCTGCCCGTCCGTCTGTGGCGAGAAAGAACGGACGGGCAAGAGTGCCCATCCTACATCGCTCAATATCCCGCACTCGCTCCCTTCGCGACATCGATCGTCGGCAGGCCGAGTTGCTTGCGGCACTCGTCGAGAATCTCAGCCGTCTTGCTCGCACCGCAGCGAGTCACGCCGATCTCTCTCACCGCCAGCAGCCCCTCAAAATCGCGAACGCCTCCCGCCGCTTTGACCTGCACATGCGATGGGGCGTGCTTGCGCATCAGCCTCAAATCATCATGTGTCGCCCCGCCGGTACCGTAGCCAGTTGAGGTCTTCACCCAGTCGGCGTTCAGTTCGCCGCAGATCTCGCACAGCCGAATTTTGTGTTCGTCCTTCAAGTAACAGTTCTCGAAGATGACCTTCACTTTTTGACCGGCCGCGTGAGCGACATCGACCACCGCGCGAATGTCCTCGCGCACGTAGTCCCACTGGCCACTCAAAACCTGGCTGATGTTCACGACCATGTCCAATTCTTGGCAGCCGTCGGCCAGAGCCTGCTTCGCCTCGGCCAATTTGACCGCCGTCGTGTGCCCGCCATGCGGAAACCCGATCGTGGTACTCGGCTTGACCGTCGAGCCTTTGAGCAGCGCGGCACACCGGCTGACGTAGTACGGCAGGATGCAAACGCTGGCCGCGTTGTACGCCACCGCCAGCTTGCAGCCCGCAATCAGATCGGCCTCCGTCAACGTCGGGTTCAGCAGCGAGTGGTCGATCATCTTGGAAATGTCATCGTAGGTGTAAGGCATTGAGGTTTCTTAGTCGTTGTAGGATGGGCACTCCTGCCCGTCCGGCTTGGAAAGGGCGGTCAGGAGTTAGGGGTCAGGAGGCAGGGGTCAGACAACAAGAGTCAGCCTTCGCATCTGTTTTGGTTCTTGGTTCTTGAGACTTGGCTCTGCCCCCTATCTGCCTGTTGAAAATCGTAGGATGGACGCCCTCGTCCGTCCGCTTCCAACTAGAAAAGACTCGGACGAGGGCGTCCAAGTTACGTTTTTCAACAGGCCCCTATCCCACCACGAACTGCCTCAAGTACGCCGCGCTCTGCTTGAGTGACTCGATTCGCAGTTCGAGCGTCCCTTCATACGCCCGGTCCTCCACCTCGACACAGACCGGGCCGCGATAACCCACGTCGGTCAGGGCGCTGAAGAATTGGCTCCAGTTCACGTCGCCAAGTCCCGGCAGCTTCGGCGTGTGGTAGAGATTCGGGTGCGCCAGGATGCCGACCTGATCCAGCTTCTCCCTGTCGATCCGCACGTCCTTCGCGTGGATGTGGACCAGCCGGTCGGCGAACTCGCGGAGCGGCTTCAGGTAGTCCATGTGCTGCCAGATCATGTGCGACGGATCGTAGTTCAGCCCGAGCGACAGACTCGGAATCTCATCGAACATCCGCCGCCAAACGGCCGGTGATGTGGCGAGATTCTTCCCGCCCGGCCATTCATCTTTCGAGAACAACATCGGGCAGTTCTCGATCCCAATCCGGACGCCGTGATCTTCGGCCAGCTTCACGAGCGGCTTCCACGTCGAGCCGAAGCGCTGCCAGTTGTCCTCGACCGACTTGGTCCAGTCGCGACCGATGAACGTGTTGACGCGAGTCAGCCCGAGCAGTGAGGCCGCTTTGATCACGCGGCCGATGTGCTCGACATACCGCTGGGCCTCGACAAGGTCCGGCGCGAGCGGGTTCGGGTAATAACCGAGACCGCTGATCGCGATGCCCGCCTCAGCCATGATCCCCTTCACTTCATCGGCCTTCGCCTGAGTGAAATCGACCACATCCACATGTGTCACCCCCGCGTAACGTCGCTCGGCCTGGCTGACCGGCCAGCACATCACTTCAACGCACGAGTAACCCGCCGACTTGGCGACGCCCGCCACCTCGGCCAGTGAAAGTTCGGGCAGAATGGCACTGACAAATCCGAGCTGCATGGATCTTCCTTTGAGCATATCGCGTCGTCTTCAGTCGTAGGGTGCGTGAAGTCTTCGGAACGCACCAGGCGAACAACTCTCGATGCGGTGCGTTCCGAAGACTTCACGCACCTTACAAGTTGTCACTCGACGCCGGGTAGCGCACGCGGGCGGCTCTTCATGTCACTTTGCTCGTACAGCGGCATGGCGTCCGGAATCCAACTGGTCAGATCGTGGATGCGTGTCGCATGGCTCGGGTGTGTCGAAGCGAATTCGGGAGGAGCCTTGCCGCCAGATGCCGCTGACATGCGTTTCCAAAATTCCATCGACTCGCGCGGGTCGTAACCGGCGGCCGCCATGAGCAGCAACCCCATGCGGTCGGCTTCCGACTCGTGACTGCGGCTGTAACCGAGGATGCCAAACTTGGCACCGGCGTTCATGAGCTGCATCAGTTGCTGCCGCTTGCCGGGGTCCATGTCTCCCATGGAAGCCCCGGCCGCCGTGAGACCAATGTTGGCGATCTGTGTTTGCGCCATCCGTTCGGAACCGTGATGAGCCAGCGCGTGGGAAATCTCGTGGCCCATCACGGTCGCCAGTCCCGCATCGTTTTCAGCGACGGGAATGATCGCCGTGTAGACGACCATTTTGCCGCCGGGCAAACAGAACGCATTAACCTGGTTCTCGTGCAGAACTTGGACGTCCCACTCGAACTCCGGAATCTTGATGCCGATCCGGCGCTGGAACTCGGGGTTGCGAGTGGCTTTGATGAGCCGCGATGTGATCTCACGCACCGCCTCGACCGTCGGGCCGCGCTTCACGACGTTCCCGTCGCTCAACACTTCTTGAAACGCCTGCAAGCCGAGTTGCGCTTCTTGCTGCGGGTTCATCGCGACGACTTGTGCGCGACCGAACGGCCCCTGCTGGCAGCCCCGCGCCATCGTGAAGCCGACTGCGATGAGGCCGATCACAATCGGAATCATCCGCGCCCCGATGTTGAACCCTGGGCCGCGATTCTGTCTGTAGTTGCCGTCTTGATTTCCGAAACTCATCGCTCAGTCTCCTGAAAGCGTCGTCGCCTCGCCCTTGTAGGATGGGCACTCTTGCCCGTCCTCTCTTTGAGGCGAAAACAGGACGGGCAAAAGTGCCCATCCTACAAATCGCGTCATCGTCGCCGCTCACTGGTCTTGGCGGTCGATCACGTTCGTTTCGAGGAACCGAGCCAACTTGTAGAAGTCGCTGTCCCTCTTAATGAAACGCACGATCGTCTTCAGCGAAGCTTCATCGACGAGATCGGTGAACGGAACGTAGTGCAGATCGAATTGACCCGAGACCGAGACCATCACGCCCGTCTTGCCGTCTTCCGCGAGGGCGCGATACGCGCCGACACCGAGCTGGCTACCGAGGATCACGTCGAACGCGATCGGCCGAGCGCAGCGAGTCTCGTAGCCGAGTTGCACTCCGTTGACCTTCCGCTTCTTTCCCATCTGGGCTTCAAATTCCTTCGCGACCAGCTTGGCCAGCTTCTTGCCGAGATCGGCTCCCGCCACGGCGATGTGTCCGAACGGGTCGTACTCGACTTCACCGAGCAGTTCCATCGGCAGCTTTTCCGCCAACCCTTCGGCCAGCACCAGCACACCGAACTCCTTCCCTTCGACTTCTTCGCGGTAGCGCATCGTCGCGACGAGTTTCTTCACGACCTTGTCCACGATCATGATCGTGCGCGATTCCATCTCGCCCGTCTTCGGATTCTTAACCTGTTCCGTGGTGAGCAAACTCTCGTCGAGGTCTTCGATGCTCATGACAAGACTCGCTTCGCTGGCAATCGCCGCACCGTAGGCCAACCAGCCGGCACTGCGTCCCATCGACTCGACGATGAAGTACGCACGGCTCGCTTCGGCGTCGGCCAGCAGGTTGCGGATCTCGCCCGCCATCTGTTCGACCGCCGAGAAGAAGCCGAAGGTGAAGTCGATGCCGTTGTAGTCGTTGTCGATCGTCTTCGGGACGTGGACGACGGGGATGCGCGGCAGGTCGGCGGGGAGCGTGTCCTGGAAGACCTTGATTTTGTAGGCCGTCCGCAGCGTGTCATCGCCGCCGATCGACACGAGGGCGTCGATCCCCAGCGACCGCAGTCCGTCGTAGACCGTGCGCAACTTGGCGGTCTTCATCGTGTCGTGCAGATCGGCCGGAGTATCGACGCCCTTGCCGGGGTTTTCCCGCGCGGTCCCGATCATGATCCCGCCGGTGCAGCGCGTCCGACGCAGCTTCTCGGAGTTCAAGCGGATGAAGTCGCGTCCCTCTTTGAGACCCTCTTCCGGCTTGAAGCGGACCAACCCGGCATAGCCATGCTTCATCCCGAAGACTTCAATCCCCGCCTTGATGAACGACGATGCGGCCGTCGAAATGACAGCATTCGCGGCGGGAGCTGGCCCCCCCGAAAACAGAATCGCAACCTTCTTGATGGACGACTTCGACACAGCATTCGACATGAACGGGAACTCCAAAGTGTGGGGGTGGACAACGTGAAGGATTGGCACGGCAATCTCGTTTAACCGCGTGGGCAACGCCCCGCGCGTCGAGCGACGTAGAACGCTGTTTCACCCTCGACGCGCGGGGCGTTGCCCACGCGGTTAAACAAGACGGTCACGACTCATCGCGGGCGGGATTGTGAGCAGCCCGCCAAACGGCATCAAGCCCCGCGACGAAGCAATCAGCCGTTGCCGATTTCGTCGTCTCCAAAGTCGCCGTCATCGCTCCGCGTGACGATCGCCGATTGCGAGTGGACACGGCTTCTCAAATCGGCGTCGAATCACGCTCGGCTTTCGTCACGCGGAGCGATGACGGCTACTTGGTCCACCAGAGTGGCGGGCCGTCGAGGTGCTTGAGATACCGGTCGCGGAACTCGAAGAACCGCGCGTCGGCTGTTTGCTGGGCGGCCATCGTGGCGGCACCGAAGCGGATCGCTTGGTCGATCTGATCGTCGGCCCCCAAGTTCAGCGACTTCACTTTGTCGAGAGCTTGCTTCACCTGCGGGTCGTTCGTAATGCGCGCCTCCAAGTCGGCGCGAGGCTGCGTCGCGTCGGCCGCCTCGCGGTGAGACCAGATCGTCTCCCACTCCGCCTGCGCGCGCGGTCCCGCTCCGACTCGCGCCACGAACACCGATTGCACGGCCACCTGTCGGCCTTCCACGTTCAGTTCGACGTGCGTGGCGCGGAAGCCGGTCACATTCAGCTTGTCCGCTTCTGCGATCGCCGACTTGAGCCAGCCCTTGTTCAACGCGACGTTGTTCGATTCCGGCTTAGTCTTGGCCGGACTCACTTGGCCGGTGAGGCCCTTCAAAAACGAACGGACCTGTCCACGCAAGACCTTCTCGATCACAGGAGCCATGTCCTTGAGATCACGCTCGCCATTGGACCGCACCAACAGATCGCCCGTCCCCTGAAAGTCGAGCGGCGTCCCGTAGGCATACTCGACAATCGCCAGTCGCGCCGCCCACTCGCGTTCGTCCTGAGGCCGCGCGGCGAGTTGCTCCGACAAGTCCGGCGCGGGCTGCGTCGGATCGATCCCCTTTTGCTTGAGTTCTCTCGTCAGGTCAGCGACATCGCGCGTCGCGACCTCTTTCAATCGCTCGCCCCACGCCCACAAGACGACTCGCTGCCGATCCGGCACTGTTGCCGTGACCTTCGCGATCACCTCGCGCTGCGCCTCGAACCAGACAAACTGCGTCGGCTCCGGCGGCTCGACTTGAGCCAGCAGCTTCTCAACCCGCTCCAGTTCCTGCTCCATGAACACGACCATCTGCCGCGACGAGGGGGACGTGGCGAGCAATGTCTTCAGCCGATCTCGCAGTTGTTCCCAAGCCGCGCGCTGCGCAGCGGCTTCGTCCGTGGAGAGCTTGGCCAACAACTCGGGGTTCGCCTGCTTTAGCCACTCGCGCAGCACGGCCATCGTCACCGAGCCGTTGGCCTCGCTCTTCAAGATCGCCCCGCGAACCGACTTCCCTGACTTGAGGCTGACCACATCCACCCCAAGCTGCGAGATCGCGGCTGGCTTGGTTGTCTGACCGAACACATCCGTCGGAAGCAGCACACAAACCCAAGCCAACCCGAGCAGGCTGAACACGGCTACGACTCGCGCGATCAGTGAAGAGTCCTCCGAGCGGGGCGGCGTCAGCCCCCCGGTTCTTGGGCGTAAGCCCTCTTTGCAAGAACCGAGGGGCTGACGCC
>JAYSQC010000183.1:0-3862 GCA_043721755.1 Schlesneria sp.
GGCGTCAGCCCCCTCGCTCTTGGGCGTCAGCCCGCATGACGGTGCAACGAAGAGCCAGGGGGCTGACGCCGCCCCGCTCAGACAGAAAATGCGAGGAGCTGACGCTCCTTGGGACGAGCAATCGCGGCGATTCACAACTCACAGAGATTCATCACGAGACAGAGGCAGAACGAATGGCGAAACGGAAGATCGGTGTCTGGTTGATCGGCGCGTGGGGTGGTGTGGCGACGACGGTGGTCGTCGGATTGTGTGCCTTGCGTAAAGGGATTTCGGACACGACCGGGCTGGTCAGCGCGTTGCCGCCGTTCGCCGGGTTGGACCTCGCACAGTGGGACGAACTCGTCGTCGGCGGTCACGAGATTCGCGAGACTTCGTACTCGGCTGAAGCTCAAGTGCTGCTCGAACAGTCGAAGGTCTTCAACCCTCAAATGCTCTCCTCGATCGCGTCGCAGTTGGCGAAGTTCGACAAGCACGTCCGTCCCGGCACACTGGTCAATGTCGGCGCGAAGATCGACTCACTGGCCGGTCCTGCCGCCGCGAAGACTCGCAAAGAGACCGCCGCTCAAGCGGTAGCGCGACTCGCGAAAGACATCTCCGAATTCAAGACGCGCGAGAAGCTGGAGCGCGTCATCGTGGTCAACGTCTCGTCCACCGAGCCGCCTCCGCCCGAGGAAGTCCGGTCGTGGAAGTGGGCCGACGTGCAGAAGTCGCTGAGCGCGAAAGCTCCGTCACCGCTCCCCGCCAGCACGATCTACGCGATTGCCGCGATGCAGAGTGGTTGCCCGTTTGTGAACTTCACGCCGTCGATCGGTTCCGACCTGCCGGGCCTCGATGAATACGCGCGGCAACAAAACGTCGTACATGTCGGGCGAGACGGCAAGACGGGCGAAACGCTGATGAAGGCGGTCCTCGCCCCGATGTTTGCTGCTCGCAACTTGAAGGTCATGAGTTGGGTCGGTCACAACATTTTCGGAAACCTCGACGGCAAGGTGCTCGACGACCCCATCAACAAGGCGAACAAGGTGAAGTCGAAGGATCACCTGTTGACCGAGATTCTCGGCTACAAGCCGCAGACGCTGGTCTCGATCGAATACATCGAATCGCTCGGCGACTGGAAGACGGCGTGGGACCACATTCACTACCAAGGCTTCCTCGGCACGCCGATGGTGTTGCAGTTCATCTGGCAGGGTTGCGACTCACTACTCGCGGCACCGCTGGTGATCGACCTGATCCGACTGACCGAACGCGAAGCCCGTCGCGGCACGAGCGGCCTGATGCCGCATCTCGCCTCGTTCTTCAAAAGCCCAATGGGCAACGACGAACCCGCCTTCGCATACCAGTTTCAACAGCTCATGCAGTGGGTCGAGCAGGTCAGCCACGAATGACATCGCGAGCAACAATCCTCGCGCCGCCGTTCTGCCACTGACCAAACTTCCACTCTTCCCCCGTGCCCACCCGTGAACCCCGTGGTTTATTCTCCCCCATGAAAATGAACCACGGGGATCACGGGTGGACACGGGGAAAGGCAGGGATGACGGGCATTGTTTGCCATCACGCTCCCGTCTCCAATCGGTTCCACGTCGGCAATCTCATGGACCAAGCCCTCGCCAGCTCTCTCACAGTTGACCAAACTTCCACTCTTCCCCCGTGTCCCCCCGTGGTTCATTTTCATGGGGGGAGAATGAACCACGGGGATCACGGGTGGGCACGGGGAAAGACAAAGATGACGGGCATTGTTTGCCATCACGCTCCCGTCTCCAATCGGTTCCACGTCGGCAAGCTCATGGACCAAGCCCTCGCCAGCTCTCTCACAGTGTTCCCATGATTTCACGGCTGCGAGACCACTGGCTGAGGCTGGACCTGCGCTCGGTCGGGTTGTTTCGTGCGGCGATCGCCTGCGTGTTACTACTTCATCTCACCGACCGCTGGTCGCTACGAGACGAACTTTACGGCCCGCGCGGCGTCCTTCCGGGATCACTGCTGGCGGCATCGCGTGAGGTTCCGAACTTCCCGACGTTGCTTGCGGCGTTGGAAGGGCATTCGTGGGGGATCGGCCTCTTCTTTCTCGTCGCTGCGCTGGCTGCGGTCTCACTGATGATCGGGCTGTTCACGCGAGGCTCCGCCCTGTTGAGTCTCGTTGTGTTCAGCACGCTGGCTCACCGCAATCCGTATGTGTTGATCGCGGGCGACTACGTGTTGGGGTCGATGCTTCTGTGGCTGACGGTGTTGCCTGCGGGGAAGCGGTACTCGGTGGATGTTGTTCTAAGTGGACGACGACACACCCACCCGCAGCGTGAGCGAGGACGTGACATAGAAGCGGCTGAAATGGGATTGGGCTCTCGAACGTCCGTCCTTGCTCACGCTGCGGGTGGGTGTGGGAGGTTGTTTTGCACATCGACGCGCGGGGCGTTGCCCACGCGGTTCAACGAGGAGGCGCGGTTCAAAGAAGACACTCAGTCGCGTCCTTCGTTGGCGGTGTTGGGCGTCCTGTTGCAACTCGGTCTGGTTTACTTGGCGACCGCCTGGCAGAAAACCGGCCCGACGTGGTGGCGCGACGGCACCGCGATCTCGCACATGCTCGGCCTGGATCGGTTCGCGCGACCGGGGGCGGCGATTGCGTGTTCGCTGCCCGAGTCGTGGTTGGTCTCGCTGACGCACGGCGTCCTCGCGTTTGAATTCCTCGTGTTGCCGCTGACCCTGCTGCCGTTCGCGCGATCATGGCTGCGACGTGTGGCTCTGCTGGGATTGCTCGCGCTGCACATCGGCATCGCCTGCGTCATCGACACCGGTGGCTTCTCGATCACGATGCTGGCCTGCCTGCCGCTGTTGCTCTCGTCCGCAGACTGGGCATGGGGCGCTAAACTCGTCGCGCGCTGGACGCACCCTGCAACACCTCGCGAGGTGAGTGATGAGTCCTCTGAGCGGGGTGGCGTAAGCCCCCTGGTTCTTGGGCGTAAGTCCTCATTTGAGGAACCGGGGGGCTTACGCCACCCCGCTCAGAATTTCCTTACTTTGTGTCGTGTCCGGGATAAGAAGGCTGCTTGGCACATGTTGTCAGTCGTCGCCATCGAACTCGCCAGCGCGTGGCTGTTGGTCGGAATGGTCGCGTCGAACTATGGCCTGAACTTCGCCATCGGCCCGCGCGAGGCTCCGCGATCATGGCTCGACCTGCCGCAACGGTTCGCGGCGGCTCACCAGCGCTGGGACATGTTCGCGCCCGATGCTCCCAAGTTTGATCCGCAATTGATCGTGCGAGTCCGCCTGCGCGACGGCCGGTTGCTCGGGTTGCAGCGCGACGATGAATTGCCCTCGGCGGGGATCGACCTCGCGCCGCGACTGCATCCCTTTGCCTGCCGCATCTACATTGGACACGCCATCCTGCAATTCAACCCTGCACGACAGGCAGAAGCGGAAGCATTGCGAACGGAACTCTGCCGCTTCGTCCTGAGAGAACTCACCGCGACCGGTCGGCCGCTGCACGACATCCACGCGATCGAGTTGTGGTCACGCTCCGTCCCGACGAGCCGCCGCGAACGAAACACGCCTCTGCCGGAACCAGTCTTCATCAGCAGCCTGCTCGTGCCCGACTCATCGGCACACTAACCCGCCGCGTGAGCCAGGACGAAGTCTCACGGCGAGGTGCGAAAGACAGAATGATGGGGCACAGAATGATGAAGACATCATGCTGTCTCTTGCGCGGCGAGTGAGAGGTGTGATGGCGTTTCACCGCGCGGGCCAAAGTGAGACATTTCCGAGCGGGGCGGCATCAGCCCAATGGCACTCACTTTGTGATTCTGTGAGCGGCAAGGCGCTAGCCGCCGGTTCTTTTCCAGCTCAGAAACCGGCGGCTAGCAGCCTGTTG
>JAYSQC010000184.1:0-9506 GCA_043721755.1 Schlesneria sp.
ACTTTGTCTTGAGGGGTTCATCACTCGCCCGACGCGCCAGCGAGGGCTTCACTTTCGACAACGGTTTGCCCTCGCTGGCGCGTCGGGCTCGTTGTTGAACAACCCCGCAATCTCAAGTGGTCCGACCACCTCGCCCTTTTCCACGAAAATCCGGTCTAACGAGACGAACACAATCCCGGCAGCGCCAGCCACAGAAAACCCTGCAAACAACAGGCAAATACCGTGAAGCTCACCCCGTGGGACGTTCTGTCAGAAACGTCTTCTTTAGGTTCCTCGTCTCGGGTTTGTGGAGAGAGAGAGAGAGGGATTCTTCAGCGCCAGAGCTGGTTGGCCCTACTTGATGTGCTATGCCATGCGCCGCACTCGTGGCATCTCTGCGAGGAATCGCCAAATCTTTTCATGCTCGAAAACATCCGCTTGCTTGCGGCGGATGGCGACTCTTATCATTGAATCGCCCGTATGCACCAAGAAATTATTGTCGTGCAAAGGGCAACGCCATTGTCTCGTTCAGCAAGGATTCGTCATGCGTTTTGTTTGTCTCGCTGCTTGCGTGTGCTTGGGAGCATGGGGTCCGCCGACTGTGTGGAGCGCCCCGCCCGATCGGGAGCCGGTGGTCGATCAGCAGCAACAGCTCGTAGAGGAACAAGTGACCGACGATCAACGGCGAAAGACCGTCGAGGAATTCGTGAGTAAGTATGACTCGCTGAAAAATAACTTTGGCGATATTTCAGGGCTTCGGAACGCGCAACGGATTGCAACCGATCAGTTTTCACATCTGAACCGATCGCGTGATGCTCGCGCCGCGAAATTCTGGGAACTGATGGACATCACAGTGCCGTTGCAGCAACCGCTCGCTGACTCGCAACGCGCAGAGTTGGAATCCTTCATCAAAGTATTCGGAAAGTCGTCGCTCGGCTGGGACGCCAACAAGTTGTTGGACGAACACAAGAAACTGGTTCAGGCGAGTTTGGCCAAGGAGTTGTTGGCGAAGTTGCAACTGCAGTCGATATCCGACTTGCTGTCCGACTTGCAGTTAAAGGGGCTCCACGAAATCGAAACGACGTTTTCGACCACCGATTCCGCCACGGTGGCCAAGCGTTATTTGGGAGCGCATTTCAATCGCCAATTCCGGGAGGAAGTGGGCAACGCGGGGTTGCTCGCACCCGAAAACGCTGAACAACTCGCCAGCGACCGTCTGATCGAGGTAGGGCGACTCTATGCAACGAGAAGCGACGCGTCGCTTTTGCTGATGAAGGCGCTCGCTGAGATTGTGGAGGACTATCCAGGCACCCTGGCCGGCCGACAGGCCAATGCGCAAGTCGCCGAAGAAGCTGTGCAACTCGCCAGCGACCGTCTGACCGAGCTATGGCGACGCTATGGAAACAGACGTGACATTTCGCGTCTGCGGGAGGCGCTCGCGAAGTCCGTGAAGGACAATCCGGGCACCCTGGCAGGCCGACAGGCCAATGCACAACTGGCCGAAGTTCAGCAGCAGTTGTCCGCAGAAGCGGAACAACGCCTGACTGAGGTCGGGCGACTCTATGGAAATGGACGTGCCCCTTCGCGTCTGCGAGAGGCGCTCGCTGAGATTGTCGAGAACTACCCGGATACCCAAGCTGGCCAAACGGCCAAAGCGCAACTTGCCGAAGTTCAGAAGCTGTTGGCCGCAGAAGCTGAGCAGGCGCGGGCGATTCGTAGTTATTGGGACGTGGTCTACCCCAGTCGAATCAAAAAATAGGGATCTCCACCATTCTTGTTGATTCTTGGGCAGAACAAAGGTGTCAGAAACCGAATAGCTCCGTTATTGGCGTTGTTTTCCTGACACCGTTGTTTTCTTGGTTCAAATCGAGGTCACAGCCAAGCAGAAGACCCCTAACCTCGACTTTTGCCACCTTTGGAGTGCGGGGATTCATCACCGCTTTCTTTTCTCCGCCTCGGATCGCCATTTTTGAAGACCACCAGATCGTCCGGGGCGTTCAAAAATGGAGACCACTTCGAGAACAGAAAGCGGCAATCAATTGCCGCAGTCCAAATGAATGGCAAAAGTCGAGCTAACAGCCTGTTGAAAAACGTAGAGCAGGCGGCTCGCCTGCTCTACGTTTCGAGTTGGAAAACACAGGCGAGCCGCCTGTCCTACGGGTTCTTTAACAGGCTGCTAACCTTCTCCCGACCACCGAAGCGGCGGTGCCCGAGCCGGGCGAGGGGACCGGAGAAGACAACTGACACCCACAGCCGCACTCGTTTGAACCATGCCAGAAATCGAACTGCGGAGGTGTCCGATTCACTTCTTGGCGGATTCCTCTTTCGGATCCGTTTCGGCTTCAGCGGGGTCCGGCTCTTCGGCCGGTTTCTTGGGCTTGCCCTTGGCTTTTGAAGAGGGTTCGTCGTCGTGCTTGTCGCCCGGTTTGGAAAGGGGCTTCATCATGCCGCCGACCTTGACCTTGAAGGTGACCGGGAATGGAACGGTGCCGTTCGCATCTTTGCGACCGGTGATCACGAACGACTTCACGTCGGGAGGCATCAGAAAAAACCAAGCCCCTTCGCTGTCTTCGTAGACGCACGGATATGCCGTCCGACCGTGGGTGGCGATGAGTTGGTGTCCGACTCCGCGAACCAGTGCGGGCAGCGCGAGTGTGTCGCGGAACTCGGCGATCGAGGACATGTCCGATTTCTTGGCGAGAACCTGGCTGTACGCGGTCGCGAACGACTTCGCGGCCTGTTCGACTTCAAACATCCGTCGCCCTTCCAGTTCGGGAGCGTGCTTCGAGCGGAACTGTCGCAGCGGCAGGTTGTCACTGACATCGACCCGGTAAAAACGGCTCTGCAAACCGAGATTCAACTTGATGAGCAGCCCCTTTTTGTAGCCACTCAATTGCACCTGCATCAGACTGCTGGTCAGCGGCAACGGTGACTTTTCGAGCTTGGTCAGAATGGTCTCGGCGATCTCCGATGACGAGCCAAGCAACGACTTCTCGACGAAGCCGGGGGGCAGTTCCAGTTCGTCGGCGGTCTCCGCGATCAAGTCTCCGCTGAGCGATGCTCCCATCTTTTCTTGCCAGAAAAACCAACCGCCCACCGCTGCAAACACGAGGACGACGACGGCGGCCGGAATCTTCCAGCCGACTCCGGACTTCTTCCGCCTCGGTTTCAAAGTCACCGTGTCCGCGTGATGATCGGATGAGAAGATGTCCATCGGATCGGACGGCCGCGTGTCGTCGGTGGTGCTCGATGCGTCGGCAAAGCTGATCTCCAGCGGATCAACATTGGGGGTCAAACTGTCGGACGAAGTTGCCCCCGGCGAGGACACATCGAGCGTGAAGAGCGGCTGCTCTGTGGGAGGCGGTGCGAGAACCACTTTGGGTTCGACCGGAGCTGTCCCCCGTTTGGGCGTCGAAACTTTGGGGACGCTGATTCGCGTCGCGCACTTCGGACAGCGGCCTTTGCCTCCGCCCGCATTGTCGGGAACGCGGATCACAGCGGTGCAGTACGGGCAGTTGAATTCGATGGCCATGCGTTTTGAAAGTCGATGAGTGGGAGGTCGGTTCGGTTGCCAAACAGCGGCGCGAAGCACTCTACTTCATGCTGCGTGAGTCGTCACGCGGGAGCCGCACCGCCATCGCCTTTTCCGAGTAGGGTGGGACCAGCTCGCTTCGAGCGCCGGCCCACCATCAAAAAAAGTCGAGAAAACCTGGTGGGCCGGCGCGGCGAAGCGCCGCTGGTCCCACCCTACAAATTGTGCAGTTCAAACAAGTCGATGGCCCTGTGGGAGCCGCATCTCTCACCGGAAACTCCGCGTCGAAAGTTCCTCAACCCCAAGGCAGGCTACCGATGAATCGAATGCGAATGAGTCTCGCGTGTCTCTCACTCAGCCTGAGTACGGCAAACGCTGCCGAGCCACCCGTCGTCGCGTATCCCGATCACTCGAAGCTGCTCGTCGTGCGCGATGTCGCCGGTCAGGAGCGACCGGTCGTCACGAAGGCGGACTGGGCGGAACGAGTGGCTCATGTGCGAGCCAACATGCAACTCGTCATGGGACCGCTGCCAGCCGCCTCGCGCCGTGTGCCGCTCGACGTGGAAGTTGTCAGCGAAGAACAGACAGCGAAGTATTTGCGACGCAAGGTGCGGTTCACGCCCGAGCCGGACGATCGCGTTCCCGCGTGGATCCTCATCCCGCGCGAGTTGCCTGTCGGCGGCAAGGCTCCCGCGATGTTGTGCCTGCATCAAACGAACAACGTCGGCAAGGATGAACCGGCGGGATTGGGTGGTCTCAAGTCGTTGCACTACGCACACGAACTGGCCGAGCGGGGCTACGTCTGTATCGTTCCCGATTACCCGTCGTTCGGTGAGTACCGCTACGACTTCAAGGTGCAGGGAACGCATTACGGCAGTGGTTCGATGAAGGCGATCTGGAACAACCTCCGCGCTGTGGACCTGCTCGAAACGCTGCCGCAGGTCGATGTGAACCGCATCGGTGTGATCGGCCATTCGCTCGGCGGGCACAACTCGCTCTTCACTGCGGTATTCGACGAACGGCTCAAAGCGGTCGTGTCGAGCTGCGGGTTCACGCCATTCCACGACTACTACGGCGGCAAGGTCGCGGGCTGGACGAGTGACCGTTACATGCCGCGCATCCGCGACGTGTACGAGAACAACGCCGACAAAATCCCATTCGACTTCTATGAGATTCTCGGTGTCCTCGCCCCGCGCGGCTTCTTCTCGAACTCGCCGGTGAACGACAGCAACTTCGACGTGAGCGGCGTCCGCAAAGCCTTCGCGAAGGCGGGCGATGTCTATGCCCTGTTCGAGCCTGCCAACGGCAAGCAGAACGTGAACCGCCTCAAACTGGCCACCCCCGACGCCCCGCACGACTTTCCCGAAGCCGAACGCCAGTCAGCCTATCAATGGCTCGACGCGATCTTGGCGAAGTGAGGAACGAGTGGCACGCGATGACACGCTCGAAGTCCGGCTTTCGGAAAAGCCGGACTTCGGGCGAGGTGCCAAAGCGACGATCAGCAGACGCTCGCTGCCGATGCTCCAGAGCCATCACTCTGCATCGCCGCCAACTTGGCCCACAGGCTGGCGCTGGCTTTCGTGCCGCGATGAAAATCGGCGACGGAAAAATGTTCGTTCGGGCTGTGCAGGTTGTCGGTGTTCTGGCCCCAGCCGAGCAGCAACGTATCGACACCCAATACGTCTTTGAAGGTCTGCACGACGGGGATCGAACCACCCTCGCGGATGAGTCGGACTTGCTGAACTCCCCACGCTTCGCGGATCGCTTCAGCCGCCGCTTCGATGTACGGACTGGTCGGGTCGAACACGAATGCCGGACAGCCGTGATAGGACGTGAACTCAAACGAGAGCGAAGTCGGGCACTGAGCCTTCATGTACTGATGCAGCGCCTCGGTGAGCTGGTGCGGGTCTTGGGACGGCACCAGACGGCAGGTGATCTTTACGGTCGCCTTCGACGGGACGATCGTCTTCGGCCCGACTCCCGTGTAGCCGCTGACGAGGCCGTTCACTTCGCAGGTCGGTCGCGTCCAGCGCCGTTCGAGAGTCGAGAAGCCAGCCTCGCCGAAGACTTCCGTGATGCCAAGCTCCGTTTGGAAGGCGGCTTCGTCAAAGTTGAGGTCCAAGAACTGTTGCCGCTCGGCGTCGGAGAGAGGTTGCACCGCATCGTAGAAGCCGGGGATGCGGACTCGCCCGTGGTCATCGTGCAACGAAGCGATCATTCGTGCGAGGCCCGTTGCCGGGTTCATCACCGCGCCACCGAAGACGCCCGAATGCAAATCCTTCTTCGGTCCCGTGACCGTGACTTCGACCGCGAGGATTCCGCGCAGGCCGTATGTGATGGCGGGCTGGTTCGGCGCGTACTGGCTCGTGTCACTGACAACCGCCACGTCGCAGTTCAAGCTGTCTTTCCTCGCGGCCAAAAAGTCTTCGAGGTTGCGGCTGCCGACTTCTTCCTCGCCCTCGATCACGTACTTGATGTTCACCGGCAACTTGCCGACGGTCTTCAACCAGGCTTCAGCCGACTTGATGTGCGTGAAGACTTGGCCCTTGTCGTCAGTGGCCCCGCGCGCGTAGAGGCAACCGTCGCGGATCGTCGGCTCGAACGGCGGAGTCGTCCACAAATCGAGCGGGTCGGGCGGCTGAACGTCGTAGTGACCGTAGACCATCACGGTCGGAGCGCCCGGCGCACCGAGCCATTCGGCATACACAATCGGATGCCCGGCGGTCGGCACGATCTCGGCCTTCATGCCGAGATCGGCGAGTTGCTTGTGAACGAACTCCGCCCCGCGCACCAGATGCGGTTTGCACTCGGGATCGGCGCTCACGGTCGGGATGCGCAGGAACTCTTTGAGTTCTTCGAGAAACCGGTCCGCGTGTTGGTCGAGGTAGTTGGAAACGGACTTGAGCATGAATGGAATCCTCCGTGAAGTGGGGCTGGTCAACGTGGCGAGAGAATAGTGAGGCAACCGTGAGCGAGAAAGGATGTTGGTTCGTAGCTCGACGTTTGCCATTTTGGGAGTGCGGGAATTCATCACCGCACTCCCAAAATGGCAAAAGTCGCGCGTAGGATGGGCACTCTTGCCCGTCCCGTCTTCGCATTCGCCACAAAGCCGGACGGGCAAGAGTGCCCATCCTACGAACCAGCGAGCTCACGGACGCTCGCGATGGCGTGGTCGATTTCAGCGGGCGTCGTGAACGGGCCGACGCTGAAACGAATGGTCCCGCCGGTCTCGAGCGTTCCCAGCCAGCGGTGGACTCCCGGCGCGCAGTGCAAACCGGCGCGAGCTTGAATGCCGAACGAGTCATCGAGGATCGAAGCGGCCTCGTGAGGCGCGAAGCCTTTGACATTGAAGGACACCACGCCGACATGCGGTAACGATTGTTCTCCACGCAAAGCCTGTCCGCTGACGGTGACGCGCGCGAGCGATCGCAGTCCCTCGACGAGCCGTCCGGTCAGTTCGACTTCGGCACGACGAACCGTCTCAACGGTCTCACTTTGAAGATACTCCAGCGCCGCATTGAGACCCGCCAAACCTGGCGCGTTGTGGTTGCCCGACTCATAGCGTTCCGGCATCTGCAACGGCTGGCGATCGTCCTCGCTCTGCGTCCCCGTTCCGCCGAGTCGGTAGCAATCCAACTGCTGTTCGAGACCGGGACGCAGATAAACCAGTCCGGTCCCGAGCGGCCCGAGCAGTCCTTTGTGACCGGGACAGGCCAGCAGATCGACGGGCATCTGCGACAGAGCGATCGGCAGATGTCCGGCCGTCTGCGCCGCATCGACCAGCATCAGTGAACCGTTGGCCCGCGCGACCTCGCCAATCTCGACAATCGGCTGCACGACGCCGGTCACGTTGGAAGCGTGTTGGATCGCCACGAGTCGCGTGTTCGGACGCAAGGCCGCTCGCACGTCGGTCGGTTCAATGCGACCGTCGCTTCGAGGCGCAACAAACGTCACTTCCACTCCGCGCGTTTCACTGAGCCATCGCAACGGTCGCAGCACCGAGTTGTGTTCCAACTCACTGGTGACGACGTGATCGCCGGGACGGCACAGTCCCACGAGTGCCATGTTCAGGCCATCGGTCCCGCTGTACGTGAAGACGATTCGGTCGGGACTCTTCGCGCCGAGCAGCATCGCCGCACGCTGACGACACTGGTCGAGCATCCGTTGTGATTCGATGGCCTCGCGGTACGCACCGCGCCCGATCGAGACGCCGCTGCTTCGCTGGTAACGATCCACCGCGTCATAGACCGCCGTCGGCTTTGGAAAACTGGTCGCAGCGTTGTCGAGATAGATGCGCATGGATCGCTCGGGCGGAGAATGGAAGAGTCAGTGCAAGGTGAGAAGTGATTAGTGCAAAGTGCAAAAGTAAGCGGGGCAGCAACACGTCACTGACTCACGCTCGCGCGAGTCCTCAACACTTTGCACTTCTCACTTCTCACTTTGCACTCTCCTCCCAACGCGAACGTTCCCGATGAACTTGAGCAACGTAGGGTAAGCCTCTGGCTTGCCCTTTTCCCGACGGCATTCACGGGCAAGCGAGACGCTTACCCTACGTTTTCAACAAGCGGCTATGCCCGCGCGAGCCGCCCCGCCTTGACGATGCCGCCCTGCATGACGGCGATGAACCGGCTGCGGTCTTCGAGAATCGAAATGTCTCCGACGACATCGCCATCGACCACGAGGACATCCGCCAGCTTGCCGACGGCCAGCGTGCCGAGTTCGTGAGCGCGGCCGAGGATCTCGGCACCGGTCTGCGTCGCGCACTTCAGGACTTCGAGGGGAGTGAAGCCGACGAATTTGTGGAAGAAGGTCAGCTCACGCGCGTACTGACCGTGTGGGTTCCAGCCAAAGCCGTAATCGCCGCCGAGGCCAATCCGTCCGCCCGCCTTGAAGATGCGACGGGCACTTTCGGCACCGCCATCGAGCGTTTCCTGATGCCCGTCGATCACACGCTGCGACAATCCGAACTCGGGTCCGCGTTCGATGCTGGCGAGTTCAAAGTACAGCGCCGGAATGACGGGGACATCGCGGGCGAGAATCATCTCCAACGCTTCGTCGTCTATAAACGTGCCATGTTCGAGTGTGTCGTATCCGGCGCGGAGCGCGTTCTTGATCCCTTCCGTCGCTCGACAGTGGCCCGTCACTTTCATGCCGTGATTGTGGGCCGTTGCGACGACCGCGTGCATCTCTTCAAACGTCATGCAAAGCGTGTGGTGATCGTTCACATCGGGCGAAGCGGCGTCGCCGGTCGGGTACGTCTTGACCCATTCGATCCCGTCTTTGACGAGCTTTCTCACCGCAGCCCGTGCTTCATCAGCTCCGTTGACGAGCAGCACCAAACCGTCCATGCCGATCTTGCGATAGTCCGGGTTCCAGTCCATCAGTCCACCGACGCCGCAAATCTCACGACCGCTCGCAGCGAGCCGCGGGCCGGGGATCAGGTCGCTCTCGATCGCCTTCTTCAGCCAGACATCGACGTTGAACAAACTGCCGCCGCTGCGCGCCGACGTGTACCCGCATTCGAGAGCCAGCTTCGCGTTGCAGCCCGCCAACAGCGTCACGTATTCGACGGGATACTTGAGGTCGAGGTCTTCGAGAGCCTCGACATTGAAGTACGTCGCGTGAAAGTGCGACTCGATCAACCCCGGCAGGATCGTCCCGCCGTGGGCGTCGATCCGCGTCGCATCCGGTGGCACGACCGGCATTGCGCTGGCCGATCCCACGTAGGTGATGTGCCCGTTCTCAATGACAAGTGCCGCATCGCGGAGGGGCGAAGCTCCCGTTCCATCCACAAGTTGGCCGTGTTCGATCACCATCACGCCGGTGGCTGTCTGCATCGAAAGTTCTCCTGAGTAAGGGGCGTCGCGTCTGTAAAGGTTGTGCGTCAATGAATGCAAACCTCACGCGGCACCAAGTGAGAGGTTTCCGAGCGGGGCGGCGTCAGCCCCCGGTTCTTCCCAAGCGGGCTGACGCCCAAGAACCGGGGGCTGACGCC
>JAYSQC010000185.1:0-8674 GCA_043721755.1 Schlesneria sp.
GCAATTCTTTCGCCATGGCTTTCGCGGCGTCGCCGGTCGGGCGCGCACCCTTCAGTACCACGAAGGCCACCACGGCTTCCCCGGTCATATCATCCGGACGGCCGACCACGGCCGCTTCCGCAACCAGCTTTGAATTCGACACCAGCGCAGACTCGATTTCCATC
Source organism: Schlesneria sp. (assembly GCA_043721755.1). Classification (GTDB taxonomy): domain Bacteria; phylum Planctomycetota; class Planctomycetia; order Planctomycetales; family Planctomycetaceae; genus Schlesneria. The sequence goes on from JAYSQC010000185.1 coordinate 165, forward strand.
GTGCCGAGGCGATGACCTGACACGTTCAAAACATCATCGATGCGACCCATGATGGTGAAGTAACCACGCTCCTTATCGCGGACTGCGCCATCGCCGGCCAGATATAGCTTGCCGCCGAGTTCTTCGGGAAAATAGGTTTTCTGGAAACGTTCCGGATCATTCCAGATAGTGCGCACCATCGATGGCCACGGGCGTTTGACCACCAGGATGCCGCCATTGCCATTCGCGACATCGTGGCCGGTCTCATCGACAATCGCCGCCATGATGCCGGGCAATGGCAGAGTGCACGAACCCGGAATCATTGGTGTAACGCCCGGCAGTGGCGAAATCATGTGCCCGCCGGTTTCGGTTTGCCAAAATGTGTCCACGATCGGACAACGTGAGCCGCCGACGTTTTCGTAGTACCACATCCACGCTTCCGGATTGATCGGCTCACCGACCGACCCGAGGAGCCGCAAGCTGGAAAGATCATACTTCGCGGGCCAGTGGTCGCCCCACTTGATGAACGCACGGATCGCGGTCGGTGCCGTGTAGAAAATGTTGACCTTGTACTTTTCGATGATTTCCCAGAAGCGGCCGTCATGAGGCCAGTTCGGTGCCCCTTCGTACATCACCGTGGTCGCTCCGTTGGCGAGCGGCCCATAGACGATGTAGCTGTGTCCCGTGACCCAGCCGATGTCGGCGGTACACCAATACGTGTCTTCGTCCTTCAGATCGAAGACCCATTTTGAAGTCAGCATCGTGCCGAGCGTATAGCCGCCCGTCGTGTGCATCACCCCTTTGGGTTTGCCCGTGCTGCCCGACGTGTAGAGGATGAATAGCGGGTGTTCGGCGTCGAGTTCCGCCGCGTCGCAGTCACTCGACGAGTCCGCCATCAGCTCGTGCCACCAGTAGTCGCGGTCGGGAACCATCTCAACCTGCGAACCTGTTCGGCGGACACAGACAACCTTTTGAACGGACGGCGACTTGGCGAGCGATTCATCGACCGCCTTCTTCAGTGGAACTTCCTTCCCGCGCCGCCAGCCTCCGTCCGCCGTGACGATCAATTTGGCTTGAGCGTCGTTGTTACGGTCGGCCACGGCATCGGCACTGAAGCCGCCGAAGATAATTGAGTGCGTGGCACCGATCCGCGCACAAGCCAGCATGGCGATAGCCAGTTCGGGAATCATCGGCATGTAGAGCGTCACTCGATCGCCCGTCACAACGCCGAGTTTTTTGAGGACGTTCGCAAACTTACAGACCTCGCGGTGCAAGTCTTGATAGGTCAAGACGCGACTGTCGCCCGGTTCGCCCTCCCAAATGATCGCAGCCTTATTCTTCCGCCACGTCAGCAAATGCCGGTCGAGGCAGTTGTAGCTGGCGTTCAGTTTGCCACCGACGAACCATTTCGTATCGGGCATGTCGCCCTGAATGACGTGGTCCCATTTTTTGAACCAGTCCAAGTTCCCGGCCATCTCACCCCAAAAGGTGGCGGGATCGTCCTTGGCTTGGTTCCACATCTGCTGGTACTGCGCCTCACTATTGATGTGAGCGTTGCGAGTGAACTCGGCCGAAGGCGGGAAGCTGCGTGTTTCCTGCAAGACACTGTGAATGTTGGCACCAGACATGGGTCAAGATTCTCCTGAAGCAAAGCGCGAAGCACGGGGGAGACGAACGGGATTCCATTACGAGGCAGACCTCGTTTCACCGCACGCGGCATAAAGTGAGACTCTTCTGAGCGGGGCGGCGTAAGCCCCCTGGTTCTTCCAGCGAGGGCTTACGCCCAAGAACCGGGGGGCTTACGCCGCCCCGCTCAGATGTCTCATTAAGAACCGCGCGAGGTTTCACCGCCGGCGTTCCTCAAGCGGGGCGGAATTAGAATCAGATTCGCAGGCGAATGCCACGGCTGGACAAGCCCTGATCCATGACGAGCCTTCCTTCCGACGGCAGCGGTTCCCATGCCGAAGTTTGAGTTGAGTTGGCGGGCCAAACCGGTCCTCGCCACGCGGCCGCACATCGCGGCCCCTCTGATTGTGTCGAGCGCGGGACGCCAATTGACCCCCACTTGCCGTTTGGCCTACAAGTCGCCGCTCTTCATCCTGAAGGGATGTCAGCCATTAGCCGGGGGTTGAGCGAAGCGACACCCCCGGAAGAGGTTGAGCCAATGGCGGTGGCATCCTGAAGGGATGCTGGCACCGTGCAAACCGGCTGGCATTAGGCACCTGCCAGCATCCCTTCAGGATGCAAATCTCCTTTCTGTGCTGTCGTACCGGGGGTGTCGCTGACGCTCAACCCCCGGCTAATCGCTGACATCCCTTCGGGATGAAAATGACCGACTTCATCCCGTTCACTTGAATCCCCCCAAAAACATCGGCTGAACCGAAAGGATGAAATGAGTCAGAGCCTGCTCGACAACTCGAACCGAATGTCTGTCGAGCAACGGGAGTTGGCGGCGCGAAACAGCTTGGCCGGTGATTCGGTCAAGCAGCCTCATCACCGTGAATACGTCTGTCCCGGCGAGGCCCATCCGATTTCGCACAGCATCCATTTGGCTCGGCTCGCGTCGAGTTACTCGAAGTGCGGCGAGTGCGTGCATCGGCATGAGGTTGGATCGCGTCCACTTCCGTTGTCGTCCCCGTTGCGCGAGGCGAATCACCGCGTTGCACGACGCTCGTTCGTCGCGACCGATGGGGTGCGTGGCATCTATCTGAACGAACTGGATCGGACGCGGGCCGCTCAGTGGGGGGCGGCGCTCGCGGCGATGCTGTGGGATGAGGAACCGCGGTATGGAACGGCTCGCCGTAGCGAAAGCGATTCTGTGGGGACGGAGATTGAGGCGTGTGGCGGGGGAGGCTTTGCCCCTCAAATCGTAGGGTGGGCTGCGCCCACCACTGTGACTGAGGAGTTGGTGGGCACAGCCCACCCTACCTCGTGGGAACCGCCGTATTGGGTGGGCAAAGCCAGCGGCGGGCGAAACATCGAGCCTTCCGATAAATCGCCAATCGCGCCGCCATCCGCCGGGGACGGCGAAGAGATCGACCTCAGCCACACGGTTCAAGCGGGAAGTCCGGCTTTCAGAAAAGCCGGACTTCCCGAGAGTGATGTCGAGCGACGGGGGCCCGTGGTCGTGATCGGCTTCGATGAACGGCCGGCTTCGCCCGACATTGTCACGGGAGTCGCACTCGGTCTGCGGCGCATGGGCTGCCAAGTGATCGACCTCGGGCAGACGACGGCCACCTGTTTTCAGTTCGCCACGCGACATCTCGACGCGGCCGCCGGGATGTTTGTAACGGGAGCCGGTTGCGATCCGTCCTGGACGGGCTTCGATGTCGTCGGCCGTCACGCGCAGCCGTGGTCGCGCGGTGGCAGGTTGGATGAATTGGAAGTTCGCACTCAAGCCGACGTGCTGCGACCGACGCGCGCGGCGGGGTCGCAGCGAACGTTTCCAGCACTCGCCTCGTATGAAGACGAACTGGCCCCTCACTTTCATGCACTGAGACCGCTGCACGTTGTCTGCGGTTCCGCGACGAGGCTGTTCCCGCGCACGCTCGATCGCCTGTTCGCCAAGCTGCCGTGTCGAGTGACTCACGTTTCGTTGCCGACTCGTCAGCGAGACCTCGCCGATCCGAATGACGCCGATGTGCGGCGTGTGGCGGCGGCCGTCACGTCAGGCGGGCAACATCTTGGCCTGATCGTGGACGACGACGGACAACGCTGTGCCTGCGTGACTGAGCGTGGGCGACTGGTCACGTCGGGCGAACTGGCTCGCGTGCTGATCGACTTCGAGCGGCGTGAGCAACGTGATCTCAAAGTCGTCGTCGATCGCAGTCTGTCCGACGAACTGACCGGCTGGCTGACGCCGCGCCGCATCGAATACGGGCAGTCCGAATCAACCGCCGCCGCCGTGGTGGAGACACTCGCGAAGAGTGACTCGCGCCTCGGGCTGCTCGGCGACGGTCGCATCTGGTTCCGAGACACTCAAGCGACCTGCGACGCGATTCTGACGCTCGCTCGCACTTTGCAGGCTCTCAGTCTCAGCGACGCCTCGTTCAGCGAAGTCGTTCGCGCCGCCAGCGTCGAGTCCTTCGTCGCGTGAGGCATTCCGTAGGATGGACGCCTCGTCCGTCCGTGTTGCTACGACGACGGGACGGACGGACGAGGCGTCCATCCTACAAGGGATGTCACAGGCCGATCGCTGTGCCTCACGCCCGGGCCGACAGCGCCGTGTAGTGGCGTTCGGCAGGGCCGATGTAATTGGACGACGGACGAATGATCTTGTTGTCGCTGAGTTGTTCCAGCACATGGGCGCACCAGCCGACGATGCGACTCGCGGCGAAGATGCAGGTGAACATGTCGCCCGGGATTCCCATGTAGTGCTGCAAGCTGGCCGAGAAGAAATCGACGTTGCAGTTCCGCTTGATCGAGCTGAAGACGGCCTGTTCCATCGCGATCGAAATGTCGTACCACTTGGGGTCACCCGTCTCGATTCCCAGTCGGCGAGACAGCTCTTTCAGATGAATGGCTCGTGGGTCTTCAACCTTATAGACCGCGTGGCCGAAGCCCATGAACTTGCCCTTCTTGGCGCGCACCGCCTCGACCCAAGGCACCACGTTTTCGATGCTGCCGACTTCCATCAGAGTCTTCAACACTTCGGTGTTGGCACCGCCGTGCAGCGGTCCCTTCAAGGCACCGATCGCACCGGTCACAGAGGAATAGATGTCCGACAACGTGGCGGCGATGACTCGCGCCGCGAACGTACTCGCGTTCAGGCCATGCTCGGCGTGCAGAATCAGGATCAGGTCCATCGCCTTTTCGGCATCGGCTGAAGGAGCCTTGCCATTGAGCATGTACATGAAATTGCCTGCGTGGCTGAGGTCCGATCTCGGGGCAACTGGCTCCAACCCAGCGCCCAATCGACGAATCGCGGCGACAATCGTTGTCATCTCAGCTGTGAGACGGATCGATGTCTCAAAGTTAGCGGCGGGAGAGTCATCTTCGGCGAGCGGATCGTGTGCGGCCGACATCGAAACCGCCGAACGGAGTGCTGTCATCGGCGGAGTGTTTCGTGGCAACGATCTCAAAAAGTCGAGTACCGGCTGCTCGATTTCTCGGTGATGAACCAGCAGCGTGTTGAAGTCGGCCAACTGCGAGACGTTCGGCAACTCGCCCTTGAACAGCAGGTACGAGGTCTCTTCAAACGTCGAGAGCTTGGCCAGCTCGTGGATGTTATAGCCGCGATAGATCAGCTTCCCGAGGTCACCATCCACGTCGCAGATCGTGGTGTCGGCTGCGACGACTCCTTTGAGTCCTTTCGCAGCAATCTTGTCGGCCGCGTGATCTTTGTCCAAAACGGCTTCGGCGGTCATGAAGTTTTCTCTCAGATCAAACGGACTAAGATTCAGGCAGGCGCAGAGTGCAAACGAGCAGGGCCAACATCAGTCGAAACGCTGACCGTGGGCGACAACCACGTAGCCACGCCGCTTTTTTCCTCAGCAAAGTCAGCCGCATTCGATGTTGGTGCGGGAGTATATCCCGTCGCGCCACGACTTCAACGAAGCGGCCCGCGCGGGGAAAACATCAGTCTCAGTGGTCCTCGTCGCAACTTTTTGCGTCCGGTTATGCCAGTCTGCGGGTCACACGGATTGCGACGGATCAGACGGGTAAAGCCTACGGCCCCCTTTTCGTTTTTTTTGCGAAATTTTTCCCGCGAAGAAAACTTTTTTGAACGCTGAGCGCGGCCGATTGTTAGCATCTCCGCCTCGCCGAACACCCGCCGTTCGAGCAAATCGCAAAGAGAGAAAGGATGCTGTCAATGCGAGTCACGCTCTTCCCTCGTTGGAATTGGTCCGCCGTCTGTCCGTTCGATTCTCCCGTGCGAGTAATCGCGTGTTCGGTCGGGACTGCTCCCCGCGAGCTGGACTTTCACACCGATTTGCACGCCGGTTTTCACCGCGCGTGAGAAGAACTGACCGCGAGACGTGTACTTGGAAGGCGTTCCTGTTCCTCGCGGGCAGGAGTATCGTTTGACTGGCAACAATGCCGGACTGTTTACGCAAAACTGTTCATGCAAAATCGAGGGGCCTCCCCGCAGGGGCCACTCGCACAAGGAAGTGGCTGTCTTACAGAAGGAATTGACCCAAATGCATCGCTTTAATCCGGAACTGGCCACACTGTTGGTCGCCTCGCGTGCCAAGGGCTACGCGACCTTTCAATTGCTCAACAAATATCTGCCCGATGAGGGTGGTGAACCCGAGATGGTTCACGAACTGATCGCCATCTTGGACGATGCGGGGATGGACATCGTCGATGAGCCGAGTCCCGAAGAGAAAGCGGCCAACGAATCGGTTCCGGCATCAATGCTCGAACCGGAGCCACAGTCCTCGTCGCGCGATCCGATCCGCATGTATCTCAGCCAGATGGGCCACATCCCCCTACTGTCGCGCGAGCGGGAGATATTCCTCGCCAAGCAGATCGAGATGACCCGAAAGTGGTTCCGCCGCAAGATGATGGAGTCGGACTTCGCCATCGGCCAAGCGGTCGAGATCATTCAGAAGGTCTGCCGTGGCGAGTTGCCATTCGAGCGAACGCTGCGCACCAGCGAGACAGAGAATCTCCGCAAGGAGCAGATTCAGGGGCGCATCCCCGTCAACATGCCGACCATCGAACGGCTGATGGCCGAAAGCCGTCAAGACTGGGAATTGCTCAAGGTCACCAAGGAAGCGGCTCAAAAGATCGAGATCAAGCAGCGGATGGCTCGCCGTCGCCGCAAACTGTGCTGGCTAGTTGAAGAGTTGAGCGTGAGGACTCAGCGGTTGCAGCCTGTACTGCGACGGATGGAACAGATCGCCAATCGCATCCGCGAACTCCAGTCTCAAATTTCCAAGTTGGCCGAACGACGCTCGGTGGCCGCGACCAATGAGGCCGACATCCTGCGTCGCGAGCTGAACGACATCGTCGAAATGACGCTCGAATCGCCCGAAGATTACTGCGACCGCATGAAGCGCGTGATGGCCAAGTACGACGCTTGGACGCGCGGCAAGCAGCAGCTTTCCGGCGGAAACCTGCGACTGGTCGTTTCGATCGCGAAGAAGTACCGCAACCGCGGCCTGAGTTTTCTCGACCTGATTCAGGAAGGAAACGCCGGTCTGATGCGCGGCGTCGAAAAGTACGAATACCGTCGCGGCTACAAGTTCTCGACCTACGCCACATGGTGGATCCGCCAGGCCATCACGCGCTCGATCGCCGACCAGGCGCGCACCATCCGCATCCCGGTGCACATGATCGAGACGATCAACAAGATGAACCGGTTGAGCCGCCAGCACCTGCAGGAGTTCGGCTTCGAGACCCGTCTCTTGCAATATCTGGCGCGAGATGCGGTTCATTTTGTTGATGGTCTCTATCATGTGCACCGGTATGCGGATGGTGCGCGCCTGGTCCGCGATGGAACGGGTGATGGCCTGACGTATCCACCATGTGGCATAAGTCGAGAACTTATAACCGCGACGATATTCGAATTTATCTACCGCCTTCATCAGGCCAATATTGCCTTCCTGGATCAGATCGAGAAACTGCAAGCCGCGATTGGTGTATTTCTTGGCGATGGAAATGACCAGACGCAGGTTTGCCTCAATCATGTCGCGCTTGGCACCGCGCGCCTTAGCTTCGCCGTTGGTCATCTGTTTGTTGATTTCCTTCAGGTCGCGTATGGGGATGCCCACACGCTGCTGCAAATCGAGCATCTTCTGCTGCTGCTCGACAATGTCAGCCTGGAAGCGCATTAACGTTTCGCTGTAAGGTTTCTTGGCCGCCACTTCGCGCGCCACCCAGTCGAGACGCTCTTCGTTGCCGACGAAAGTTTTGATAAAATGAGGGCGCGGCATGCGTGCCTTGGTGACGCACAAATTCTGAATATTGCGCTCATGGCCGCGCACTTCTTCCACCAAATGGCGCAAGGTATCGCACAGCGCATCAACCTGCTTGGCGGAAAAACGGAATTGCGTCAACTCGGCTGAAATCTGCCCTTGCAATTTATCGTACTGCTTGCTACGGTAACCGTGCTTCTCGTAGGCCTTGCCGATCTTGATGAACAGTCCGCGAATGATAGCGAAACGTTCCAGCGCATCAACCTTGAGCTTGGCCAGATTGGCTGCCGCAATAGCCTCGGTATCTTCCTCGCTCTCCTCCACGGCCTCCAAGGCCTCATCTTCTTCCACGGCCTCACCGCCAAGACCATTGGTCGCCATAGACTCATCGGCAGTTTCAATGAAGCCATCAACAATTTCGTCTATGCGCAATTCATCGCGTTCGACTTTATCAACCAGCGTCAATATCTCGGCGATGGTGGTCGGGCAGGAGGAAATTGCCATAATCATGTGCTTGAGGCCTTCCTCAATGCGCTTGGCTATGACGATTTCATCCTCGCGCGTGAGTAAGCCCACCGTACCCATTTCGCGCATATACATGCGCACCGGGTCGGTGGTGCGGCCAAACTCCGAGTCCACCGTGGAAAGCGCCGCTTCGGCGGCTTCCAC
>JAYSQC010000186.1:0-1464 GCA_043721755.1 Schlesneria sp.
GGCGTCAGCCCCCCGGTTCTTGGGCGTAAGCCCGCTTTGGAAGAACCGGGGGGCTGACGCCGCCCCGCTCAGATGTCTCAATACAGACCGCGTGAGGGCTAGCAGCCAGCGACTTCCTCGCTCACGCTGCGGGTTGGTGTTGGGAATGAATTTGGTTTTCAGCGGAGCCGCTCGGCTTCGCTCTCTCTCGCGGCGTGAGGCCGCATGTTTCAAGGAATTGCTGTGAACGATCAAGACCAGGCAGAGAACGAAGCGAATTTGGTGGAGGCGGCTCGGGAAGCCAGTCTCCTCGCGCAAGAGGCGCAGGACAGTCAGGATGACGATGATGACGATGAACTCGAACAAGAGGTCGCCACGGAAGAGGAAGCAGCGGGCGAAGACCTCTCCGACGAGGAATACGCCAAAGAGATGAAGAACAAGATGGCGGCGCTCTTCGAGATCGACCAAGACGAAGAAGAGCCGATGAGCGAACTCGATGTGCTGTCACTCGAAGAGGCGGCGGTTTACCTGAAGGTGAACTACAGCGACGTGCGGCAGATGGTGAAGGAGCAAGGCTTGATCGGTCGAAAGATCGGCAGCGAGTGGCGGTTCCTGCGCGGTGCGATTGCCGACTGGTTGCGCGCTCCCGCTGGTGTATCCGCAGCACCTGCTGCTCAACCCGCAGCGCGTGTCGAACGGCCTGCTCGTGAAGAGCAACGCCCTCAACGTGAAGAACGTCCGCGGCGGCGCTTCCCCGAAGAGATGTCCGACGGCGGCGAAAGCGATCAGGAACAAAGTCGTCCGCCACGGCCGCGACCCCAGTTCCGCAGTCAGGGACAATTCGGAGCGGCACCCGCCGGTGGTCCTCCCGCGAGCGGTGGTCAGGGCGGATCTCCGCCTCCTCGGCGCGGCCGTTATGCCGATCAACAACAGCAGCCGCCACAGGGTGAATATCAACCGCCGCCACGCAAGCGACCTTTCCAAGGTCAAGCGGGCGGCAACGCGGGTGGTCCTCCCAGTGGCGGACGCCGGTTCGCCGGCGGTCAAGGGGGTGCGGGTCAAGGGGGTGCGCCACAAGGCGGTGCTGGCCGGTTCTCGAGTGGTCCGAAAGCACCGAAGCGCGAACCACTCGGCAACCAGCGCTTCAAGCGATTGGATCGTCGCCGATTCGGTGGTGATCAGGGCGAGTGAGGTTTGAGAAAACGGTCGTGTGGCTGGGGGCGGCATCTTCGCCGCCCCCAGCCGATCACGATCGACGGATCGGGGCGGTGATGCCGCGTTATACTTCGCGCGGTCAGTAATGAGACATCCGAGCGGGGCGGCGTCAGCCCCCCGGTTCTTGGGCGTAAGCCCGCTTTAGAAGAACCGGGGGGCTGACGCCCAATAGCACTCACTTTGCCCGCAAAGTAGCAGGCACATTCCATGTGCCGTCCGCAATTTGCAGGTTACGGCACATGGAATGTGCCTACTACTTTCCAAAGTGAG
>JAYSQC010000187.1:0-20186 GCA_043721755.1 Schlesneria sp.
CTGACACTAACCCGAAGTGTAAACGAGGACGCAACTCACATCCTCGCTTACGCTTCGGGTTAGTGTGACTCAGCGTCAAAGGTGTCAGTTTCGGCCGCGTGAAGTACGGGAATCATGTTGTCGGTCATCGGGGTGCTGCACAACGGTCACTCGGAGTGACGATCCTGCGGTGGCCCGATTCATTCCGGCTTCTTCTCGGCGGGAGCATCCGCCGCCGCCTCGGGCTTGCTCTCGGCTTTTGGCTCATCCGACTTGGGTTCATCAGTGCCGGGCTTCTTTTCAGCGGCCGGTTCGTCGGCCTTTTTCTCCGCCTTCGGCTCATCCGGTTTTGACGGAGCCGCGTCTTCTTTCGCAGTGTCGGTTTTTAGCTCTTCAGTCTTCGAGGCATCCGGTTTGACGGTACCAGCCTCGTCACCCGGTTTGGCATCAGCGTCCTTAGACTTGTCGTCAATCTCACCCGCAGCGGCGGGAGGCAGGAACAGGTCATGTGGGTTCTTGGCCGCACCGTCTTTCGGACGGATGTCGGCGGGCTTCGGGTTCTGCTTGGCGAACCATGCGTAGAACTCTTTCGTCCCACCGGTCTTCAGCGACGCGATCCGTTCTTCCGCGAACGGCTTGTAGATCGTCTCGGGAAAATCGGTGAGCAAGCGTTGATAGGCGTCGATCGGCTTGGTGGTGTCAGCGTCGCTGGTCGCTTCAAGGCAGCGGGCCAAGCCCCACAACGCACGTTCGCGAATGATCGGATCGACGCCCGCAGCACCCGCGAGTTTCTCGAAGCCTTCGCGGGCACGCTTGAAGTCGGCCAGCGCCAGTTCACGATCGGTGAACATCACGTCCGTGCCTGACTTCTGATGAGCTTCCGACTCGCGCAACTTGGCCCACTGGCCGGGGATCTCATTCGCAAACTTTTCGGAGATGCTGCCGAAGTCATCGACGCTCTCGGCGCTTTCCAGCAACGCCCACGCGGCGGAACTGGTCTCCGTCGATTGGCGTGCCCACCAGATGCCTCCGGCTGCGACAATTAAGACCGTGCAAACGACGGCCACGATGGTGGTGGCATTCGTCTCTAAGACGCTCCCCGTCGATTGAACCATCCGGCCGAGTTCCGTCTTTTGCAGCAGCTTCGGTTCTGGAATTGGCTCGTTCGTCTTGGGTTGATTATTGGGTTTCATACTGGTCTTCACGTCCTGTGGGCGAGACTCGCCGGGTTGAGCCATCCTGAACATCACGACAAAAGCTGGGGTTGGCGTTCGTGATCCCACCGTCGATTTTCGACAGGGATGGCCCTCGAAAGAGCCTGCCTTGATGAACGCCGCGCGAGTACATACTCCGCGCCGCCGAAACTGACACATTTGCGACCGCAACACACTAACCCGAAGCGTAAGCGAGGATGTGAGTTGCGACCTCGTTTACACTTCAGGGTTAGTGTCAATTCTGGCCGCGCGAGTATAGAAGTGCCCTTCCAGACCGTCAAGTTTCTCAAAAACCCCAAGCGGTCAGGCCGTTACGCGAAAAACGTCTGAAGTCCAGCTTTTCCGAAAGCCGGACCTCGGTCGTCTGGGTGCCCGGCTTTCGGCCGGTTGTCAGGGCCATCGCTTTGTTGGGTCTGCGAAAGCTGTAGGGTGGGACCAGCGGCGCTTCGCCGCGCCGGCCCACCATGATTTCTTGATGTTTCCTGATGGTGGGCCGGCGCTCGAAGCGAGCTGGTCCCACCCTACCTTGAAAAAGGCGATGGCCCTGGCAGGTTGTCACTCGTCCTTGTCGGCCTCTCACACGGGTGACAGAATCGCCGCTCGGCGTTTCAAAAATCATAGTCGCCCCCTCCAATCTCACCCTCCAATCTCACCCGCCAAGGACGATCCCCGATGAACTCACGATTCCCGTTGCGAGCCGCCTTGCTGTCGATGCTTTCGGTCATTGGGCTGATGCCCAACATTTCCGCAGTGGCCGATGACTGGCCGCAGTGGATGGGTCCGCAGCGCGATGGCGTCTGGCGCGAAACGGGAATCGTTGAGACCTTTCCCAAGGACGGACCGTCCGTTCGTTGGCGAGTCAAAATCGGCGGCGGCTATGCGGGACCGGCGGTTGTGGGGGATCGCGTCTTCGTCACGGACAAGTTGCTCCCGGAAGGAGTCACCAATTCGGCCAACCCGTTTGAGCGAGGCCAGCAAATCGCGACCGAGCGCGTGTTGTGCCTTAACGATTCCGATGGCTCAGTCGTTTGGAAGCACGAGTACCCTTGCCGTTACACCGTCAGCTATCCCGCTGGGCCGAGAACGACGCCCGTTGTGAAGGACGGCCGCGTCTACACGCTTGGCTCGGAAGGGCATCTGCTGTGTCTCGACGCCGACAAGGGGAGCGTGATCTGGTCGAAGGATTTCAAGACCGAGTACGGACGCCGAACCTCGCCCGTCTGGGGTTACTCGGCCAACCCGCTGCTCGACGGAGATCGTTTGATTTGTTTGGTCGGTGGCGAGGGAACGACCGTCGTCGCCTTCCACAAAGACACGGGCAAGGAACTGTGGCGAGCACTCGATTCATCCGAGCGACACGGCCCGGGATACGGTTCGCCGATCATTGTTGAGACCGGAGGCCAACGTCAGTTGATCGTCTGGCATCCGTCGGCCGTCAGTTCGCTCGACCCCGCCACGGGCAAGGTCTTCTGGAACCAACCGTTCGATGCCAGGGAGGGACTGACTGTCGCCACGCCGCGCGTCAGCGGTGACAAGCTGTTCGTCAGTGCGTTCTACGACGGATCGCTGCTGTTGAAGCTCGACGCGACCAAGCCCGATGCCTCCGTCGTCTGGCGTCGCCACGGCAAAAGTGAAAAGCTGACAGACGCCCTGCATTGCCTCATCAGCACACCGGTCATCGACGGCGATCACATCTACGGCGTGTGCAGTCACGGCGAATTGCGTTGCCTCGATCTCGCCACCGGCGACCGCAAGTGGTCCACGTTCCAACCAACCAGCGGTGAGTCCCTCCGCTGGGGAACCGCCTTCATCGTGAAGCACGAAGACCGCTACTTCCTCTTCAGCGAGCAGGGCGATCTGATCATCGCCCGCTTCTCACCAACGGCCTACACGGAACTGAGTCGCGCCCACTTGCTCGAACCGACAGGACCGGCTCAACGCCGCGAGGTCGTCTGGTCCCACCCCGCCTTCGCCAACCGCTCGGTCTACGCCCGCAACGACAAGGAAATCGTCAGCGTCTCACTGGCCAAGCCGTAACGGCCGTTTAGGCGAGCGGTCTGTATCGAGACATCTGAGCGGGGCGGCGTAAGCCCCCCGGTTCTTGGGCGTAAGCCATTTGCTCGTTAAGACGAGTACCAGTTGTCTTCCGATGATTCGCTGCGGGGAACAGCCGCTCCCCAACATTCTTGCGGCGTCGCTGCGATGACTCGGTTCGATAGGTAAATCAACAGAGCGATGCAGCAGATGCCCAATGCTGGCAATGCCCGCAGAAGTGCCATAGAGAAGCCGTTACCAGCATGACCTTCACCCGGTCGTGGCATTGTGGCCAACATCGTCGCGAACCAGAGCGCGAGTGCTGGCGCGACAATGGCAACCGCCATCACATAGTTCGCCGGGTTGACCATGAACTTCGACTTCGAGACTCGCTCGATTTGTGAAAAGTCTCCGTGACAGCGATTGCGGAGGTTCGAGATCACAAACACTCGCACTCCGTGCCTATACGCGAGGATTGTCCCCCACCAACCGAGAACAAACGACAGGCCGATGCCTGCCATCACCACGGTAATACCGATGATGAACTGGGGGGGCACGACGTTGTTTTGACGGTTCGAAAAGAAGATCGCCATCACCACCGCCATGAACACGCCGACAACTCCCGCACGGAAACCGGCCATCGCAAGATGGAAATGAAAGCAGACACTGCCGCGTTCACGCCAAGGATCGTTCTGGCGCAGCCACCACGCTGTGCGTATCGCTGGCCAACCAGCGCGCAGATAAGGCCATGCCATCGCCAAGATTGGACTCATTGTCAGCAAGAACACACCGACCGAGAGAGTCAACACTCCGAGCCACTTCACTGCGGCGACGATTGGATCAACGGATCGCTCACTTTGGTCTTCGACATCGGACACAGTGGCTTCGTCACTGAAAGCCATTTCTCAACTCCTCGATCGCGTTCCCAGCCCACACGCCGCGCGGACTCGGTCGAGGACTTCGCGGCCTGTTTCCCGGGCGCGTTTGGCCCCGGCTCGCAGCACATCCTCGACATCGCTCGGCTTGGCGGCGAGTTCAATCCGCTTGGTACGGGCGTCGGCGAAGTAGTTCATCGCCGCATCGAACACCGCCTGCTTGGCCTCGCCGTAGCCCATGCCCCCCGCGCGGTAACGGTCGGCCAGCGAGGTTTGTTGCTCGGGCGAAGCGAACAGTTGGAAGAGCGTGAAGACCGAACAGGTCTCCGGATTTTTCGGAGCCTCCAGCGGCGTCGAGTCCGTCTTGATCGACATGATCTTTTTGCGGAGCGGCTTCTCGGCCTCGAAGATTTCGATCGTGTTGCCGTAGCTCTTCGACATCTTTTCGCCGTCGGTCCCCGGCACCTTCGCCCCTGCTTCGAGCACGCGCGCGTTCGGCAGCTTCAGAAACTCACCGTCGTAAATGACGTTGAACCGTTGAGCGATGTCGCGCGTCACCTCCAAGTGCTGAATCTGGTCCGCACCGACCGGGACCACGTCCGAGTCGTACAGCAGGATGTCGGCGGCCATCAGCACCGGGTACGTGAACAAGCCCGCGTCGGCCGAGATTCCCTTGGCCACCTTGTCCTTGTACGAGTGGCACTTCTCCAACAGGCTGTGCTGAGTCACCGTCATCAGCAACCACATCAGCTCGGTCACTTCGGGAACATCCGACTGCCGGAACAGCGTCGCCCGATTCGGATCGAGTCCCAGCGCGAGCAAGTCCAACGCCGCGTCCCACGTACTGGCCTCTAACGCCTGTGCATCGCGCACCGACGTGAGGGCGTGCAGATCGGCGATGAAATAGAACGATTGCTCGTTCCCTTGCAGCGCGATGTACTGGCGGATCGCTCCGAAGTAGTTGCCCCAATGAAACCGACCCGTGGGCTGAATCCCGGAAAGAACCTTCATCGCAAAACCAAAGCTTTCAGAGGCAGTCACTGACGATCATGGGAACGGGAGGTGAAGTCGCCCCCGCGACGGGTGACACACATTCCATGTTTGAAACATACCGGGGGCCGGGGCACCGGAGCAACTCGCGCGGGCCACGCCGACGCACAACTAATGGCGTCGATCCACCATCCTCGCTCACGCTTCGGGTTGGTGTCCCTCTGCGGCTTGTGCGTCACTCGGTCGCGCTGGCGGGGATTGTCAACGGCGTGGATCGCGTCGTGGGGTCAATCTGCTTGATGGCGCGGGAGGCGGCAGAGCGGACTTGCTCGTCGTCATCGGCGTCGAGGCGGCGCAGCGACGCGAGGCTCGACGTGGCGAGAGTTCCGAGTTCACCGAGCGTCACGGCGGCAGCGGCGCGCACGCGGGAATCGGTGTCGGCCAATGATTGGCTCAACGCGCGAAGGGCATCGCGCCCCGAGGGACTCACGTTTCTCAAGGATGTGGCCGCAGTGATTCGGACGTTCGTGTCCTCATCTGCAAGCAGAGCCACGAGAACCGGAGTGACTCGCTCGGCAAAGCCTTCAAATGTGGAGAGGGCCGCGGCGGCGTTGACGCGGGCAAACGTCGATTCGTCGTCGAGCAACTTCAACAGGCCCTCCGCTGCCGGAGCGGCATCGGGACCGAGCTGTGCCAAAAACATCGCCGCCAATTCGCGCGCGATCGGGTTTGAGTCTCCCAGCCGATCCGTCAACGCGGGAATGGCAGCCAACCCGAGTGCCTGCAATTGGCCTTCCGCGTTCGTCCAGGCATCTGCATCACTGGACTCGGCCGCGCGGACGATCGTGGCGAACAGTTCCTTCGCTCGCGCCGCCGTGTTCGTTTGCGAGCCGTCCCTCTCGGGGACCGCCGTCAAATCGGGTTGCACCGCAGCCACGGTTGCTTCCGATGTCGCCGTGCCGCCGTCAACGGTGGTCTCCACCTGCGGAGCCTCACTACAGCCGACCATCACTGCCGACCCAGCGATCATCCCCGTGCAGACCAGCGACCAAATTAGCGAACGACGAAACATGGAGAACTCTCAATTCTTTATTTGGGCGACGATGGACGGTGACTTATCCCTCACGCGGTCAGTGATGAGACCTCTGAGCGGGGCGGCGTCAGCCCCCCGGTTCTTGGGCGTCAGCCCGCTTTGGAAGAACCGGGGGGCTGACGCCGCCCCGCTCAGAGGTCTCATCACTGACCGCGCGGGGTCTAGATGTGGATCACCGACTGGGATCTTGTCTTTCTTTCTGACCGGAGCCGCGCGACTCGCATGTCCTATCGCAGCGTCAAACGCCTGCTGGGTGAAACCAGCCTCGAACGGAAGTGTCGCCTGCTGTTTGGCGGTGGCCTGTTGCTGTTGATCTCAGGCAGCTTCTGGATTTACGCACGGCAGATGCAGCAGCTCGTGTTTGACCAGAACACAGACCTCGCGCGGTCACTCGTCGCGAAAGTGGTGCTGGAAAAACATGCCATGCGGTTTGAGAAGGACAACGGCAAGGAACCGCACATCGAGCGGATGTCAAACGACCTCAAGCCCGATGAACTCAAGGGCCAAAAGTGGGCGCTGCTCAACCCCAATCCGAGTGATGCCGCCTCGCGATTTCTCAACGACAACGACTTCGAGGCCTACGCCGAAATCTCGAAGGGGAAGTCGGAGTACAAACAAATCGACCGCAAGTCGCAGGAATTTCGGTTCTATGCCGAAGTCCGCGCGACGGAAGCGTGCCTCGATTGTCACCGGAAACTGGATCACGGTTCCGATCGCAAGTCGGGTGAGGAATTGCAACTGAAGGCCCGGCTGGGACTGGCCAAGATTACGATCCCGCTCAAGAAGACCTATAGCTCGCTGTCGTGGAACAACGCGATCCTGCTATCGACGGCGATCGTCACCGCGTTCTTGGCAATGCTCGCCGCGTACACGATCGTGCGGTACGTGATCGTCAAGCCGGTGCTGCATTTGAAAGAGGTCAGCGATGCCATCACGCGCGGCGATCTCGACCAGCGCGCCGACATCCGCACGGGCGATGAGTTTGAAGAGCTGAGTCACGCCTTCAATCGCATGCTCCGCCATCTGACGACCGTTCAAGAAGACCTCAAAAAACTGAACAGTGGGTTCGGGGTGAAGGTGGATGAACTGGCTCAGGCCAATCTTCAGCTCTATGAAATGAACAATCTCAAGAATGAGTTCTTGGCGACGATGAGTCACGAGCTGCGCACCCCGCTCAATTCGATCCTCGGCTTCAGCGACGTGTTGCTGTCGAACGCGCAGGTGCTGAACGACAAGCAACGCCGCTACGTCGGACACATTCAGTCGTCGGGCCGCACGCTGCTGAACCTCATTAACGACGTTCTCGATCTGGCCAAGATTGAGAGCGGAAAAATGGAGCGGCATCCGGTCGAGTTGTCGCTCGCCGACCTGATCGAACGGACGGTCGGGTCGATGACGGCCTTGGCTGACAAGAAAAACATCAACCTCCACTGGCAGGTCGATCCGGAATTGCCCGTGTTGCTGCAAGACATCGGCAAGCTCCAGCAGATTCTCAGCAACCTGCTCTCGAACGCGATCAAGTTCACGCCGGAAGGAGGCCGCGTGCAGGTCCGCGCCGAGCTGCGCGAACCGGGTCGATTCGCACTGATCGTCGAAGACACCGGCATCGGCATCCCGTTGGAAGACCAAGAACGGATCTTCGAGAAGTTCCGGCAGGGAGCGGCGATCTCCGGTCAGCGCGATACGCTGACGCGCGAGTTCGAGGGCACCGGGCTGGGACTGTCGATTACGAAGGAGTTGACGAAGTTGCTCGGCGGCGAGGTCCGCTTGCAGAGTGAGTTCGGCAAGGGAAGCGTCTTCACGATCGACCTGCCGTTGCGTGTCGAGTTCGTTACGGCGGTCGTTGAATCGCGAACCCGCCCGGTTGCCGAGGCCGTCGATCTGCAAGCCGAACGCCCGTCGTCGATCAATCGGCCACCCACGGCAACGTGACGCCGCGCATTGCTCAATGCCATCCCCTCGTTCAGCGTAGGGTGGGACCAGCTCGCTTCGAGCGCCGGCCCACCATCATGCGACCGCGTGAAATCGTGGTGGGCTGGCGCAGCGAAACGCTGTTGGTCCCACCTGACATCCTGTTCAGCCTGCATGATTCATGAGGCACCACGGAAAACACGGAAGCGGCCCTTGGCCGCAACCCAAGTCGCTTTCATCGCTCCGCGTGAAGTCCGCCGAGTGCGAATGAACGGCGACTTCACCGATCGACACCGCACTCGCGATCGGCTTTCTCCACGCGGAGCGATGAAGGCGACTTTGAAGCAGACGAATTTGCGCAGGCCGACCAGAAGCGAAACGTGAGTAGTACAGAAGCGGAGGAGTTGCCACAAGTCGCCATCTGGCACTGCGTTTGTTGAGCAGGATGAGATGCGGTCACGCAACGTCTGATGCTTTTTCCCTTCCGTGACTTTCCGTGTTTTCCGTGGTGAATCATCCGGGCCAGCTTCAAATTGGTATTGGCCCCGTGCTCTGCTCTCCGCCGATTGACCGCGCCAAACGCCGCACACATAATCACGTTCGCTTGGACAACGCACTGCATCACTGATGGCAAATCCCTCTCTACACATTCCCGGTGGCACAGCATGGCGGACTGGCTCAGTCGAGCGACCGATGCCTTTCGCAAGCAGGCCCCTCCCGCGTCCGAGACTTACGAAGTCGGCTGCGATTGCGGGGTGCGTGTCAGTGGTGAACGATCATCGGCGGCTCAACGACCGGCTTGTCCCACCTGCGGTGGCCGAGTGTTTGTGCTTCCGGCCAACGTCTATCCGCGAACGGTGAAGCCCGTGCAGCCTCTCCCTCCGCTTCCCGTCAGGCCGTCCAAGGCGACGAAGAAGGGTCGCGAATCGTCTGGGATGGGAGCCGCCTCCAAGACGCCCCTCCCCTCCAACCGGCAGGCGGACTTCGACGCGCTTGTTCCGTCCGTGAGTGAATCCGGAATCGTTCTCGACACGCGGACGAGGCTCATCACGCCCGTGCGTCTGATCGCGCTGGCGATGCTCGTCGTGTGCGGGTTGACCGGCTGGGGGCTGATCCGGCGACAGCGGATTGAATCGGCGAAGGCCATCGTGGCGAAGGCGACTGACGCGGGAATCCGTGCGATCCGTGAGGGGGATTTCGACGGCGCGGCCCGCGATTTGATGATCGCTCGCAAAGCGGTCGATCTGTTGAAACGAACCGATGCCGAGGCGCAATCCGTGCGACGATTGTGTCGAGAAGCGATCGCCGCACGCGGCTTGGCGAGTGACTCCCTGTTGGAGGCGATTCACAAATCGCTCGCCGACATTCGACCGGGCGACAAGGAGACCAAGCGGTTCGACGGCTTGTACCGCGACGCGTGGGTGCTGTTCGACGCGAACGTGATCGTGCCCGATGACGCCGCGCAACCGAGCCTCGTCGATCTGGCGATCACGCACGCCGGTCGTCCGGTTCGCATCGAGACACGTTCGGAACTGATCCGTCGAGCCGCACAGCAATCGCCAGCCGAGTCACAGCACCGAGTCATCTTCGCCGCGAAGTTGGCTCGTCTCTCACCCGCACACGATGCCCAGACCGAAGCGGTCCTCACACTCGACGATGACTCGGCATTCCTGTGGGGAACATTCGAGACCTACGCGGCGCTCGGCTACACGGAAGACGACGCCGAGGAATTGCGGCGAACCCGCGAGCTGCTCGAACGACAACTCGAAGCGACAAGGGAGATGAAATGAACGTCCGCATTCCATCACGATGTTCATACCTCACGCGGCACAACGTGAGAGGATTCCGAGCGGGGTGGCGTCAGCCCCCCGGTTCTCACGTTGCGAATGTAGTAGGCACATTCCAGGTGCCGTTACCGGCAAAATGCGGACGGCACACGGAGTGTGCCTGCCACTTTGCGGACAAAGTGCGTGCCATTGGGCGTCAGCCCCCCGGTTCTTCCCAAGAGGGCTTACGCCCAAGAACCAGGGGGCTAACGCCGCCCCGCTCAGATGTCACATCGCAGATCACGCGAGGTAAAAGTATCTGGCGCGGGGCCGCTTCGGCCATCTGGACCATCGCCGCGTGGGCCATCATCGCGGCGTTCTCACCGACCGCCTTCGCCGCCGAAAGCGTCTGGTCGGTCGAGTTCCTCAACGCGCGCAAGGCCGAATGGGAGCAACTCGTCGGTCCCACAGTGCGCGTGGAGGGGCGCGTCGCTTTGCACGGTAAGGGCAACCTGCGGCTGGCGAAGTGCGAACTGAACTTTCGCGTCACCGAGTCTCAATTGAGACTGCTGAACAACAAGAAAACGATCGAGATCAGCGGTCGCTTCAAGCGAGAAGAGGGCAAGGTCTGGTTCGAGGTTGCTCAGATTCAAGCCATCCCCTCCGACTTGGAGCAGTTCGAGTCACGATCATCCAAGCTGCGGAACCCGCGTCCCGCCGAGTGGTATGAACTCGGCGATTGGGCCGTCGAACGGAGCCGTTTCTACGACGATGCCGAACTCGCCAAACGTGGCGCGTCGGCGTACGCACAAGGCCTGAAAGCCGAGTGGCGTTTGCTGCCCGCTGACGACGGTGAGGCGCGCCTCAAGCTCGCGATCCAGGCGAAGGAGTACAAGTTTCCCGACGACCAGCGGTTGGAGCTGCTTCACGAAGGCCATCGCCAACTCTGGCAAGCGGCCTTAAAGGTCGAGCAGCCGGCGGCCGAGTCGTGGCGGCAACTGGCCTCACGTCTGGCAAAGGACTTGCCCGGTTGCACACAGGCGTTGCCCGAGTATCCCGTCGAGTTGAAGCGGCGCTACGACCGTGAGCCGTTGACGGTCTATCGCGAGGCTTCACCGGAGACACGTCTGCAACTGCACCGCATGTTTTATGCAGCCATCGTGCTGAGACCGATCGTCAGCGAAGCGGCCGCCGACGGTCGCGATGGCCACACGATCGCGGATCGAATCGAACAGACGATCCCCGAAGAGCAGGCTCTCGCCGCAAAGTTCCGCGAAGGAAGACTCGCATGGCGACTGACCCGCGTCGCCTCCGTCACGCGACAGGAAGCCGAACAACTGGCAAGTGACTACCGCGTGCGGCAGCAACCCATCCTCGCGACACAAGCGTTGCAAACGTGGTTGAAGGCGCGCGAGAGTCGGATGCGCGAAGACGGTTCTCACAGCCTGCTCCAGCACGCCGAAGAGTATCTCGAACTGTTGAAGGACGAGGACAAAGCGGCCTCACTGTTGATCGAGGCTAACAAACTTGACCCGCAGTTTGAGGATGTCACACACCGCCTGTCGTCGCTCGGCTACAAGCGGGATCGCGGCACTTGGACCAAGAGTGGGGCATCACCTTCCCGCCCGAGCCAGCCGGCCCCGGATGACACTCCCCCCCAAGGGATCTCCATCGGCATGACCTCCTCCGCGTTGAAGGACCGCATGGGCGCCCGCCCCGATTCGATCAGCCGCGCCATCACCAAGTCGGGCGCGATTGAGATCTGGAACTACGGTGACAGCGGCGGTGCGCGGCTGACCTTCCATCTCGAACGAACCGGTCGCGGCGAACTGAAGGTGATCGAGTTCGTCAACGGCCGATAGTGAGCGACCGCAAACCGGCTCGTAGGATGGACGCCCCCGTCCCTCCTACGAGGTAAACAATTCCGATTGCTGGCCCTACACTGTGATCGCCCTCTAACAGCCCGTTGAAAAACGTAGGGTCAGCGTCTCGCTGGCCCTTATTCCAACTGCATTCACGGGCAAGCGAGACGCTGACCCTACGTTTCGACAACAGCCTGCCTTCCGTGAGAATGCTCCATGAGTCGCCACGCACTCAGTCGCTTTGCTCTCTGCTCTATTGTCGCCGTGACGCACGTCGCACTGCTCGAATGTTTTGCCGAAGACAACCCCACGAAGCTGCCGCCCGCAGCCAACAAGGATGTGGACTTCGTGCGCGACGTGAGGCCGATCTTTCAGCGGGCCTGCTTCCGCTGTCATGGCCCCGACAAACAGAAGAGCGAGTTCCGACTCGATGTGCGTCAGTCGGCGTTGACCGGTGGCGAGAGTTACGCCCCCAACATCGTGCCGGGAAAAAGTGCCGACAGCCCGTTGGTGAAGATGGTGGCGGGAATCGGTGATGTCACGATGCCGCCCGAGGGGAATCGCCTCAGCGCGGAGGAGGTTGGTTTGCTCCGCGCCTGGATCGATCAGGGAGCCAAGTGGCCCGACGAAGTGGCGGGCGAGTTGAAGGACAAGTCGGACTGGTGGGCGTTCCAGCCGTTGCCGCAGAGCGGAACGAAAAAAGAGGATGGGATCGCGAGATCCATCGACGCTTTCATCCACAGGAAGCTCGACAGTGTCGGTCTGCGTCCCGCGCCGCAGGCCGATCGCCGGACGCTCGTGCGACGGATTTACTTCGACTTGATCGGGCTGCCGCCGACTCCCACAGAGGTCGAGGCGTTCGTCTCTGATCCCGATCCGAAGGCTTACGAAAAGCTCGTCGATACGTTGTTGGAGTCGCCTCGCTACGGTGAACGCTGGGCGCGGCACTGGCTCGATGCGGCTCACTTCGCGGAGTCGCACGGCCATGATCAGGACCGCATTCGCGAACACGCGTGGCCTTACCGCGACTACTTGATTCAGTCGCTGAACGCCGACAAGCCGTATGCCCGCTTCGTGCAGGAGCAGGTGGCGGGAGACATGCTCTTTCCCGATGACCCGCAAGCGACGGTCGCTCTCGGATTCCTTGCGGCCGGTCCGTGGGATGAGAGTTCGCTGCAAAGCATTCGCGAAGAAACGCTCGACCGGCAGATCGCGCGGTATCTCGACCGCGACGACATGATCGCCAACGTGATCAACAACTTCAGCAGCCTCACCGTGCAGTGTGCCCGCTGTCACGATCACAAGTTCGACCCGATCTCGCAGGCCGACTATTACTCGTTGCAGGCGGTCTTCTCGGGCGTCGAGCGAGCCAACCGCCGCTACGACGCCGATCCCGCCGTGCAGCGGCGGCGGATCGAGTTGCAGCGGCGCAAGGCCGAGTTGGAGCAGCCGTCCGCCGAGACAACCGCCTCGCTGCTGAGTGCCGAATCTCAACGAGCCGTCGCCGAGTGGGAGGCACAACTCGCGACGAAGGCCGTCGTGTGGCGCATCCTCGATCCGACCGAGTTCACTTCGTCCGACGGGGCCGCGCTGACGAAGCAGGCCGACGGGTCGATCCTTGCTGGTGGGACGCGGCCCGAGAAGGACACGACCACGATCACGGCGAACTCTCCGCTGGCAAAAGTCACGGCGATCCGGCTCGAAGTGCTGACGGACGACAGCCTGCCGATGCGCGGTCCCGGCCGACAGGACAACGGCAACCTGCACCTGTCCGAGTTTGAAGTCTTTCGAGTGGGAGATGCCGTGCCGCTAGAGATCGCGCGCGCGACGGCCGACTTCGATCAGGCGGGCTGGGAGATCACGAAGGCCATCGACAAGTCCGAGCCGACCGCGTGGGGCATTCATCCGCAGGTCGGCAAGTCGCATGTGGCCGTGTTGGAATTGAAGAGCCCCCTCACCCTAACCCTCTCCCCCGAAGACGGGGGAGAGGGGACAAAGCCAGGCATTTCGACAAAGCCCAGCACCTCGACAACGCCGCTCGCGTTGAAGGTTGTTCTCAAGCAACTGCACGGTCGGCAGCATCTGATCGGCCGCATGAGGCTCTCCGTTACGGACGCAACTCCGCCGGTAAAGCTCGATGCCGTGCCCGAGCGGATCGCTTCGATCCTCGTCACGTCGCGCGAGCAGCGATCGGAAGTCCAGCGCGTCGCGTTGACGGTGTTCCAACAGTTGAGCGAGGTCGAACATCAACTCGGCTCGCTGCCGAAGCCGTCTCAAATCTATGCGGCCGCCGCCGACTTCGAGCCGGATGGTGGACTGCGGCCTCCACCGGGACCGCGACCGATTCATGTCCTGCATCGCGGCGACATCCGCAGCCCGCGCGAGGCAGCTCTGCCGGGAGCGATCGGCTGCGTGAAGGAGCTTCCGTCGCGGTTCGAGTTGCCGAACTCCACCAACGAAGCTGTGCGCCGCGCCGCGCTCGCGCAGTGGCTGACGGACACACGCAACCCGCTGACGTGGCGGTCGATCGTGAACCGGGTCTGGCATCACCATTTTGGTCGCGGCCTGGTCGGCACGCTCAACGACTTCGGCCACATGGGGGAAACGCCATCTCATCCCGAGTTGCTCGACTGGCTCGCGGTCGAGTTCCGCGACGGCGGCCAGTCGCTCAAGCAGCTTCATCGGTTGATCGTGACGAGTGAGACGTATCGTCAAGTATCTACTCTGCCGCAGAGTGCTTTTCCTGTCCCCTCTCCCCCGTCTTCGGGGGAGAGGGCTAGGGTGAGGGGGCCGAGCGGTGATGCGGCCACGACTGCTCAAAAGCCAGATGAAGAGAAGACCCCTCACCCTAACCCTCTCCCCGCAAAGCCGGGGCGAGGGGACAAGGCGGAGAATCCAATTTCGCTCGACGCGGACAACCGCCTGCTGTGGCGGATGAATCGCACACGCCTCGATGCCGAGTGCGTGCGAGACGCAGTCGTGGCGGTCTCGGGGCGGCTCGACCTGCGGATGGGCGGGCCTTCGGATCGGCAGTTCGATCTTCAGCCGGGGATCCACGTCACGCCCAAGATCGACTACGCGAAGTTCGATCCGAGCAGCGACCTCGGCCGACGCCGCAGCATTTATCGCTTCCTGTTTCGCACGCTGCCCGATCCGTTCATGGAGACGCTCGACTGTCCGTCGGGCGACCAGATCACGCCGACTCGCACAACCAGCGTCACGGTCCAGCAGGCCCTCGCACTTTGGAACGACGCCTTCATCGCCAGGCATTGCGAGTTCATCGCGGCGCGCATTGAGAAAGAGGTTCTCAGCCGCCCGACATCCACCGACGAACCTGTTCCCGCAATCAACGCCCACATCGACCGTGCCATTCGCCTGATCCTTTGCCGCCCTCCGACGGAGGCCGAATCGCGCGATCTGTCCGAGTACGCGAGCAAGCACGGTCTCGCCAACGCCTGCCGTTTGCTGTTGAACTCGAACGAGTTCCTGTTCGTGAATTGAATCGAGCGGAAGAAAAGAATGGCGACGTAGGATGGGCACTCCTGCCCGTCCTGTTTGAAAAACAGGTTCATCCGATGTTATGGGGGGCGATTCCAATGAGCGGAATGAAGTCCGTCGTTATTCATCCCGAAGGGATATCAGCCATTAGCCGGGGGTTGAGCGTCCGCGACACCCCCGGTGCGAAGCCATCGAAAGGGGATTTGCATCCTGAAGGGATGCTGGGAAGCTCAGGATGTCTCTCCGTTTCGCGATGCTGGCATCCCTTCAGGATGCAACAGCCATTTGTCAGACCTCTTCCGGGGGTGTCGCTTCGCTCAACCCCCGGCTAATGGCTGACATCCCTTCAGGATGAAGACCGGTCGCTGTCGTCCATCGCGCTCCAATGAGTCCCCCCCAAAACATCCGATGAACCAGAGCATCCGCACTCCATCGGCAGCATCAGCCGCAGAGCTTGAGGGTTTCTTCCAATGTCGTCCTGTCGCGGAGCGGCAGAACTACGGCGACTTCGGCGGTCGCTTGGGCTTAAAGAATCGCATCGACTCTTTGACGACGCGCGATCGTGAGGCGAAGCGGACGAGCAGCGTCAGCAAAAAGTTGCGCCAACCGGGGACATAACACTGGCGGCGGCGGGCGAGCGCCTTCAGAGACTTCTTCACCACGAAATCGACATCCAGCGCCGCGTGCTTCTGAAGCCAGCCGGGTGCTCCCGCGATATCGAAGAAGGCCGTGCGAGTCACACCGGGACAGACGGATGTCACCGTGATGCCACGGTCCTTCAGTTCGCAGTGCAGCGCCTCACTGAAGTGCAGTACGAACGCTTTGCTGGCGGCGTAGGCTCCCATGTACGCGACCGGCTGAAACGCCGAAAGCGACGACACGTTCAAGATCGCCCCGTGCCCGCGCTCCAACATGCCGGGGAGCAGGCGATGCGTGAGGTCCACCGTCGCCGAAACATTCAGCCGAATCATGTTTAGCACGCGATCAACATCAGTGGCGTCGGCCTCGCCCACAATTCCGAAGCCCGCGTTGTTGACCAGCAGTTCGATCACGATGCCCTGCGCCGCGATCTCGCTTAGAATTCGTCGCGGCTCATCCGGTTCAGACAGGTCGGAAACGATGACGATGCAGCGCGTGCCGTGTTGCGTGAGCAGTTCCGCAGCCAGTGCCTCCATCAGTTCGCGACGACGGGCGACCAGTACGAAGTGCATCCCGCGCGAAGCCAGTTGGCGCGCGAACTCGGCCCCGAGTCCCGTGCTGGCTCCGGTCACCAAGGCCCACTGATTGGCTAGCTGCTTCCACACGTTTCGTGATTCCGCGTCTTGCGTAGTGGCGCGCTGGAACGCGCGCTGAGAGGTCGTTTGGCGTCCGTGCCAAGGTCCGATCAAGCGGATCCGTCGAGACACCTCTCTCGAACGAACCCGTGTGAACGGGGCGGGATGCTAGCAGAATCGCCGGGACGAGACACCGGTTCCAGCCCGCCGCTACAATCTGATCCGCATAAGGCGACCTTACCCGAAGTGACCCGGACGCTCCGAAGCGTCCGGGTCACTGGGCGCGTTGCAGTGGGTCAGTTTTTTCTTGCCGATCCGCATACGAACTCGCATCCAACACTGTTGCCACCACCGGCGTACTCTCCGGTCGGTGACACTCATGCACGGCACAATGGCACTTCCTGACCTGACGACCTGCGAGTCGGATGACCTTGGCGGCGCGACGAATGAGGCGCGGCTGGTGGATGAGGCACGTCATGGCAGCAAGCAGGCGTTCGGCGAGTTGGTCGTGCGTTACGAGCGCCGGTTGATCCGTGTCATCCTGCAATTTGTGAAGAGCGTCGAACAGGCCGAAGACCTCGCCCAAGAAACGTTCCTCAAAGCTTACGAGCGACTGGAGCAGTTCGATCCCGCGCGACGATTCGGGCCGTGGCTGTTCCGGATTGGAGTCAATCAAACGCTGGACCATTTGCGGCGGCGAAAGCGTCGCGGCTGGTGGCTGCTGTTCACCGATCACCGCACGGAAAGACAACCCGATCCCGCCACCGCCGACCCGCGACAAGCACTCGACCTGCAACAAGAGGTCGAAAAAGTCCTCGATCAAATTCCGGAAAACTACCGCATCGTGCTGATGCTGCGAGACCTGCAAAACTTTTCCACATCCGAGATCGCGTCGATGCTCGGCCGCAAAGAGGCCACGATTCGCTGGCGACTGGCCGAAGCCCGCCGCATGTTTGAAGAAGTCTGGGTCAGACGCCGTGATGCTGATCCCTCGCTGCTCAACGAATCTGACCAAACCCCTGACAGCTCTGCCCCAATGACCAATGACCAATGACGACGAGGCCATCGCCATGAACTGCGAACAATCCCGCCGATTCCTCCCGTTGTGGGTCGGAAACGATCTCTCGGACACGACTGAAGTCGAAGCCCTGCGTGTCCATGTGGCCGCATGTCCGAAATGCCGCGAGCAACAGCGTCGCCTGCAACTCAGCCTCGACGCCCTGCAAACCATCTCGACCTCGGCGCTGGAGCTTGAGACGCGCTCGCGCCCCAGCCTCTGGCCGCTCGTCGCCGCTGCGTTGCCGGAATGGCCGCGTGGGCGAGACCGCTTCAACGGCTGGATTCCCGCCGCCGCGATGGCTCTCGCCGCCATGCTGATGGTCGCCGTTTCGATCTCCTCCGTGCAGCGCGAACTGGGAACAACGTCCCCGCTGACGTGGCGACTCGCGCCGTCTTCGCCTTCCGACGGCCGCAACTTGTTTGAGACCGACGCCCGCTTCGCCCCCGGAGTCGTTCACGAAGGTCTCTCGAACCCGCTCCTGCTCCCCGCAGGCAACAAGCTCGCGCCGGAGTTCTGAGTGACACGTTCAAGTCTGTGTCGGACGGGCACTCTGGCCCGTCCCGACCTGTTCGGAACAACGTGTCTTTCAACAAGCCCGACGCGCCAGCGAGGGCTTCGCATGAAATCACAGTGAAGCCCTCGCTCGCGCGTCGGGCTAGTCAACCTTCGTCTGCAATCCATGCGAATTCACGGTGCGGCCGTAATGAGTGAGCAGCCGCTCGCGCGTGGACTCGATCACCGACGGAACCGCCTCCGCAGTCAGACGACCTGACGCGACGAGGCACTCCGCCAAGTCCTGCAACGTGCCGAGCGTGAGGCCGGGTGCGAAGACCAGCATCAGCCGGCGTTCGATCAAGTCGTCGAGTGTTGTGACCCACTCGCGTTCGATCACCCAGCGGACGACGCGCGTCGTGAACGGTGTGTCGGCAACAACGGTGAGCGGCTGCGAAGCGACTGCGGCGAGGATGTCTCTCGTTCTCATTCCGTACAGCGGCCAGAGGGCAGCCGCTTCCTCGGCGGTCGTTCCATAGTCGGTCGCCCACTGTTGCCAGAGCTGGGGCCACTCGGAGGACTCACGCGGAAAGCCGGCTCCACCGACGAGCATCCGCGTGCGCGTCGAAGTTAGCCGTGCGAGACCAAGTTGCCGCAGCACGCGATCCGCGATTTGTTCCGCGACCGAACGGAACGTCGTCAGCTTGCCTCCCAGCAGCGTGACGACGAGGACTCCATGCAAACGATGCTCGACGAGCGAGTGGTCCCGCGAGACGGCCGCGTTGTTGGTGTCGGTCGTGCGCGGCAGAGGCCGCACGCCACTGTAGTGAGCGACGATGTCGAGACGACTCAGCGCCAGACCGAACACCGTTTGCACGAGGCTGAGTAAGTAATCGAGTTCCTCCTCGCTGGCCACAGCGTCCTCAGGTGGTCCCGACCAATGTTCGTCAGTCGTGCCAACGAGGACCGCGTCACCCAACGGCAGAATGAAGCAGAGCCGTCGATCGGCGGTCTCCGCATAGACGCCGCCGTCACCGAGAGCCGCCTTGAGTTGGGGGTGCCTCGTAATGAAATGACTCCCCTTCGTCCCGGCAAACAACGGCGTCGTCCCGGCGTCGATCCCCTTCAACGTGATGTCGCCCCACGCCCCGCTCGTGTTGATGATGAGGGACGGCGTGAAGGCGGGTTGAGAGTTGAGGGTTAAAGGTGGAGAGTCAGCAGGCGCTTTCGTTGCGGCGATTCCTGTCCCCTCGCCCCCCGACTTTGGGGGGAGAGGGTTAGGGTGAGGGGGGGGTGGTGAGTCGGGCGAGTCGGAATCGGAAGCAGGCTTTGCAGAGATGTCTTCTCTGTGAGGCAGGCCCTCATCACCGCTCGGCCCCCTCACCCTAGCCCTCTCCCCCGAAGGCGGGGGCGAGGGGACAAGAGTAGACGGGCAACTCGAAACCGGAGTCCCAATGATGCGGATGGTGGAACCCTGCCACTCCAACTGGGCATGAGGGACGACCTGAAGCAGCGTCCCTCGTTCGCGCGCCGCCCGTTCCGCATCAGCCAACAGATCGAAGACGCACCGTTCGGGGTAAAGCATCTGCGCGTCGGAGTACTCGGCCATCCAACGGTAGCGCTGAGGATCGACGCGGGGCTGAGGGGCGAGGGCTGAGGGACGAGCGCAGGCGGAAGAATGGGAGTTCGTCCTGGCCTTCTCTGTCCCTTGCCCCTCAGCCCTCGTCCCTCCCCCTCGACTCTTCGGCAGCCCGTCGCCCCACGAGAACAGGTCGTACATCCACAGCCCGATCCGCACGGGCCAATAGCCGCGCGGGGCCTTTCGTTCGGAACGGCTTAGCAGCCATCGACCGAGGCGCGTCCGAGCCAACTTGAAGAACCCGAGTACCGATCGGAGCAGTCCCGACCACCGCCGCGTTGTCGGCACGAAGAGCCTCAGCGGTCGGACGAGATGCGGCGCGAGTCGCAGAAGTCGCTGCCGTTCGATCAGCGACTCACGCACCAGCCGCACGTCGCCGTATTCGAGATACCTCAGCCCACCGTGAATGAGTCGCGAGGATTTCGAGGTCGCTCCCGCCGCGAGGTCGTTCGCGTCGATCAACACCACCGGCACGCCGTTCAACGCCAACTCACGCACC
>JAYSQC010000188.1:0-18123 GCA_043721755.1 Schlesneria sp.
GGCGTCAGCCCCCCGGTTCCTGGGCGTAAGCCCTCTTTGAAAGAACCGGGGGGCTGACGCCGCCCCGCTCGGAAATGTCTCGCTTTGTGCCGCGTCAGGTTTAATCGCGTGGGCAACGCCCCGCGCGTCGAGCGATGTGGAGCGCTGTTTCGCCATCGACGCGCGGGGCGTTGCCCACGCGGTTAAACGACTCAGTTCAGACCGCGTGGAGTATCGTCCAGCCGAACTCGTCAGGCTCGTCACGCGGAGCAAAGACGGCTACTTTGGCCAGCTTTCACGAGTTGGTATCGAGACCAGCCCGGTGGGGTCGCTCCTTTCAAACATGGCCAGACGCCTTCCCCTTTCGCGAGCCTCCGCGCATGAACCGCTTCCAACTTGTCCTGCGCAGTGTGAGTCACCACTGGCGCACCAACTTCGCCGTGTTGCTCGGCGTGATCGCCGGGACGGCCGTCATCGGCGGGGCACTCATCGTCGGCGATTCGGTGCGCGCGAGCCTCGTTCAAATGACGCTCGACCGGCTCGGCGAAATCGACTTCGTGATGACCGGCCCGCGCTTCGTGCGCGAAGAGTTGGCGGGTGAGCTTCAGCAGAAAGCGGGTGACGGAACAACGGTGGCTCCGGCCATCATCATGGTCGCAGGGCTTCAGGCCAAGCATGATGAAGCGACTCGTCGCGCGGGGCAGGTCAACGTTTATGGCTTCGATGAACGAGCATGGTCGCTCATCGACACTAGGTCTGGCCGAAACGCCGTAGGGTGGGACCAGCGGCGCTTCGCCGCGCCGGCCCACCAGAATGGCGAACCAAATCAAAACGCCAATGGTGGGCCGGCGCCCGAAGCGGGCTTGTCCCAACCTACGCGGCGGTCACAAGTCGAACGGCCGACGGGCAACGGCGTGGTTCTCAACGTGCGGGCGGCTCTGGCAGTCGGGGCGAAAGTGGGCGATGAGGTCACACTCTGGATCGAACTTCCCAGCGCGGTCCCGCGCGATACGCTGCTTGGCAAGAAGGACAACGACTCGCAAGAGATCACGCTCAAGGTGACAGCCATCTCGCCCGAGGAGAGTGGTCTGTCGCGGCTCGGCCTCCACCCGACGCAGGCTCTGCCGCTCAACGCCTTCGTCGATCTGCACGTCTTGCAGGAGCGACTCGGGCAGGAAGAGGTCAAGCTCACGCGACGTGATCCGACCGCGAAACCAGCGCGGGTCAATGCCATGTTGGCGGCTCGTAGGATGGGCACTCCTGCCCGTCCTGCTTCGATTGTGCAACAACAAGACGAAGAGCGGACGGGCAGGAGTGCCCATCCTACCGTCGAGCCGACACTCGCCGACCTCAACCTGCGGCTCGTCGAGAACACCGCGCAAAACTTCATCGTCCTCGAATCCGAGCAGATGATTTTGGAGGACAAGCTGGCGGCGGCGGCTCGAACAGCGGCCGATGAGTTGGGGCTGGTGACATCACCCGTGATGGTTTACCTCGCCAACAAAATTTGGAATCCGAATCATCCGAATCATCCGAATCCCGGTCGAGTCAGCGGTGGCTACTCGATGTACTCGACGGTGGCGGGTCTGGATGTGTTGAGTCTGGACGTGAAGGACATCGCCGCACTGAGCGGCACGGCGCTCGCCGCCGGTTCTGACAACGTGGTGAACACAACACCGGCGGCGAGCGCCGTGCCGCTCACAGGAGAATCGCACAAGATCGCCGGGCCGTTTGGTTCGTTCGAGTTCCTCGGTGAGAAACCGGCATCGCTCGGCGACGACGAGGTCATCCTCAACGAGTTCCTCGCCACAGACCTTCAGGTGAAGGTGGGCGATGCGATCAAGTTCTCGTACCACACGATCGGCTCGCGCGGCGAGCTGCCGGAACTCGAACAGTCCGTCACCGTGCGCGGCATCGTCAGGATGACCGGAGCCGCCATCGACCGCACGCTGACCCCCGTCGTGAAGGGGATCACCGACGTGGACTCTCTGTCCGATTGGGATCAGCCGTTCGAGATGAAGCTCGACGACGTGACGCCGCGCGACGACGAATACTGGGACAGCTATCGCGCGGTCCCCAAGATGTTCCTCCCGCTCAAGCAGGCTCAGAAGCTGTGGCCGAGCCGGTATGGATCGCTCACGTCGCTGAGACTGGCGGAGAGCGGAGAGTTGAGAGACGAGAGACAAGGGCCAGAAAAGAAGAATGATGACGCAACCACCTCCTCTGGCTCTCGTCTCTCGACTCTCAGCTCTCGACTCCTCAGCCACATCAACCCCGCCGAACTTGGCCTCGCGTTTCAGCCGGTCAAGGCGATCGGCTTGCAAGCGGCGAAGGGGTCGAACGACTTCAGTGGGCTGTTCATCGGCTTCAGTCTGTTCTTGATCGCGGCAGCGATGATTCTGATCGGATTGCTGTTCCGATTGGGGATCGAACAGCGAGTCCGCGATCTCGGACTGCTCGGCGCGGTTGGCTTCACACCGCAACAAGTGCAGCGACAGATGCTGCTCGAAGGACTGGTCGTGGTATTGGCGGGAGCGATCCTCGGGACCGCCGCTGCCGTCGCGTATGCCAAGTTGATGATCTACGGCCTGACGCACTGGTGGGTCGGCGCGATCGGGACCACGAGTTTAATTCTCTCGGTCCAACCGCTGAGTCTCATCGCGGGCTTCGCCATCGCCGTCGCGACGGCCCTGTTCGCGATCTGGTGGGCACTGCGACAATTGAAGGGACTGAGCCTGCGCGAGCAACTGGCTGGAGTTACTGAAAAGGAAGTCGATCTGGCGACGCAGCACGTCCGCGCGCACAAGTCATCCCGCCGCGCAACGATCTGTGCCGCTCTGGCGCTCGCGCTGACAGCGGGCATCTTGGTCGGAGTCCTTCCCGCGACGGGAGCCTTTTTCGGCGTCGGCATCTTGTCGCTGGTGGCGTCGCTGTCGTTCTTGTCGGCGTGGTTGTCGGGTGGCTGTAGGATGGGCACTCCTGCCCGTCCGCTTTTCGCGGCAATATCGCCTCATGCGGTCGAAGAGCGGACGGGCAGGAGTGCCCATCCTACGGTCACAATTCGTTCCTTCAGTCAGCTCGGTCTGCGAAACGCCTCGCGCCAACGACTTCGCAGCGTGATGACGGCCGGGCTGATCGCGACGGCCACGTTCCTGATCGTCACCGTCGCCGCCTTCCGTCGCGATCCGACGGGTGAGAAGCTCGACAAGCATTCGGGGAACGGCGGCTTCGCGCTGGTCGCCGAATCGAGCAGCCCGATCCTGTACGACCTCAACACGGCGGAAGGCCGCAAGAAATTGCAGATTGAGGCCGCACCCAACTCACCCGCCGCCGCCGCCCTCGCCGCCCTGCACGTCGTCCCGTTTCGAGTGAAGCCAGGCGAAGAGGCAAGCTGCCTGAACGTCTATCAAACGCGCGTCCCGACGATTCTCGGAGTCCCGCGTTCGCTGATCGAAGAGAACCGCTTCGCCTTCGCGCCGTCCTTCATGGGAGGCGGATCGTGGAAAGCGTTGAGTCGAGTGACGGAAGGTGATGGGGTGGCCGAGGCTGGAGCGTCTTCGCGAAGCCCCGGTGGTGGCGTGTCCGAAGACCGGGGCTTCCCTTCGGTCCAGCCCCGGCCACCCGCCGCAACCAAGAACAACTCTTCTTCGTCTGTCTCTCGTCCCTCAGCCCTCGTCCCGCAGCCCTCCCTCATCCCCGTCCTCGGGGACCTCAACACTCTGATGTTCTCGCTGCACAAGCAGCCCGGTCAGACGATCGCGATCCCCAGCGACGAAAACCCGCAGCATCAACTGCTGGTGAGTGGCCTGTTCCAAGACAGCGTCTTTCAAGGCGTACTCGTGATGAGCGAAGACGACTTCCTGAAACTGTTCCCCGAGCAAACAGGCTTTCGTTACTTCCTGATCGAAGTCCCGCTCGAGCATGCTGAAGCCGCCGCTGCGTTGTTGGAGACTGAACTCTCCGCCTACGGCTTCGATGCCGAGCCGGTCGGTGATCGGCTCGCGCGGTTTCTCTCGGTTCAGAACACGTATCTCTCGACATTCCAAACACTCGGCGGTTTGGGACTGCTGCTCGGCACGTTCGGCCTCGCGACAGTGATGCTGCGCAATGTCCTCGAACGCCAGACCGAACTCGCTCTGCTGCGAGCGGTCGGCTACCGAGCCAGCCAAGTCGCCTCGCTCGTCCTCTGGGAAAACGCCTTCGTCTTGCTGTGGGGCCTCGCCGCCGGAAGTTTTTCGGCTTTGATCGCCGTCGCACCCAACCTCACGTCGCGCGGCGGAGACGTTCCCCTCGGCTCACTCTCCGTTCTCCTGGCCCTCGTCTTCGCGACCGGCATGTTGGCCGCCACCGCCGCCGTCCGAACAGCCGTCCGACTCCCCATCGTCACGACGTTGCGCGGCGAGTAGGTTTTTTGCGGGCTGACTCAGGGAGTTGATGGCAGGGCGGCGCAGACGACTTGGCTGATCGCGAAGCAGTATTCGGGGAGCTGCCCTGCGGTTGGGTTTGTCATGCGTTCCAAGATGAGTCGAGCATCGTCCGCTGTTTCGATGGCCTCGAACCAAACTCGAATCGCTTGCTCGCGCCAGCCTCTCAAAATCCCGCTCTCCAAATTGAGGACTTTGATGGTGGCGGCGGCGGACGAATCGTTGATGTTCGTCGTGGAAACGAAACCTTGCAGATCGAACGAAAACCTCGCCTCGCAGGACAGGTCGGTCGGCAACAATGGCACGGGATGATTCTCGCGATGCGCGGCACCGAACAATTGGTCTTTGGCAACGCGACCACCTCCACCGCTGACGAGCAACGCTGCGACAATGTTTCGGTGGTCCATGTCCTCACCGAGATCCAAGCCGGGCTGTTTGCCTGTGGCGATCAATTGCTTGCGGCAGTCAGACTGAGGCTTCAGGTGTTCGTTGTGTCGAGCAAATTTGAGCTTGGCGTTTGGATCGGCGAGCGGTCCTAACCGCTCGTCGATACCAGCTCCCGTGTAGGCGCATAAGCCGAATTGCTGTTGAGTCAATTCGTCGCAGAGTTGGCCCCCGCGACTGCCGCCCAGCGGGCTGGCGGTACTTGCAAACGTCTTGTAGTCCAGACCGTGGCCGACCGGAGTTTGATTGGTCACGTAATCGTGGATCGACCTCGGCGGCTCCGTTGGCTTGGCGATGTGCCTCATTTGCCCAGCACCTTGATCCGTTCGATCAACGACACGGCTCGTTGCAACTCATCGCTGTTACCGATTTCGCCGCGCAACTCAAATGCGCCGCGTTGAGCCGCTTCGAGGTTCTTGTCGGAGATGAGTTGGAAGATGCGCGTCAGAGACTCTTTCACGTGGGCGTTGCACTTGCTGCCTCCCATCAGGATTTCAACGATCCAATTCGAGTCCATGCCGAATGAGAGCGCCGGTTGTGTGATCAGCCCGTCGTGCATCAATCGAATTTCGTCCGTCTGAAGCTCGCCAATCAACTGGGGTGAGTGCGATGTGCAGACGAACTGCATCGCGGGAAATGTCCGCTTCAAATCGGAGGCCGCTCGGCGCTGCCACACCGGGTGAAGATGCACGTCGATCTCATCGATCAGCACGACACCGGGCGACTGCGCGAGGACTCGTGGGTTCGGCTGGTCCTCGGCAGACAACTCGTCGGGCGGGAGCAAGTAGGCGTTCTGAGTCACGGCCTTGATCGCTAAGTCGGCAATCATGGCCAACATCATGCGCTGCCCGGCACTCAGGTTGTCGAAGGGCTGCGGTTCGCCGCTCAGCGAGAGGACAATCTGATCGCGATCCGTGTCAAACCACACATCATCCGCATCGGGTACGCACCCCAGGATGGCCTGTCGCACAGCGGCTGCACCAGGCCGCCAGCGCCCCTGACGATTGCCTCGCTCCGTCGTCTCACGGCTGAACCAATGATTCAAATCGGGAAAGCGAATCCGCTCGTTGAAGCAGTCGTAGAAGGCCGCCCATCTCCGTGCCAGTCCACTGCCATTCGACTTGGAAACCCGCTTGTTGGAAGGGAGCCACGCCCGCCCCGCTCCGTAGTACGCCAGCACCGGACACAGCACGTTTTCGCCCGCCGCATCGCGCGCATAGACCTGCTTGATCCAGTCACTGGCGGCCTGGGCATCGACATTTGTTGTCCGAGTGCCCGTCGCGCGAATCTGCCGCGACCACTCGATGGGACTTCCCTGCACCAGTTGCCCCGCAGCTTTGACGACGACCGGCAGCCGCTCTGTGAACTGAACGCGATCTCCTTTGACCTGCGGTTCCAAACGAATTTCTTGGGGAAGAATGACGCGCCCGCTGTTTTTCAATTGCGAATCGGGTGGTTCGACCAACCAAATCCCCGCTGCCACGGCCAGAGCATCGAGTACGGTCGTTTTGCCCGCACCGTTCTCACCCACCAGCAGCGTGAAGTGCGGATGAAAATCAATGTCTTGGCTCTGGTACTTCTTGAAGTTCGTCAAACACAGTCGATCGATTCGCATGGACGGTCTCCAACTCATGGACATCGGGCGCGACCACTTTTCCTCCCTTTGCACTGCGAATGCAAGCATCGCAATGATGCGTCCGCAGACGTTCATTGCTGGTGATGAGTTCCTGATTGAATGGCCATCCGCTGGCAGCGATTGGCCACTTTGGCACGCTCCCACTTCCCGCTCGGAACACATTCATGCTGAGTCGGCCACAGACCGGACGACCTCGCGATACCGACCGGTGTTGGCCAGTGTGATCGTCGTCCTCAGCATCGTGATTCCGATCGCGATGGTGGTCTGGAGGCGTTCGAGTTGTACGTCCGGTGACCGGTTGCGAATCATCTAGGTGACGCGCTGAAGGATCATCCCGACTTCGGCTGCGACCTCTGCGAACGCTGGTTGCGAGAAGTCCGGGGGAAGTCGATCGCCCCCGACACGGCCAAGGCTCGCAACGGGATTGTCCGCCGCGCCGTCAGTTTCCCCGCCAAGAAGAGAGATTAGCGCGCTGTGGCCATTCGGGTTTTGGCCAAGTGACTGAGTCGCATCAGGCATCACTGGGTGCGTGTTGATTCGAGTGGTCTTTTCGCAGCACACGGTTCGTTGCCGTTCTGCACCAAGGCCATCGAGTCGGCAGGCTGCGCGAGCTGTTTCGGTTTCG
This sequence comes from Schlesneria sp., assembly GCA_043721755.1. Taxonomy (GTDB): domain Bacteria; phylum Planctomycetota; class Planctomycetia; order Planctomycetales; family Planctomycetaceae; genus Schlesneria. Next base: position 7,109 of record JAYSQC010000188.1, read on the forward strand.
TGAGGTCTGCCAAACGGGGTCAGTCTGCCAACTGTCACGGTTGTTCAGCGTTGGTGAATTCGCTCTTCGCGGCTTCCGTAGTTTTCCGGACTTTCTCTTCGCGAAGGGTCTGTGCTGGAGCTTATGATTCAGGCAATGCTTCCGGTTGCAGATGAGTTTGTGGGATGAGACTTCCGGTCTGGTGCTGTCAGTTCTGACGAGGCCACTCGCCGCGATCGTGCGGGCCCGAGTGACCGAACTGAACACGCTGCCGACGGCAGACTCTCCAGATCAGATGTCATCAATCGATCGCGAAGTCGCAACAGTCAATGCCTTTTTATGGGAGAACAGTCATGAGAAAAGCGATGGTCGGGATGTTGACCGCGCTCGCGCTGGGCATCGTCGCGGTACCCGGTTCGGTCGAAGCGGGACGCTACTGCGGAGCCGCCAGTTACAGTTGCTGCCCCACGCAAGCCTGCCAACCCGCCGCCTGTTACACGACCTGTCGCGTTGAGCGTCAGCAGTGCGAACGGACGGTTTACAGCTACGTGCAAGAGCCTCAACAGTACATGGTGTCGCGCACCGTCCACGACACGGTCTACGAGGATGTTGCCGAAACGCGACAGCGCTCGGTCCAAGAGACCGCGTTCCGCGAGGAGCAGTACCAAGTCGCACGTCAGGTCATCGAGACCGCCGAACGCGAAGAGCAGTACACCGTGATGCGGCCCGTCACCGAGACTCAATACCGCGAGCACTGCTACACGGTGCAGAAGCCGGTTTGGACGGAATCGACGCGCGAAGTCCGTCGCTGTGTCCAACGTCCCGTGACCGAGACCATCGAACGCGAGTGCCGCCGCACCGTCGTTCGCACCGTCAGTGAGACCGTCAATCAAGAACGCTGCTACACCGTGATGGAACCGGTCACGACCTATCGCACCGTTCGCAAAGACTGCGGCAAGTGGACTTGGCAACGGGCCTACAACCCCAGCTTCCCGTTCCCCGGTTTGACGTGCGACGACTGCGGCAATTCACGCTGGGCGATGCAGCCACGCGGCTTCTACACGCTCCGTCCACAATGGTGCCCGAACGTCGTCGAGAGCCAAGTCGCCTGCACGACCTATCAACCCAAGGTCTGCCGGCAGACTGTTCCCGTCACCGTCTGCCGCCAAGTTCCCGAGACCATCGTGACGAAGGTTCCCGTTCAGGTCTGCCGCATCGTCTCGCAAGAAGTTGTCGAACAGGTTCCCGTTCGGACCTGCCGCATGGTGAGTGAACAAGTCACGCAGCGCATCCCTTACCAAGTCTGTCGTCAGGTCGCGGAACAATGCACTCGCAAGGTTCCCGTGCAGACGTGTCGCACCGTCATGGAAACCAAGACCTGCCGCGTCCCGTTCACGGTCTGCCGCCAAGAGCCGTACACCGTGACGCACCGCGTCGCCAAGTGTGTCGCTCGCGAAGAGCAAGTCCCGTGTACGCGCATGGTGACGCGCTGCGTCCCTCGCGTGGAGACCTATGAAGTCTGCAAGCTCGTTCCGCACACAGTCTGCCCCGCGTCCCCCTGTTCGACCGGTGGCTGTGCCTCGGGCAATTGCGGTGTGCCTCAGTCAGCACCACCGGCGGGAATGTCTCCCTCGCCCATTCCGGAAAGCGCACCACTGACAATCATCCCCGCCCCACGCGGAGCGGCTACCTGATCGAACGCCTCGTTTGAACGGCTTCACCAGCAGTTCAACTTCCATATCGGACCTGCACCCAAACTGGCCCGCAACAGAAACGGGACGCCTTCCTCACGGAAGGCGTCCCGTTTCTCATTCTGAACCAGCCCGCGACCGGGTGGTCATCGCGTCAGTAACGCAGGGTCTCCGCCTCATGTGCCTCGAAGCGGATGATCTCTTCTCGCAGTTGCTGGATGAGTTTTCTCAGCGACCGCAATGTCCATTCGGACAGCGGCGTGCCCGCATTGAGCCGAACTTTGGCCTCGACAAGTTGCTGTTCGAGGGCGGTCAACTTCTGGCGTGTGGTATCCAGCTCATGCTCATTTTGAATCGTCATAGCAGCACCTCCATTATCGCTGCTCCGTACCTCTACTTTGGTTAGTCGCACCATAGCACGGCGATGAAAAGACTCTGATTCTAGATATGGTCGCTCTTTGTCAGGTTACACTTTCGGCAAAGCAATTGAACGTTGTTGTCGCCGTTGCTTCCGCCTTTGGCTACCGGGACGATGTGATCAAATTCGAGGTATTGATCGGCAGAACATTCCGCACATCGGCCTCCGTATTTTTGCCAAACACGTTGTCGAACATCCCGGGAAATGTGCCGTGATGTTGGATCGGTGCGATCTTCGACAATCGTTTGATTTGCCCGTCCGATTGCCGATTTCCAGATGGGAACGGCAAGATTGTCTTGCTCGCTGAATGTGTATTCGCCTGCCCCTCGTCCCTCACTGAGAATCGTGATTTGAGATGGCCGCGAACTGCGATGTCCCATGATTTTTCGGTGACTGACTTGGAATGATTTCTCACCAGATACAAACATCATTCGGTTGTCAGTGACTACAACGACGCCACTGAATTCGTTCGTGCGCGGTCCCGATGCCAACTGCTTGGTGAGCAAGTAATTGGCGTGTCCAACGAAATGAACAATCTCACCTGCTCGCAGTTCTACGTCACGAGGCGAAGGAAGGCTGGGCAAGCGACCTTTTGATATTTCGTCGAGACGTTTCGTGGTCTGAAGCTCTGCACGCACATAGTCCGAGAACAGTACGTCAGCCACACAATTTTCAAGCAGCCAATCAACCCAATCTTCTTCCCCTTTTGAAATGCTGCCATCACTTTTGACGTCAGCCAAGACGTGTTCGACAAACTGCCGAGCAGGAGCGTCAATCATTTGTTTGAGCTGCGACCATTCGACTCCGAGATTGTTCACCGTTTCACAGAACGCCTGCCATTCGGTTTGATCAATTCGCCCATCGTGCGTCATCTGGGTGAATGCACTTCTGAGAAACATTTCGCCCTCTCGGCTGAAGAAATGCTTCATCATTTGAGGGACGGTTCGACCGCAGAAGTTCGCGATGGATGCAAGCTGAGCCGCTTCCGAAGTGTCAATTGTGCCATCGACCATAGCTCGGTCGAACACGCGACCCAAGACACTCGATGCCACGTCTTCGTGAAGCTGTTGCTTGCTTGCAGCGGGAATCTCTAAACAAGTAGCAATCCAACTGAGGCTCTTCGCCTCTTTGTCGGAAAGTTCATCATCTGACCAAGCACGCTCAACGCAACGTTGATAAACGCGTTCGGCTACGACGGGTCTGTCGCCCTCTTCGATGTCGTATTTGTCTGCGACAGCCGAAAACTTGAACTCTTTCAACTGCCGCTTGAGTTCCGCGTGAACGCGTGAGACGGCTTCATCAAGTCGCTTCTCACGCTCGGGATCGACGAATTTGGTCCAGCCACGTTTCAACCAGTCCAACATGATTGCACCTCGTCCTTCGAGCATTTCTCAAGAGGGTTGTACACACCACACTCGCGCCAATATTCATGATTACTCTTTCGTCACGGTCTCGTCGAGGTTCAGCAGTACGCGCGAGACGGTCGTCCACGCCGCAGCCTGCGCTGGCGTCGCACTGGATGGCAACACTGGCGGGTTGGCTGGATCGTTGGCGGCGAGTTCCCACGGCTTGGCATCCGGCGACGAGAACTTGGTCGTTTGTTGGGCGAGCAGTTTCAACAGCACATCGCGTTCGAGGTCACTCGGCGGGCGCGAGACGCAGCGGCGGAAGGCCCAGGTCAGGCGAGCGGCCTCGTCCGCGCCTCCCTCTTTCAGCGTGAGCAGCGCGAGGTTGCGGGCACATTCGAGGAAGATCGTTTCGTTCAGCGTGGTGAGTGCTTGAAGGGGCGTGTTCGAGCGAGTGCGTCTCACACACGAAAAGTCTCCGTTCGGCGTGTCGAAGTTGGTGAGCATCGGATACGGCGTCGAGCGCCTGCGGAATGTGTAGATCGCGCGGCGGTAGCGTTCGGGGCCGGTCTCGTCGTTCCACACGAACGGGCCGTAGCTGGCGGGCGGGACGAACAAGAAGGCGGGCGCGGGTGCGAAGACACTCGCGCCGCCGACCTTCGGGTTGAGCAGACCACTCGCCGCGAGGGCGATGTCGCGCACGATCTCGCCCTCGACGCGCAAACGCGGCGAGCGGGCGAGCCAGCGGTTGTATTGGTCTTGTTCATAAAGGGCGGGCGTGACGCGACTCGACTGCCGGTAGGTGGCGCTCGTCACGATCAGACGATGCAAGTGCTTGAGACTCCAGCCGTGTTCCATCAACTCGACCGAGAGCCAGTCGAGCAACTCGGGGTGCGACGGCGGGTCGCTCTGCGTGCCGAGGTCTTCGCTCGACGAGACGATCCCCGTGCCGAAGTACGCCTGCCAGATGCGATTCACCTGGACGCGAGCCGCCGTGGGGCTGCGTCGGTCAACGATCCAATTGGCGAGCGTGAGACGATTGAGCGGCGCTTCGCCCAACGTAGCCGTCTCGCTCCGCGTGACGACAGCCGAATCGCCAACACGTCCTGTTTGCGGATCGACGTTCGTTCCGGTTGGTGGTGTCTTCCCTTGATCGGCTTTCGTCTCGCGGAGCGAGACGGCTACGGGAAGCGGATGCAAAAACGCAGGCACTCCCGGCGTGACCGGTTTGTCGGGCTTGAGCCAGTCGCCACGCAGCAGCATCCGCGTGTCGCGCGGTTCCTCGCGAGCCATCAGCGTCAGCGTCGTCGAACCGCGCGGCCACTGCTGCCACAACGCTTCGATCTGGTTGTTGGCTTCCTTCCACTCGGCGACCGTCGTCCGCCAGTACGAGAAGATCGAGGCGATCTGATCGGGCGAACGTTTGTCGGGCGAAGTGGAGAGTATCTCGCGGATGCGGACCGGCACGGGATCGGCCTCGGGGCTCGAGGCGGTCGTCACCGACAGCCGGAACCGGCCGAGGTTGTTGTTCATGTTGTCGTCGCTGTTCCAGCCGCCGTGCATCTGCTTGAGATTGATGTGCAGCCGCGTGCCTCCTTCGTAACCGAACGGCTTCTCCGGGACGAAGACCGCGTTGCGCGGCTGATTGCGCCGGCCTGGACCTTGGTCGATCCCCCACGCCGTTTCATCCTTGCCGTCGATCGCGAAGTCGATCGGCCCGGTGACGCGCTTCTTGTCGGTCTTGTCGAAGAAGTTCGGTTCGAGGTCTCGTTCCGGGTTCGAGTAGTCCGCCGTGACCTTTACGAACTTGAGCTTCTCACGCGCATTCTCTTTCTGAGCGGGGGACGTGAGTCCCCTGGTTCTGTCAACCGGCTCGATCTCGACGGTGAACTCGGTCAATGCACACGTCCCCATGAACGAGCGGCCCGGCCCGTTGCACGGCAGATTCGGATCGTTGAGCAACTCCAGCCGGAAGCCGGTGATGTTCTGCTGGTCGGTCTCACCGCGCAGACTCGTCGAATACTTCGTCGGCGCGTAACCCTGCGCGAGGATCGAACCGTCTCCCATGTCGATGTATCGCTGCCCGTTGTCGCCGGCGTTTTCGAGTTGCAGGATCGCCCATTCGGGCGTCTTCAAAGTAGCCGTCACGCTCCGCGTGACGAGTGCCGATGAAGATTCGGCGTCCTTCTGCGACGAAGCGTTTGGCGGTTGTTCCGGGGTGGTTTGCTCATCGGCTTTCGTCACGCGGAGCGTGACGGCTACTTTTTCCCACTCCGCCATCCGTTCGCGCCAGTCGGACGTTTGCTGTTGGAGGCCGCTCTCGATGGCCGCCATCTCGCGGCGCAGGTCGGTGATCTGCGCCTGCTCTTCGCCCGAGTAGACGACGCGCTGGGCCTCGTGGTCGTTGTTGAGGAACGCGAACAGACGAAAATACTCCTCGTGCGTGATCGGGTCGTACTTGTGCGTGTGGCATTGGGCACACTGAATCGTCAGCCCGAGAAACGTCTTGCCGACGGCGTCCATCCGGTCGAACAGCGCGTCCATGCGGAACTGTTCGGGGTCCACGCCCCCCTCTTCGTTCAGCATCGAGTTCCGCAGGAAGCCGGTCGCGACGATCTGGTCCTGCGTCGGTTCAGGCAGCAGGTCACCGGCGAGCTGTTCGATCACGAACTGGTTGTACGGCAGGTCTCGATTCAGCGCGTCGATGACGTAGTCGCGATAAAACGCGATCTGCCGCGACTTGTCCTTTTCAAAACCGTCCGAGTCCGCATACCGCGCCGCGTCGAGCCAGTGCCGTCCCCAACGCTCACCGTAGTGAGGCGATTTGAGCAGCCGCTCGACCTGTTTTTCGTAGGCGTTCGGTGCCGCATCCGCCAGAAACGCATCGACCTCATCAATCGTGGGAGGCAACCCAATCAGATCGAGATGCAGTCGGCGCAACAAAGAAACCTTGTCGGCCTCGGGCGACTGAGTCAGCCCGTGCTCGACGTACTTCGCTGCGACAAACCGATCAATCTCGTTCCGCACTCGAAACCGCGCGGCATCGACATCGGGAACACTCGGCCGTACCGGAGCCTGGAACGCCCAGTGCGAGGAATACTCGGCCCCGCTCGCCACCCAGCGCTTCAGCAATTCGATCTGACTCGCGGTGAGCGGCTTGTGCTTCCCTTTGAGCGGCGGCATCCGAGTCGCCTCGTCGGTGCTGGTCACTCGCTGGATGAGTTCGCTCGACTCAACCTTGCCCGGCACGATGGCAACGGCTCCCGACTCGGCAGCCTTGGTCGCGGAACCACGTTGATCCAGCCGCAGCCTCGCCTGCCGTTCCTGCTCATCCGGCCCGTGACAGGCAAAACAGTTGTCCGACAGGATCGGCCGGATGTCGCGGTTGAAGTCGAGGGCGGCTGGCTTGGTGTCGGCTCCAAACGTCTCAGCATGGGATGCAACGAATCCCACCAGCATTAACAGCAAACCTCGTACTGACCTGCGCAACAGCTCAATCATGACAAGACACTCCAGCGAGTCCCAAGAGGGACGATGTGAGTAAAGATCGGCGCTTCAATTACTGTCTGGCAACGAACTGGACTGGCAGAACGATGGGGGCAGAACGATGTCGAGAAAGACGGATTCCGTTTCCTCATCGTTCTGCCCCCATCGTTCTGCCCAATTTTGTCTGTCTGTCGCTGCTGGCCAACGGTAACTCTGGAAATCGAAGCCTGACGCGCAAGCGAAGGATCGGTTGCGCGAGCGTCCTTCGCTTGCGCGTCAGGCTTCGATGGGCAAGTGTTTCTCGCCGCTTGCCTCACATCACGCCTGGGATCGGGTCCGCGTGGTGGCCGAAGTAGACCGGGCGGTTGGCTGAGGTGTAGAGCGGCTTCGAGCGGTCGATGCCGAGCTTTTCGTAGATCGTCGAGGCGTACTCTTCGGGCGTGTGGGGCGAGTCGAGGACATAGCCTCCCTCTTCATCCGACTTGCCGATGACGATGCCGCCGGGAGTCCCCGCTCCCGCGAAGACGATCGAGTAGGCATCGGTCCAGTGATCGCGGCCGCCAAATTTGTTGAGCTTCGGCGTGCGACCGAACTCGGTGATGAAGCAGACCAGCGTTTCGGCCAACAGCCCGCGCTGGTCCAGGTCTTCGATCAGACCCGCGAAGGCACGGTCGGTGCTTCCCATCATCACCCAGTGACCGATGCCGTAGCGGCCTTCGCCGCCCGCCATGTTGCGGATCGTCCCGCACGAGCCGGGCGTGTAGATCAGGTCGTGATGGTCCCAGTTCAAGTTCGTGCCGCCCGGCACGTCCTCGGAGAACGGCCAGCGGACATCGACCGTCACGCATCGGACGCCCGCTTCGATCAGCTTGCGACCGACCAGATAGCAGGCTCCGCGATGACCGCGTCCGTACAGCTCGCGCGTTGCGGGAGACTCATCCTTCAGTTGGAACGCACTCTCGACTTGCGAGCTGGTCAGCGTGTCGAAGGCTTGCGAGTAGAAGCGGTCCATCCCCTCGACATCGCGCGTCGCACCGAAGCGTTGATCAAGTGACGCGAGCATCTGGCGGCGACCGTTCAGTCGGTCGGCCACGTTCTCGCGCCGAGGCAGCAGGTCGGCGACCTTCCAGTCTGGTGCCGAGACATCGTGGCCACCCGTCTTGAAGACGCGCGACGCGGCGGGCAGGAAACCGGTCTTCGTCGCCGCGTTCTGCTCGTTGTTGCCGGGGACCATGATGTACGGCGGCAGGTCGCGGCATTCGCTCCCCAGAATCTTCGTCGCGACGCAGCCGATGTCCGGCATTTCGAGCGGGCTGTTCGGGTGAGACCCCGACAGCATGTACTGCGTTCCGTCCGGGTGTCCGTTCGCTCCCGCCTTGGGATGCCACATCGATCGAACGACCGCCAGCTTGTCGGCCACGCGCGAGGTGTGAGCCAACAGCTCGGTGAACTGAGTCCCGCCGACGCTCGTCGCAATCGGCTTGAAGGGACTGCGATGATCGACGGCGGCGTGAGGCTTCGGATCCCACGTGTCGATGTGCGACAAGCCACCCTGTTCGAGAATGACCAACACATTCTTGGCCGCAGGCTTTACGCTCCCCGTCGCCCCCCGAGCCTGCAGCGCCAGCCACTGCGGCAACGCCAGACCAAGCACCCCCGCCGAGCCGACTTGCAGCGCCCGCCGACGCGAAAACGAACCGGCCAACGGTGTGAACTTCGTCATGGCAAGCAACCTTGAGAGACATCAATTCGGCAGGAGTCACTGGCAGGACGGCATTGGTCATCGCCGCTGGCCCATACCGTAATCGACACGCCCAGCAAGATGAAGCTGGAACTTTTTCAGCCTCATCCCAAATTCGTTCGATCTTTCGTAGGAACGGCGTTCAAGAAACGCAACGGGCCAAAACAACCGCGTCACGAATGCCGCGACCACTGCTGACTCGCAACGGGACTCGGTGAAAGCGTCGCTCGTCGAGCACTGGTGTTCACAACTGAAGCAGGTCACGCAGAGCAGATTTCACGGCGGCGTACTGGTCCGCAGTCAGAGTCCCCAAGCGGCGAACCAACTTTCCGGGATCGAAACTGGCGAGTCCCTGAACATTCACCGCCGATACTTTGTGAAGCCAGCGTGGCTTGCCCAGCGGCACTTCTCCCCGTTGATTCCGAATCTGAGAGGTCAGCGGAGCAACCAAGACCAGGACTCGCGCATCGGCAGGCTGAGGATAGGCGAGAACCAAGACCGGGCGGCTCTTTTCGACTATTCCCAATTCGGCATACCAGACTTCGCCGGGCTGAGGTTCAGTAAGCACCGAATGCCTCCGTCCAAGCGGCGGCCTGCTCGTCTGAGGAAAGGAGCAGGTTCGGTTGAGTGCTCACTTCAAATGGCAGGCCGCGACGAATCTCAATTTGAGCCAGCAGCATGTTGACCGCGTCGGCCGGAGTCAGTCCGAGCTTGTGGAGAATCTTTTCGGCCCGTCGCAGTCGCTTGACGGGAACTTGCGTGAAAAATTGCGTGGTCGCTTCGTTCATGAATGACTTCCCGTCGTGCCGCTGACTGCGATGTGGTTGATTGGAGTCGCCAATGGAGTTTAGCGTCGCTTTGAGGAGAGTTCAGTACCGCTTTAACACTTCGCACTCGGCGACGTGGAATCCCCAGACCAGAGGTCGATCATCCGGCATCGACGTAGGGTCCGCGGAAGAAGCCGCTGTCGGCGGGAGCGGGATATTTCACGGCGAGGGCCGGGTTGGCGATGACCTGGCCTCCTTGATGTTGAGAGAGCGTGGCGAGGTCGGTCATGGTGCTGGTGAGCAGCGTTCGTTCGACCGGATACGGCGGCGTTCCGGCGGCGAAGAATTTTTCGATGTTGAAGGTCAGCGGATCGAAGAACCGCGCGCCGGGAGGGGCGGGCAAATAGAAGCAGCTTGAGAGGGGGTCGGTTCGGCCTTCGATGTTTGCGGCGAAAGCGAACTCGGACGTTTGTTCGATCAGGTTCAGCACGGCGCCGCGCGTGCCGTCGAGGTACTCGATGAGAACGGCTTGCGGGTTGAGGACGTTCTCGCGGATGGGGCCGACGTTGGTACTGGCACAGCGCGACAGGGCTGCGTTTGCCAGTCGCCACGACCAGCGACCTGCATCGCCCGCTTTCCAGACGGCATCTCCGTGAAGGAACTCGACCGACTTCACCCCGGTCTCGCCGCCAGTCCGTCGTTCCAGCATCGACTGCAAGACTTCGAGGGCGTGGAACAAATAGATCTCGACCGAGCCGCGATCGAAGCCGAACGTGACGACCGCTTCTTTGAACGGTGTGCCAACGGTTGGCTCGATCTCGGGCCGACGCCACGTCACGGGAAGCGACGATCCGGCCATCAGCCCAAACTTCAACTCCTTCGCCGTCGCGACCATCTTCGCGGCGAGCGTGTGATCGTAGGACAGATGCTTGTCCACGAAGACTGGCACGCTGCGACCGGTCTTCTTGAAGACCTCGACGATCTGCTCGAAGAACTCGGCCCGAGGATAGAGGACCTGTCCGCGTTCGTTCACCGGGTAGTCGCCGTGTTCGATGATGAGCAACACCGCATCGACATCGAGTCCGTTCTTCCCGCCGAGTGCTTCGGGGATCGACTTCGCCAGCTCAATGCCATGATCGAAGCAGACCTTGGGGCCGAGGTCGTTTTCAGGCTGCTGATGGTTCCACATCCGGACCAGCTCGAACGGCGGCTGATGATGAAACCCGTTCCGCGTGTAGCCGTGAATGAACCGCCCCGCGATGTGGTAGGCGTGCGAGCGCAGCCGGTAGATCGAATTGATCGCCGCCACACGCGGCTTCTTTCCCGCAGCCCCTCCCGCGCGCACGGCCTGCTCTTGCGCGACCGCATTCGGCGCGAGACTCATCGCACTGACCCCCGCCAATCCCAGCGAGGACGCCGCCAAGAAATCACGACGACTGAGCGAACCAAGTGGCGAGGACATGGCGAGGACTCCCGGTGACGTTTTCCACCTCGTGCGGTCCTTGATGAGACTTCTGAGCGGGGCGGCGTCAGCCCCCTGATTCTTTGAAAACGGGCTTACGCCCAAGAATCAGGGGGCTGACGCCG
>JAYSQC010000189.1:0-6601 GCA_043721755.1 Schlesneria sp.
GGCGTAAGCCCCCCGGTTCTTGGGCGTAAGCCCGCTTTGGAAGAACCGGGGGGCTTACGCCGCCCCGCTCGGAAACCTCTCACTTTGTGCCGCGAGAGGTATAGCAGGCGGCCATGGCAGTGCCCCCTGATCGGTACTCATCGTCGATGGACCGCTTCGTCGTGGTTGAGGATCGCCAGCGCGACGACCGTGCGGGCGGCGAGGTCGGTGGGGTTGAGGGCCGTGTCGGGCTTGGACTCGCCGACGGTGAGCAGCTTCTGGGCTGAAGCTGCATCGGCGGCGAAGAGGCTGCGTTGTTCGGTCAGCATCTGGGAGAGGATCGCTGTCTCGCGCGTTGTCGCCGGGCGAGTCGTGATGAGTTGGAAGGCCCACGCGAGTTGTTGTTCGTTGGTCTCGCCCCCTTCCTTCAGCATCCGTTGCGCGATGAACCGCGCGGCTTCGACGATTTGGGGATCGTTCAGCAGTGTGAGGGCTTGCAGCGGGGTGCTCGTGCTTTGACGACGGACGGTGCAGTAGCTGCGGTCGGCCGCGTCGAAGGTCATTAGTGACGGAGGCGGCACAGTCCGCTTCCAGAACGTGTAGAGGCTCCGTCGGTAGAGATCGGCTCCGTGACTCTGATCGTAGTTCGGCTTGCCCATCGCGATGTCCCACAAGCCCGCCGGTTGGTACGGCTTCACGCTCGGCCCACCGAGCTTTTCGACCAACAGGCCACTCGTCGCGAGTGATTGGTCACGCAGCATCTCGGCGGTGAGTCGCTTCACCGGTGCGCGGCCGAGCCAGCGGTTGTCGGGGTCAGCACTCCCCGTTGAACTCCGTTGTCGGTACGTCGCCGACATCGCGATCCGTTTCATCATCGCCTTCGTGTCCCACCCGCTGGAGATGAAATCACGGGCGAGCCAATCGAGCAATTCGGGATGAGTCGGCAACGCTCCCTGCGATCCGAAGTTGTCGCTGCTCTCGACCAAGCCGCGACCAAACAGCGTTTGCCAGAGTCGGTTCACGGTGACGCGAGCCAGCAGCGGATGTTCTGGATCGACGAGCCACTGTGCGAGACCGAGTCGATTACGTGGCGCGTTCGCGGGAAACGGCGGCAGGACGCGCGGCGTGTCGGCGGTCACCGGTTGAGACGGCTGGTCGTAGTTGCCGCGCTTCAAGATGAACGCCGGTTTGGGAGCGGCCATCTCGCGCATCGCCATGATCTCGGGGATCGGGTTGATGAGCTGTCGTTGTTCATCGCGCGCGGCGATTAGCTCAGCGAGTGCCTGCTGAAAAGGGGCATGTGCCGTAACCAAAAAAGTCTCGAACAGGTCGGGAGCCTTTGCGGACCAAGCGGCTTTCAAATCGTTACGACCTGCGACGTGAGCGACTTCCAACGCGGTTAGCGCGCGCCCATAAATCGCGAAGTCATCGACTCGCCCCGCTTTGAACCCGGCATCGCGGAACCGGACACCGATCTGTAAATCAGGCTCGCCCCCTTCGTACGTGATGTCCTTCCACAGCCCGTCACGAATCACATCGACTGCCATCGGACGGCCATTCAAATAGAGACGGACTCCCCCCGCGCGGCTCGACCCGTCGTAAGTGACCGTGACGTGCGACCACTCATTCACCGCGACCGCTTGCTTCGAGCGGACCTTGATCGAGTTGCCCGGCCACATGTGATGCAGCCCGAACGCGACGTGCCCTTCTTCGAGCAGCAGTTCGTAGCCGCGACTCCCCGCATCGGCCGGGGCGCGCGAGTGATGGACGACGACGGCGCGCGGCGTGAGGACCGTCGGTCTCACCGCGATCGCCATTGTGAAAGCACTCGCGCGGGAAAAATGACCGACACCGGGAAACGTGATCCCGTTGTCGCCGCTCAGTTCGGCGGCTTGTCCCGCGCGGCCTTCGCTCAGCTTCACTCCGTCCGCCGAGTTGCCGGGCTTGGCCGCGTCGATGCTGTTGTTGAACTGGTTCTGAGTCAGCTCGTCAAACGAGAATGACGCGAGCGGAGTTGGCACGACGGGCGACTCGGGCTTGGAACTCAGCCAGCTTGCGAACGCCGCTTTCGCCGAGTCTCGCACTGTCGCGAGAGCCTGCTCTTTGTCAGCGATCTTCTGTTCGAGGGCCGCCAGCTTGGCATCCTGTTCGTCGCTGGAGAGCAGCACCGTCGGGACCGGCGTCGAGGACGTGAAGTACGTCGTCTGGCCGAACTCGTCGATGTTCTGGAAGAACGCGAAGAGCGAATAGAAATCGCGCTGCGTCAGCGGGTCGTACTTGTGGTCGTGGCACCGCGTGCATTCAAACGTCAGCCCCAGGAACGCGGTCCCAAACGTATCGACTCGATCGACGACATACGCGACGCGGAACTCTTCCTCAACGACGCCCCCCTCTTCGTTCTGCGAGTGGAGTCGGTTGAACGCGGTGGCCACGCGCTGCGGCTTCGTCGCGTTGGGGAGCAGATCGCCCGCGAGTTGCCATGTGGCAAATTGGTCGAACGGCAGGTTGTCGCTGAAGGCGGAGACCACCCAGTCGCGGTAAGGCCACGTCGGACGAAAGCGATCCATCTGATAGCCGTGCGTGTCGGCATACCGCGCCAGATCGAGCCACTCGGTCGCCATCCGCTCACCGTAGCGCGGCGACTTGAGCAGCCGGTCGATCACCCGTTCATACGCCTCCGCCGACGAGTCCTTCACGAACGCTTCGACTTCACTCGGCGTCGGCGGCAGTCCGGTGAGATCGAATGTGACGCGACGAATCAGCCGCTCTTGGGTTGCTTCCGGCGCGAGCGACTTCAATCCGCGTTCCTCCAACGTGTGCAGGACGAACCGGTCGATGCCGTTGACGACGCGCGGCTCGTTGCCGGGACTGACGCGCGGTGGCTCGACGCGCTGCATCGGTGTGAACGACCAATGCCCTTCGTATTTCGCTCCCTGCTGGACCCACTGTTCGAGCAACGTCTTCTCGGTGGCGGTCAATTGCTTCGGGTGCTTGGCAGGCGGCATCGCTTCGTCGGGATCGGCCGAACGAATCCGTCGCACGAGTTCACTCTTCGAGAGATCGCCCGGCACAACGGCAGCATGTCCCCCGTGATCGGCCCGCGAACCGTCGGCCGTGTCGAGTCGCAGATCGGCTTGCCGCGTCTTCTCATCCGGTCCATGACAGGCCCAGCATTTGTCGGCCAGGATCGGGCGGATGTCTCGGTTGAAACGGATCTCGCGCGAAGTCACCGTCGGGGCAGGGGCGTCCGCCGCGAAGGCACTCGGGTGAAACGCGATGGTCACGAGCAGAACGCTCGCCACGCAGGTGCGAGTCAAGTTGGATGTGGTTCGCGGGAGATCCAGCAGGGTGCGTGAGCTCACGATCAGGGGTTCCTTGCGAATTGGTCGTGGATCTTGAAGGGGCGGTGAAATCGTAGGGTAAGCGTCTCGCTTGCCCGTTCCGTCACTTGGATGCAAAGCGGGCTGCTCACTGCAACAACGACGGGCAAGCGAGACGCTTACCCTACGGCTCACTCCTGAAACTCCAACGTCAGCAGGACCGCGCGGTGGTCGGAGACTTTGCGGGTGTCGTTGTCGAAGCGTTGGTTGAGGTCGATGAAGTGGATGCCGATCTGGCGGCGTTGGTTGTCGCGGGTGCAGGCTTCCACGACGGAGGGCGAAACCAGAACGTGGTCGATCTGCTCGCGGCGACCGGCGTACTCGTAGCTCCAGTGGTTGCGCAGGCGTTCGTTCCACGACTCGTTGGTCTCGTCCGGCTTGCGGGTGTGAAACGTGGGGCCGGCGGTTTGCACGAGGTCTTCGTCGATGTCGTCTCGTCCCCGGATGCGGCGCAGCGTTGGCTGGTCTCGGTGATCGTTGAGGTCTCCCGTCACGATGACATGCTCACCGCGCAGCATCGGCTTGAGAGAGTGCCGCCGGATGAGCGACGCTTGGGCCACTCGTTGAGCATCCTTCTCGTGGCCACCGAGTTCGCTGGTCAGGTGGACGACGTAGAAGTTCACCGGGCGACCGGCTGCGGTGAAGACGACCGACATCCCTTTGCTCACTCCCGTTGTGTCTTCGTGCTCGGGGTCATCGAGTTCCAGATCGAAGCCTTCGCGGCCGGGAATCTCGGGGAGAATCTGCTTCAACTCGCGTTTCGAGAAGACGGCGACGTTCTGGTTCGTGAACGTGTCGCTCGATTTGGCTGCCGCCCAGAAGGGGTAGTCGAGGCCCGCTTCCTTCACGAGGTCTCGCAGATCGCGCACGTCGGACTCGTCGCCGACTTCGGTGAGACCGATCACGTCGGCATCAATCTCCCGAATCGCAGCCGCGACCGCACGAGCCGCCTCCTTGAACTTCGTGTCGCGAAACTCACGCAAGTTCCAGATCGCGTCGTCTTGCGGAGTCAGCTTCAGGGGCAGGCCGTACTTCACATAGATGCGGCGGCGGTTGAGCCACTCGCAATTGAACGTCCCAATCTTCACAACATCGGCTGCGCTGGCCAGCTCTGCAAAAAGCGGCACCGCCAGCAGCGCCATCAAAACGAATCGAACGAACGAAGGTGTCATGCCGTGTTCCGGAGGGACAGCAGGGGGGCAAAGTTTGTGGCGGTGACTGTAACCGAGGGTGCGCGATGAATCGACGGACGAGGTCTCTCGATGTGTCTGGCCGCGAGTCGTCACTGAAGGCAGAATGAGCCGCGCGAATTGAGGGGAGCGCGAATGAAGACCGAAGAGAGTTGCTCGTCTTCATTCGCGCTCCCCTCAATTCGCGCGGCACCTGTCTTCGTGTGGCGTTTGATCGAACCGACAGCAACCGTGACGTGGCCCTGAAAAAATTGCTCGGGCAGGTTACAAACCTGACCCACGCCTGAACTGGTCCTCGTTGTTTTTGAATCGAGTCCTCATGTCGCCACTGACGGTTTCGCCCAAACGCCGCTATCTCGTGCGGTTCAATCCGAAGCGGGTGCCGCATCTGTTTACGGATGTGCTGATTATCGGCGCGGGGATCACGGGGATTCGCGCGGCCCTAGCCATTGATCCCAAGGTGCAGGTGGTCCTTGCGACGAAGGATGTCATCAGCCAATCGAACAGCGCGTACGCGCAAGGCGGGATCGCGGGAGTCTTCGATCCGTTCGATGACTTCGCCAACCATGTGGCCGACACGATGACGGCAGGCAAAGGGCTGTGTCACCGTGACATTGTCGAGACCGTCGTGCGTGAAGCGCCCGAGCGGATTCGGGAACTCATCACGCTCGGCACGGTCTTCGATCAGGCGGATGGTGAGATGGCCCTCACGCAGGAGGGGGGGCACAGTCATCGTCGCGTTGTCCATGCTTTGGGCGACGCGACCGGCAAGGAAGTGATGCGAGCGCTCATCGACCGCGTTCGTCGCGAACCGCACCTCGACATCTGGGAGAAGACGTTCACGCTCGATCTGCTCACGCACGATGGCGAGTGTCGCGGGGCGTTGGTGTGGAACGCTCAGCACGGCAAGACGTTTGTCTGGGCGAAGCAGACGATCCTCGCCACGGGCGGCGCGGGGCGGCTCTTTCGCGAAACGACGAACCCCGAGATCGCGACGGCCGATGGTCAGGCGATGGCTTTCCGCGCGGGCTGTGAAGTGCGCGACATGGAGTTCATGCAATTCCATCCAACGGTGCTCTACATCGCCGGTTCGTCGCGACATCTCATTTCGGAAGCGGTGCGCGGTGAAGGTGGCTTGCTGCGCGACTGCAACGGCAAGCGTTTCATGCCCGACTACGACCCGGCGGCGGAACTCGCGCCGCGCGACATCGTCAGTCGCGCCATCACGCGGCAGATGGAGAAGACGCGGCATCACTGCGTCTATCTCGATGTGACTCATCTCGACAAAGCACTCGTCCACGAACGGTTCCCGCACATCGGTCAGGTCTGCGCCGACTTCGGTCTCGATCTGACGCGCGACTTGATCCCCGTTCGGCCCGGCGCGCACTACATGATTGGCGGCGTGACCGTGGATGACGAAGCGCGGACCTCGCTGCCGAGACTGTGGGCGGCGGGCGAAGTGACATCGAGCGGCCTGCACGGCGCGAATCGTCTCGCGAGCAACAGTTTGCTCGAAGGCTTGGTCTTCGGGCTGCGGGCCGGTCGCAATGCCTCGGCCGCCGCGTTGGGAGAAGGAGATCAATTCACCGCGCTGCCGCTCTGTCCCGATCCGCCATCACATCAACCGGTCGATGCCAGTTTGAAGCTCGGCGATCTGTTGAACTCGCTCAACAGCGAGATGTGGCGGAACGTCGGGATCGAACGCGACGCGGTCGGTTTGGAGGCGGCCCTGCAGCAGGTCGAGTTTTGGGACCGGTACGTCGGGCCGCGCGAGTTCAACACGACCCAAGGTTGGGAGCTTCAAAACATGCTGCTCGTCGCCCGCCTGATGATCCGCGCCGCCGCGTCACGCTGCGAAAGCCGAGGCACACATTCACGCGGCGACTTCCCCGACACCGACCCCGCGCAGGCCGATCACATCTCGCTGGTAGCGGGATAGACGTGTCCGACAGGAGTCAAAGTAGTAGGCACATTCCATGTGCCGTTCACCGAATTCCTCTGCGAATCACGGTCTCGCGGACGGCACACGGAGTGTGCCTGCTACTTTTGTCG
>JAYSQC010000190.1:0-20743 GCA_043721755.1 Schlesneria sp.
AGCGTAAGCGAGGGAAACAAAGGGAAACGCCTCTTGTCATCGCCCTCGCTTACGCTGCGGGTTAGTAAAGTAAGTGCCATTGGGCGCTAGCCGCCGGTCGTTTTCGCCTACACCGGCGGCTAGCGCCTTGCCGCTCACGAGTGTTGTCCAACAGGAGTGGCAGAGAGCCGAAAAAAGGAGAAGCAACACGAACGAGTGATACGACATCGTGATGCGGATTGTCGTTTTCGCCTTTCCGCTCATTCTCGGTTGCCGGTGTGGGGCTGGCTGTGGGACCAGAAGGTGCCGAGTGAGCAAAGAGTGGCCAGAGCGGACGCCTTTCGATCACCAAACCGGATCGAAGGACGCTCAACATTCAAATCGAGGTGAATCATGACGAACCCCTTCGCGATGAAATCGTGGTCTCCCTATCTCGTGGGCTTGGGCATCGGCCTGTTGAGTTGGTTCACCTTTGCCACGGCGAACAAGCCGATCGGCATCACGACCGCGTTTGAATACACCACTGCGCTGGGCGAAAAGGCCGCCGTGCCTCAAGTCGCCGAGGCCGGCCCATGGCACAATAAATACTTCGATGAGAAGTCCCCCAAGATTGACTGGGAATGGATGCTCGTCTTGGGCGTGTTGGTGGGCGCGTTCTTCAGTGCGTGGCTGTCGGGTGACCGTCAGCACGAGAAGGTTCCCGCTTTGTGGCGCTGGCGTTTTGGCGACAGTGTTGCCAAGCGCTATGCGGCAGCGTTTCTGGCCGGTGCTCTGATGATGTTCGGCGCTCGGATGGCGGGCGGTTGCACCAGCGGGCATGGCATCAGCGGGACACTGCAACTGGCCGTTTCGAGTTGGGTGTTCATTTTGCTCGCCTTCGCGGTGGGAACCGTCACAGCGTTCGCGATGTACGGGAAAGAGGGGGGCGATCATGTTTGATTCACCGGAGAAACTGGCGTTGGGCTTCATCACAGGAATCGTGTTTGGATTCCTGCTGCAAAAGGGGCGCGTCGGTAAGTTCGAGGTGATTGTCGGCCAATTCCTGCTCAAGGATTGGCAGGTGCTCAAGGTGATGCTGGTCGCGATGGCCGTGGGTTCGATCGGCGTTTACGGACTGGTCGAGGCGGACTTGGCCACGTTGAGCATCAAGCCATTCCTGTACGGCGGAGTCTTGATCGGTGCGGTCTTGTTCGGCATCGGCATGGCCGTCTTCGGCCTGTGTCCGGGAACCAGCGTCGCGGCGTGCGGCGAAGGCAACCGTGGTGCGATGATCGGGGTGTTCGGAATGCTGACGGGCGCAACGGTGTTCGTCGCGGCTTATCCCCTCATCGAACCCGTGATCAAGGGGTTTGGCGACGGCGGGAAAATTGCCCTACCGGCCGTGCTGGGAGTTTCACCGTGGCTCGTCATTGTGGGCTTGCTGCTGGTCGTCGCCGTGTTTCTGGCTGCGGTTGAGTATTTCGCGCGCAAGCCTATGCGACAAACACCGGACCGAGTGGGCGGCGTCAAAGAACCGCCCTTCGTTTCGCGAGGCCACGTCACTCGATAGCAAACTCACCGGCTTTCGATGCCGCATTAGGGAGTCCCGATCATGTCGATGGTTCTTGAGCAAATTCTCACCGAAGGAATCGCGCAGCTTTCGTATCTTGTCGGCGACGACGAGACGGGGGTCGCTGCGGTCATTGATCCGCGCACGGATGTCGAAATCTATGTGGAGCTGGCTCGCAAACACAAAGTTTCGATCACGCACATTTTTGAGACGCACATTCATGCCGACTTCGTGAGCGGAGCGCGCGAGTTGGCAGAACGTGTCCAGACGGCGGAGATCTATCTCAGCCACGAAGGCGGACCGGACTACGGTTTCGAGCACCAGCCCCTCAAAGACGGCCAGACCTTTGAACTCGGATCCTTCGTGCTCACGGCGCGACACACTCCGGGCCACACACCGGAACACATGAGTTACGTCATCGCCGAAAAGAAACGGGCGGAGACGCCGTGGGGTGTCTTCAGTGGAGACTCGCTTTTCGCGGATTCAGCCGGACGGCCGGACCTGATGGGCCAGGCGCAAGCGGAGGAGCTTGCAGGCCAACTGTTTGACACGCTCTATGGCTTCTACCTGAAGCTGGATGACGGAGTGCTGGTCCATCCGGGACATGGTCATGGCTCGCCGTGCGGAGCCGACATCGGGGATCGGCTGACGACCTCGATTGGCTACGAGCGGCGGTTCAACAGCTTCTTGCAGTTCGCTGACAAGAAAGAATTCAAAGAGTATGCGTTGAACACAGCTCCCCCTGAACCGGTCTATTACAAGCGGATGAAGAAGCTGAATGCGAAGGGACCGCCAGTGCTCGGTGGGCTACCCGTCGTCCCCGGCCTGCCTGCGAAAGCGTTTCAAGCCGGGATTCAAGCGGCCGAATCGGTGCTCATTGACGGCCGGTCGATGCTGGCCTTCGGGGGCGGGCATATTCCGAACGCGATCAATATCAGCGCATCGCCCGAGTTGTCGATCTGGGCCGGATGGATGCTGGAGCCGGACATGCCGATTCTCCTCGTGGTCGAGAACGAGCAGGATGTCGAGAAGGCCGTGAGACTCTTCCTGCGGACTGGCTATGGCAAGTTCACGGGCTATCTCGTGGGAGGCATGAAGGCGTGGGACAACGCCGGATTCGATCTGGCAGAGACGACGCAGATGACCGTTCACGAGTTGAAGCAGGACTCGAACGGCCTCCAAATCGTCGATGTGCGTTCGCCCGACGAATGGAAAAAGGGACACATCCCCGGCGCTCAACACATTTTCCTCCCCGATCTGCGGGATGGAGTTCAGGGAAAGACACCGAAGAGCATTGACGAAAAATTGGACAAACAAAAGCCGGTAGCCGTCTATTGCGACAGCGGATATCGCGCGAGTTTGGCGGCCAGCCTGCTCCAGAATCAGAGGTTCGCCGATGTGCGCAATGTGCCGGGAAGTTGGCAGGCGTGGACGCACGCTGGCTATCCGGAAGCCAAGGTTACGAAGTGAAGCGTTCAACTCACCTCGACCGAGCCGAGGATTTCCGCATGGACATTTTCCGAATTCCAATTTTGTTCTCTCCGATTCTTGCCGCTGATCCGTCAGCAGGAACCGACCCGCTGTCCTATTCGGGACCGGCTTGGTCGCCCTATGTCGTCGGCGCGCTGATCGGGGTGCTCGTGTGGCTCACGTTCTTGTTGTCGGATAAGCCGGTTGGTGCATCGACCGCTTATGCCCGCGTCGCCGGTTTGATGGGCATGCTCTTCGCGCCACGGCACACTGAATCGCTGAAGTACTTTCAGGACACGAAGCCGAAAATCGACTGGGAAGTCATGTTCGTCGTCGGAGCCATCGGGGGAGCGTTCCTCGCCGCATGGCACGGCAGCGAATTGACCGGCGAATGGCTGCCGCCCATGTGGGAAGCACGCTTCGGTGCTAGCAGTCTGCCGTTGCGGTTGGCAACCACTTTTGCAGGCGGAGCCTTTATGGCATTCGGCGCGCGGATGGCCGGAGGCTGCACCAGCGGTCACGGCATTAGCGGAGCATTGCAACTGTCGGTCGGATCGTGGGTGGCACTGGTTTGCTTCTTCATCGGCGGAATGGCCGTCGCAATCCCGATGTACCGGCTCTAGGAGAGCGGTCTGATAAGGACTCAACCCATGACGCCCAAGCAACTCGTTCAAGAATCGATGGCCGTCGCCGATCCGCCGCTGCCCAAGGCTGATTTGCCGAAGCCGGATGAGATCAAGTCCACAAGCGAGAAGCCCAAAGCTCCACAGCTTATTTTGGGAGTGCTGCTCGGGATCGTCTTCGGCTTTCTGCTGCAAAAAGGGGGCGTCGCGAAGTACCACATTCTGATCGGCGCGCTGCTGCTCGAAGATTTCACGGTCATGAAGGTGATGCTGACGGCCATCGTCGTCGGCATGGTGGGCATCTTGACGCTGCACCATTTCGGACTGATCCAACTCCATATCAAACCGACGCGCTACGCCGCCAACATCATCGGCGGCCTGTTGTTTGGAGTCGGCTTCGCCCTGATGGCCTATTGCCCCGGGACGGGAGCCGCCGCCCTCGGCCAGGGAAATTACGACGCCATCTTCGGCGTGCTCGGTCTGATTGCCGGTTCCTATGTTTTCGCTGAGGCGTCCGGTGTCCTCGAACGGACGGTCAACAAGTGGGGTGATCGCGGCAAGATCACGCTGGCTGATTTGCTTCACGTCCGCCGAGTTCCGTTTGCCTTGGTGTTCCTACCGTTGCTCGTCCTCATTCTGATCGCTCTGGAGCGTGGTACTGTCCGGTGAATCCATCAAGGATCGAACCGCCGGACGGTGACAGCCCGGAAGCAGGCTTGGCGTTTGGAGGTCGAGGCATGGAGCCATCAATGTCGCAAGACCCCCGCGTGCATCTGGCGGCAGAGCGAACTCTGCTCGCGTGGATTCGCACCGGGCTGGCGCTGATGGGCTTCGGCTTCGTAGTCGCCCGATTCGGCTTGTTCCTGCGCGAGGTGGCGGCCGTCGCAGAACGGAAGCCACCCGCTCTATCGCCGGGGCTGTCGGTCTTTCTCGGCACGGCACTGGTCCTGTTTGGCGTGGTGGTCACCCTACTGGCCACTGTGCAGCACGTTCGTCTTCTCGGTCGCTTGGAGCGGGGAGAACCTTATCGACCCAGCCGATGGTCGCTCGGTGTCATTGTTTCACTCATCCTCGCAGCGGTGGGGATCGGCATAACGGGGTACTTGATTGCTTTGACGTTGCAATAGGAAAGCGTGATGGTCCATTCAAAACGATGATGCGCACTCAGCGCGAGAACAGGTCCACCACATCTATTGAAAGGAGTATGGAATGAGAATTTTGATCGCAGTGTCTCTTGTGTTGGGATTGGCCGTGGCGATTGGTGCCATCGAAAAACAACCTCCACAGGAAAAGCCCTCTCGGAAAGAAAACGCCGTGCTCAAGACCGTCGTCCATATCAACTTTGCCGACTCCGAACGCCAGGAGCACGGCCTCAAAAATCTCGAAAACATCCTTCGAGAAGAGGGCCGCAAAACCGAAATCGAAGTCGTGTGCCACGGGGCTGGCATCTCGCTCCTGGTGAAGGACAAATCCTCTCACGCCGATCAGGTGGCAGCGCTGATCAAGCAAGGCGTCCGCTTCGCTGCGTGCGAAAATACGATGAAGCAAAAGCAGATCGTCTCCGACAAGCTGCTTTCCGGAGTAACTACAGTTCCCTCTGGCGCTGTCGAAATCATTCGGAAACAGAGTGAAGGCTACGGCTACTTCAAACCCTGAAAGAAAAAACGCTCAATAACGTGCCGCTGTGCTCGACGAAAAGCGAAGTGTTCGTGAACTTTGGTGGACCTGATCCAAGTCAAGTTCGCGGGTTGGACGCAACTCAATGCGTGACTTGTGCAACAGGAATTTTCTCGTGATGAGATGCAGCCGATCTATGCTGCCGATACACTTCCGCGCGTTGAGGAAGCGGACTCTTGTGTCGTGTCCCATCGACGGGTTGCTCGTGGAGTTTCGGTGATGTTTGTGTTCCGCCGGATTGTGGCCATGCTGCTGATCGCCGTTCTGGCGAGCGGTGCCGTGTCGTCACCGGTGTTGCGGCACACTCATGCGATGAGTGACCACTCTGATCCGCAGCGCGAATCGAAATCGCATTCGCACGGGCATTCCCATTCGCACGGCCACGGGCATTCCCATTCGCACGGACATCACGACCACGGTCAGCCAAACGGTGTCGGCCATGATCACGGCGTCAGTCACAATGAGGCGACGAAGGCCAAGCCGGCGCTGACCGAATCGGCGGTTGAGCACGTTCATTTGGTGTGGCTGGGATTTGAGATGACTCTGCCCGTGTCTCCCGGCGACTCGTCAGATCGCTCTGACACCGGGGACGAATGGGTTCCGCTGCTGGGCGAGATGGTTCAGGCCCGAGTTGAGGCCGCCGTTGTTGGACCTCCTCTCACCGATGGCCATGTTCAGCACATGGCGCTTGCTGCTGTGACGCCACCGCGTGTGGTGCCGTCCGCGCCGCCCGATGACTCTCGGCTGTGTGACACTGCGCGCCGAGAACGCTCAGGTGTCCTCAGAATCTAGCGTGACATCCGCGCCGCGCTGGTGGGGTCGTTGACCCGACCGCTGCTCTCGTGTCGGTCTGGTCCTAAAACCCGCCGACTGCTCATGCCGGTGGAACTCATCCCGGCCGCGATCCGTGCGAAGTGTTTCCGTTCGGCGGCTGCGCGTTGAGGATCACGATTCGCATGTGCTTTGGAGAATCGCCTCGTTCGCGGGGCGGAGGTGTACGCAGGAGTGGTCGGCGTCCGTCCAGATGTGACTGCCTTGCGGCCTCCGCCTCGCGGCGGGGTTTGAACGAATCACGCCTATTTGAAGGGGATTGTCATGTATATTCGATGTTTCACTCAGTCGATTTGTTGGACGGGCACGCTGTTGTTTGTTGTCGGTTGCGGCGGGACGAGTTCTACGCCAGCCAAGCCCGCCAATACAGCGGCGACTCCCGCTCAGACTGACCATGCCGATCACAAGGACGGAGACCAGGCGGCTCACAAAGACGCGGGCCACAAGGAGGGCGAGGCGGTTCATGGACACAGCCACGAACGCGGCAAGATGTTGATCGCGGATGCCGGGTCAGTGCATGCCCTGCTGACCGCGCATCTCGCGGCGGCTGGGAATGAACTCGACATCTTCTTTGAGACGCCGGTTGATAAAGACCCGCAGCCGGTGGCGATTGCCGTCGAATTCTTCGAGGCTCAGGCCACGGCGGGTGAAGGGGAGAGCCAGACGTTGACGTTTGAACCCGCTCCGGCTGAAGAGCGACCGGCAGGAGAGAAGGCCGGGACGTACTCGCACTTTGTTGCCAAGGCTCCGTGGATGAAACCGGAAGACGATCTGCTCGTGGTCGCCAAGTTCACTGTGGGCGGGAAGGAAGTCGTTGGTCGCTGGAAGAACTTCAATCCGAAGAAGTACGCCCATCACGTCGAGTAGGCGCGGAGGGGTGCAGTCGTTCGTTGGTGGTCGTCTTTTCCGGTTCCCTCTCTCGCCCGTCTTCGGGGGGAGAGGGTTAGGGTGAGGTGGGATTCGCTTCGCGACCGCCGCAGCCGAAGTTTCGATCAGCGAGTTCGCTCTGAATCGCAACGGGACAAATGTCTCTCGACGATTCGGCCTCCTCACCCTAACCCTCTCCCCCGAAGACGGGGGAGAGGGGACCGGAAGGGTTCACCAATGAACAACTGCACTTGGCGCGGAGTGCGGTGAAACAATAACGCGGCCCTGTTGCTGATCTGACGGGGCTGCGTTCGGAGGAAACAATCATGAAACGATTCGTCTGGTCGATGCTGGCCTGCGTGCTCGCCACGACCGCCTTTGGTCACGAAGGACATCAGCCGTTGCCGACGCGGGGCGTTCAGGTGGACTTGGCTAAGGGTCGCATCTCGCTGAGCAAGGCGGCTCGGGATCTGATCGACGTGCAGACGGCGGAGGTCGAGCGGCGCGAAGGGACGGAGCGGTTGCGGGCCTATGCAACGCTCGTCGCTCCGTGGACGAAGTACGCAGTCGTCACGTCGCGGTTGTCCGGGCGAGTGGTCTCGCTGCGCGTGCGGCCCGGCGAACTGGTCGAAGCGGGGCAGGTTGTGGCGGAACTCGACAGCCTCGATCTGCACACACTGCGGTTGGATTATCAGAAGGCTCGCAATGACATCGACCTGTCCGGGAAAATCCTCGAAGGCTTGGAACCGGCGGCGAAGACAGGGGCGGTCTCGGGACAGCGACTGATCGAATCGCAACTGACTCACCAACAGAACCTCAACACGTTGCGAGTCCTGCAATCCAAGGCGGCCGCGATCAACATTGAGGAAGATTTGCTGGGAGCCGATCAGGAACAACCGCTACGAATGCCCGTGCAGAGTCCCGTGCGCGGCGTGGTCGTGCATTCGGACTTGGCCGTTGGCAAGTTCGTCGAGCCGACCGAACACCTGATGGATGTCGTCGATCTTTCGACGGTGTGGGTCAAAATCGGCGTCCTCGAGCGGGACTGGCATCGGGTCGCAATCGGCCAGTCGGTGCGGTTGACCGTCAGCGGACTGCCCGGTCAGGTGTTCGAGACTAGGATCGACAAACTCGGCTTGATGCTCGACCCGCTCACGCATCAAAGCATCGCCTGGGCCGAGGTCCAAAACTCGGAGAGCTCGCCGATATTCCGACCGGGCATGAATGGTCAGGCCGAGCTGATCTGGAAAAGCAACAAGGCGGTTCTGTCAATCCCGTCGGCGGCCGTACAAAGCGACGGAGCCGAGCGTTATGTCCTCGTCGAAGAATCGGGCCTGAAGGAAGGGTCGGAGTATCAGAAGGTCGCCGTCGTTGTGGGACGGCAGTCGTCAGGAAGAGCGGAGATTCTTGCAGGAAAAATACTTCCGGGTGATCGCGTGGTCACGCGCGGAGGTCATCAACTGTCCAGCCTGTTCTTCCTCGGAACGCTGCGTATCGGGCCAGAGACGGCGCGTACGATCGGACTCAAGGTGGAGCCGGTCTCAGATCACGTCGTCGAACGCATTCAGAGCTTTGATGGTGGAGTCGATGTTTCGGCGGATCGACGCACGACGGCCTCGACACAACTCGGTGGCAAGCTCCAGAACATCCGCGTCGATCGAGGGCAGTCCGTCCAGGCGGGAGACATTCTCGCCGAGATTGCCAGCCTCGAACTGCGCGACATCCAACTGGCGCTGCTGCGGTCGCATCTCGATGGTGCGATGTGGCACGACACGCTGGCCCGCCGCCTAGCCGCAGGTGATGCCGTGCCGCGTCGGACGGTTCTGGAAACCGAAGGTCAGGTGAAAACATTCGACACGCAGGTCGCGAGCCTGCGACAAAAGTTGCTCATGCTGGGCATCACGGCCGCGCAGATCGACGAGTTGCTCAAGACGGGCCGCATCATCGACGCCCTGCCCGTGCGTGCGCCGATTGACGGGGCGGTCGTGGGCTTTGATCGGATGCTCGGCCAGGTGGTGAGAGCCGACGAAGCATTGTTCGAGATTCACAACATGTCGCGGGTCTCGGTGCAGGCATTCGTCGGCGAACGCGATTCGGCCCTCGTCAAAGTTGGCCAGAAGGCCCGCATCCGATTGGTCGCGTACCCCAACCTGGAAGCGGAAGGAACGGTGACTCGCATCGGCCCGGTGGTCGGAGCCGACAGCCGCACGCAGGCGGCGTGGATCGAGTTCCCTTCGCCGCCGTCCGTTCTGCTGCAACACAACATGGCGGCGCGAGTCACCCTGACCACGGATCGTCCGTCACCCTCGCTGGCCATTCCATTAAGCGCCGTCGTCCGGGATGGGCTGCGCAGTTTTGTCTTTGTTCAGAAAGCGGATGGCACGTTCGACCGCCGTCGCATTGAGGTGGGACGGGCCGACGACCGTCTCGTGGAAGTGACGAGCGGCCTAAAACGCGGCGAATCAGTTGCGACCGGCGGCGTCCCTCAAATTCAAACCGCCTTCGCGGCGGTGAGATAAGAAAGACGTTTCCGACAAAAGTCAGAATCAGGTGAGCCGGGCGGCGTCAGCCCAATGGCACTCACTTTGCGATGTAGCTGAATGGGATGTAGCTGAAGTCGTCAGACTTCAGATGATCGTCAAAGCTGGCTGAATTCTTACGAATTCAGCTACGTCGTACAGAACGTCATTTTGAAATTCGCTCAAAGTGAGTGCCATTGGGCTGACGCCGCCCGGCTCACCACTTCTGTCGGACACGGCAAGAAAGAACCAGCATGTTGAATGGAATCATCTCCTTCTCGTTGAAGAACCGGGCGCTGGTGATGATCGGGGCGATCGTCGTGATGGTCTACGGAGTCATTCAACTCCGCGAGATGCCGGTGGACGTGTTCCCCGATTTGAACCGCCCCACCGTGGCCATCATGACTGAGGCTCCCGGTTTGGCTCCCGAAGAGGTTGAGGTACTTGTCACGCGGCCAATCGAGTTCCTGCTGAACGGCGCGACCGGCGTGCAGCGTGTGCGGTCGGCATCGGGCATCGGGTTGTCGATCGTGTGGGTCGAGTTCGAGTGGGGCACCGACATCTTCCGCGATCGCCAGATCGTGTCCGAGAAGCTGCAACTCGCCCGCGAACGATTGCCGAAGGACTCGAACCCGGTGATGGCTCCGATTTCGTCGATCATGGGCGAGATCATGCTGCTCGGCCTGCGGTCCACAGCCGAACTGAAGACTCCCGAAGAACAAGCCGCGAAGGCGATGGAGCTACGCACGCTGGGTGAGTTCACGCTGCGTAATCGGCTGCTGGCAATCGGAGGCGTGTCGCAAGTCACGGTGATGGGGGGCATCTTCAAGCAATATCAAATCATCACGTCGCCCGCACGGTTGGCGGCGCAGAACGTCACGCTGGATCAACTCGTCACCGCCGCAAAGAAGGCGAACGTGATCGCCGGGGGCGGCATCGTCGTCCGCTCACCGAAAGAGTCGCTGCTGCGAATCAACGGGCAGAGCCTGACGCTCGAAGAGATCGAAAACACGCCCGTTCTGTGGCGCGAGCCGATGCCGGTGCGGATCAAGGACGTGGCCGAAGTCCGCTTCGGCGGGCCGATCAAGCGGGGCGACGGCAGCGCCTGGGTGAAGCTGGAGGAGGGGCGAGGGGTGAGGGACGAGGGGCGAGAGGAAGACAGTCAGGCAGATGGGCTTTCGCATTCTCGCTCGCCCCTCGCCCCTCCGCCCTCGCCCCTCCTCTCCGGCGGCCCGGCGGTCATGATGACCGTACAAAAGCAGCCGAACGCCGACACGCTGGTCCTTGACCGCAAAATCAACGAAGTGCTCGACTCACTCCAGAAGGAGTTGCCGCCGGATGTCGTCATCGAGCGCCGCATCTTCAAGCAGGCCGATTTCATCGAGGCCGCCGTCCACAATGTCACCGAAGCCGTGCGCGACGGCGCGTTGTGGGTCATCGTTGTCCTGTTCCTGCTGATGGGCAACTTCCGCACCAGCCTCAGTTCGCTCACGTCGATGCCGCTGTCGATCCTGCTCACGATCCTCGTGTTTCACAGATTCGGGATCACCATCAACACCATGACGCTGGGTGGCATCGCGGTGGCGATTGGCGATCTGGTGGACGACTCGATTGTGGACATCGAGAACATCTACCGTCGCTTGAAGGAGAACCGGCATCTGCCGGTCGGCCAGCAACGCCCGGCATTGGATGTCATCTACGATGCGTCGTGTGAGGTGCGGAACTCGATCGTCTACGCGACGCTGATCGTGGTGCTGGTCATGTTTCCGTTGTTCTCGATGGCCGGGTTGGAAGGCCGCATGTTCGCGCCGCTCGGTGTGGCCTACATCGTGGCTCTGCTCTGCTCGCTGGTCGTCTCACTGACGTTCACGCCGGTGCTCGGTTCGTTCCTCCTGCCGCAGGCGAAGCTCTTGGACGAAGAACGAGACCCGCTGTTCCTGCGCTGGCTGAAGCGCATCGATGCGACCGTGCTGCGGTTCACGCTGCGACACGCGACTTTGATTCTGAGTTTCGTCGCCGTGCTGGTCACGTTGACGTGTACCAGCATCTTTTGGATGGGAGGCGAGTTCCTGCCACCGTTCAACGAAGGGACGCTGACGATCAGCCTGCGCATGGAACCGGGCACGAGCCTCGACGAAAGCCAGCGCATCGCCGAACGAGTCGATCGGCTGATTCTCGACGTGCCCGAAGTCTTGTCGGTCTCGCGCCGCACGGGTCGGGCGGAACTCGACGAGCATGCCGAGGGCGTCAACTCATCCGAGATCGACGTGCAACTGGCCGAGCACAATGTGGCGAAACCGGGCTGGGGTTGGAAAGCATTGCGACTGGTTCCGATCGCGCACTTGTGGGGCTTTGAAAAAGTCGGCCGTCCACGCGAGGTCGTCATCGCCGACGTGCGCGACCGCATCACACAAATCCCCGGAGCCGCCATCAACATCGGCCAGCCGATCTCACACCGGCTCGACCACATGATGTCCGGTATTCGCGCTCAGGTCGCCGTGAAGGTCTTTGGCCAAGACCTGCGCGAACTCCGCACGGCCGCCTACGACATGCAATCCCGGATGCAGTCGATCCCCGGCATCGTCGATTTGCAGATCGAACCGCAAATTGAGATCTCGCAAATCCGCCTGCGTGTGAAACGCGACGAAGCCGCCCGTTACGGACTCGCCCCCGGCGATGTCGCCGACCTGCTGGAGACAGCTTACAAAGGACAAGTCGTCTCGCAGGTGCTGGACGAAGACCGCTACTTCGGTCTCGTCGTCTGGTACGACGAAGCCTCGCGCAGCGATCCCGAAGCCATTAATGAGACGATTCTGGAAACGCCCTCCGGTCGCCGCGTCGCGCTGGGACAGGTCGCCGAAGTGCTCGACACCACTGGCCCCAGCACGCTCAACCGCGAGAACGTTCAACGACGCATCGTCGTCTTCTGCAATGTCCAAGGACGAGACTTGGCCAGCGTGGTGAACGACATCAAGCAGGCACTCGCTCCGGTGGAGGAAAGCCTGCGGCAACTTCCGGGCAGCTACTACGTCGAATACAGCGGCCAGTTCGAGGCTCAGCAGCAAGCTAATCGCCGCCTCGCGATTCTCGGCTCGCTCAGCATCCTCGGCGTGTTCTTGTTGCTCTGCAAAGCCCTCGATTCGTGGCGAGCGGCCCTGCAAGTGTTAGTCAACATCCCGCTCGCCGCCTTCGGTTCGGTGCTGACGCTGCTGATCGTGAACCGCCCCGAATGGTCCGCACTCCAGGCCGCCCCGTGGTGGGACTGGCCGCGCGTTTGGGTCAGTGCCACCAGCTTGTCCGTCGCGCACTGGGTCGGCTTCATCACGCTGATCGGTGTCGTCAGCCGCAACGGCATCATGATGATCTCGCACTACATCCACCTGATGCAGCATGAGGGTGAGAAGTTCTCCGAACAGATGATCGTGCGCGGCAGCCTGGAACGCCTCGCCCCCGTGATGATGACCGCCATGACCAGCTTCATCGGACTGCTGCCGCTGCTGTTCGGAGCGGGACAGACCGGCAAGGAGATTCTCTACCCGCTGGCGCTGGTCGTCTTCGGCGGCATGTTGACCTCCACAATCCTCGACCAAGTCGTCACCCCCGCACTGTTCTTCAAGTTTGGTCGGAAGGTCTACGAGCACAAGCAGCGGGACTTAGACAGCATTGAACCGAGTTCGTCTTCGATGCCAGTCGGTATCCCGACGCCACCACCCGCAATGCCATCGGTCGTCGATCCGACGCAGCAACAACCGCCGGTCGTTGTCGTCGAAGTTCCGAACTCAACACCCAAGCAATGAGAGACGCGGTCAACTCACGCAAGCCAGATCCAAGCTCACTGACCAAACTGTATCCAGTGCAAATCCAGAGCAGGCCCACTCGGCGGCGGAAAGTCCGTCCAGACGTTGCCGCCGGGTGTGTTCTTTTGCCGCTCTTCATTTCATAGTCTACTTGCGGCCCTACCAATTCGATTTCCGTCGCAAGTATTTCCAGCATTCGTACTCGAAGCGGACGCGGTTCATCCCGAATGAGCTTCTGCCGTGGTTCGAGCCGGTGACCGCGGGCCGGTCCACGCTGGAGTTCCCGCAGGGCGAAGCGGTGGGTGACGTGACGACAGCAGATGTGAGGCGGCGGATTGGCAGGATGTGGGCGTGAGGGAAACGCATTTCGGTCCCGTGGCATCGACTCTGAATCACCGGCAATACCGATCAAAAGTAGGGCCAGCAGCAGTGATCAACGTGCGACTACCACATCTACCACAGTCGCATTTTCACGGTGCAAATACCCCTATATTTTGCTGTGGCATGGTGTGACTTGCAACGATTTGCAAAGCCCGTCACAACGTAAGAAATGCCATGAACAATAGTGGTTTGTACGTATTTTGCGGATACCCCGGTTCAAACTCCGAAGCCGAAGGTTAGAGGTTCGAGCCCTCTCGGGGATGCCTTTAAAGACGTTTCCGACAGAGGCCGTAGTCCGGACCAAGGGGTCCGGACTACGGCCTCTGTTCGGTCGATTTCGACTTCTGTCGGAAACGTCTTCAAAGCCTTGTTCGCAGTGTCTTTGGACTCACTGAGTTGGCTTGGCAACGTTCAAGCACATCAGCCAGTCTTCGCTGCGCAGGTAGAGTCGTCCATGGGACAGGACTGGTGAGGCCCACATCGGGTATTTCAGTTTCTCAAACGAGGTGCGGCTGATTTCTTTCCAGCCTGCGCGGTCGAGCTTCGTCAGGGCCAGAGTCCCTCGCTCGCCGAGGACGAAGTATTTGCCATCGGCCGACGTTTTCGAGCCTCGTCCATAAAACGGCCACGGAATGGCTTGGCCGGTTTGGGCATGCTTGATTTGCCCGGTGGCTTGGTCCTGTTCGAGTTCATCCACTTTTCCTTCGTAACCGTTCGTCTGCCAGAGCAGGTCTCCCGATTTG
This sequence comes from Schlesneria sp., assembly GCA_043721755.1. GTDB lineage: Bacteria > Planctomycetota > Planctomycetia > Planctomycetales > Planctomycetaceae > Schlesneria. The sequence continues at coordinate 14,437 of JAYSQC010000190.1, forward strand.
AGGTCGATGCATTGGAGCGTTGCTTCATTTTCGTGGCGACCGCTAAAGCCGAAGGCGCAGCCGTCGCGGTGGATGGGGGTGGACCAGTGCGTGGACATGCCGCGCTTGTTGCGCCAGACCTCTTCAAAACCGTCACCCTCGGGGAGCAGCTTGAGCAGCGCGGCACCGGTCTCATACGCGGCAGACAGCAGGACGAGATCGTCCACGACGACCGGCCGCGCCGCGTTGACCGAGTCATTGATCCGCGAGCGAAACCAATACTTGAAGCGGACTCGCCCCGTTGCGGGATCGAGTGACACCAGTCCCTGACGCACCAGGCAGAGCAAGTGACGTTGCCCATGAACCGTCACGGCGAGGGGCGACGAGTAGCTGACGAGCATCTCGTCGCCGGTCCATTTGTAAGGAGCGTTGCCCGGTCCATCGGTCTTCACGCCCTCCCACGTCGATTTGCCGACGCTCTCCCATTTCGTTTTGCCGGTCTCGGGATCGAGTGCCACGACGCCCGATTCGGGTTGGCCACCGACCAGCACGATCAGTAGGCCACCCTCCAGAATTGGCGTACACCCGGCTCCGAAGAAGTGACCGGGAACATTCCATTCTTGGGCGGTGTCTCGTTGCCAGATTGGCTTGCCTGTTTTCAAATCGAGGCAGACCAACCGTCCCTGAGCACCAAACGTGTAGCAGCGGTTCTCGGTCAGCAGCGGCGAACAGCGCGGCCCGTTGTTGTAGCCATACGGATCTGAGAAGTCGGTGTCGTACTCGTGCTTCCACAGTGACGCGCCGTTGTCGGCACGCAGGCAGTCGATGACATCGCTGTTGCGCTGTCGATGGTGGACGACAAGTCGTCCATCACGTACGGACGGTGAGCTGTAGCCCTTGCCGACCCGCTGCTCCCACAGCACGGTTGGTCCAGCGGCAGGCCATTCGTCGAGCAGTCCGGTTTCGTTCGAGACACCCGTTCCATCGGGACCGAGAAAGATCGGCCAGTCGAGTCCCGCTTGGTCTGAGTCCGCTCCAACAGGGGCCGATCCGTCAAAGTTTGTTGTGTTTGCCGCTGCGATTACAGGAGGCTCACCATCGACGGGAGACTTGTCCGCGGTGACGGCTGGCGTTGTGGTGCCGCTTGGGCTTGTCTGCATCGTCGCGGTCTCGCAACCGATGAGTGCGAGGCAACAGGCGGTGATGAAGGCCAATGCGGGAACGTCGCGGCTCATGTTCGATCTTCCAGTAAGGCAAGCGGGGCGATGTCAGCCTCCGAGAACACATTGCAAAACTAGCCCGACGCGCAAGCGAGGGCTGAACATTCGATGGACGGTGAGGCCCTCGCTTGCGCGTCGGGCTAGTTGTCCGAGGCAAAAACAGATTTTGAAATGCGCTCTCGGAGCGCTGACACTGCCCTGCTCGCAAAATGACGCAAAGCCCGGCTGAGTGACAGCCGGGCTTCGTAAGTTCGCTCGTGACGAGCGGGTCATTTGTAGTCGTTGGGGTTGCCGAACAAGCCGCCGCCCGCCTCGTGGGTTCTGCCACCACGCAGCGGTTCCTTCCGTTTGCGAACGGGGAGCGGCAGAGGTTCCGGTTCGACATACTTCGCCTGTTCGGGCTTCGCTTTGAGAGCCTTCAGTGAGAGGCTGATGCGCTGGCGATCCGTTGCGACTTCCACAACTTGGACGGTCACCTCTTGGCCGACGGTCAACACGTCTTGGACAGCGCGGATGCGCTGGTGGTCGAGTTCGCTGATATGGATCAAGCCCTCGACACCCTGCTCGAGTTCGATGAAGCCGCCGAAGTCGGTGATCCTTGTGACCTTGCCCGTCACTGTTTTGCCTGCGGAATAACGCTCCGGAACGTCGGCCCACGGGTTGCGCGCGAGCTGTCTCATACCGAGGCCGATCTTTTGCTTCTCGCGATCGAGCGACAGCACGACGACATCGACCTTCAGGCCCTCTTGCAGCACTTCGGACGGATGCTTCACGCGCGTCCAACTCATCTCGCCAATGTGCAGGAATCCGTCGGCTCCACCCAAGTCGATGAAGGCTCCATAGTCCTTGATTGTTTTGACAGTGCCGTTGAACTGTTGACCTACATCGACGGTCGGCCAGAACGCTGCGGCCGACTCCTTGCGCTGTTGGATCAGGATCGCACGGCGACTCACGACGAGGTTGCGTTTGGCCTGATTGACCTCGGTCACTTGAACCGTCAGCTTCTGGCCCACGAACGTGTCCAAAGCAGGGGCAAAACCCAGCTCAATCTGACTGGCGGGCAGGAACGCTCGCATCGTTCCGAGCGAGACTTCCAACCCACCCTTGTTCGTTTTGGTGACCGTGCATTCGACGATTTGGCCGACGGATAGCTCGTCCCAATTTCCCTTTACCTTGCGCGTTGCTCGCGGCAGGTTGACGAGGATCACGCCATTCTCGGCATCGTACTTTTCGACGACGACCAAGAATTCTTCGCCCGCGTGCGGCTGCTTTCCCTGTGGGAACTGACGCGCTGGCAGAACGCCCGGTGAGCGATAGCCGCCGACCTCGCAGAAGATGTCGTCGGGAGTGACGCTTTGCACTTTCGCCTTGAGCTTCATGCCCGCTTCGAGCAGGTCTTCCGTGGCAGGCAGCTCGGTGACCGCATCGGGTTTCGCGTGTACGGCACTGGCGGGAGGACTGGTGGGGGCGGACATCTGTCCGGCCATTGCCGCTTCGAGTTCTTTCTCCAAGTCAGCGTCGATGGCCATCTCCGAGGAGGGGACTTCGACCGGTTCGGTCGGCGGGCCGGGAGGAGCGATGAACGGCGGGACGCTCGCGGCGGCAATCTCTTCCTCAGTGAGCGGAACGGGGATCAGACTCGGCACCGCTTTGGCTTGAGTCGGATCGACGGTCGGATTCAAGCGGGCACGGCGGACGCGGAATGAGACGACGGTTTTCACATCGTCGATCCAAGCGCGGGCGGCTTGAGCTTGGTCGGTCGAGCCGAGCGAGATGGCGCGTGTCGCGCCGTCGTCGCCTCGCACCGTCAACTTCACTTCGACTCGGCCTTCGTCGAGCGCGATCGCTTCGACATCAAGCACCTTGTCGGCGGAGACCACCTCGGGAGCCGGTCCTCCCTCTTGGGCATTCGCGACTTCCGGTCGCAGGGTCACGTCACCTGTGTCTCGACTGAGGGCCACGGCCCCAGGTGATTGATCCAAATCGAGAAACAAGCCCGCAGGCTCCGACCGAAAACCAGTGATCTGCATGATGACTCTTGTTCTTCCAACGAGGGGCAGTTTGCGAGCCGACTCGCGGGGTCAGTCGGCTCACAGGCATCGGCGAGGGGCTTCAGAAGGACGATCTCCGCGTGAAGCTGAAGCAGCAAAATGACCTCGCCACACGGCGAGGGTCCAGAAACAAATGCGAGTTGATCGAAGGTCGGAGACGCAGACTCGATCCACCGCGTGAAGAGAAACAGAAGGCGTTGTCACTCAGAGAGCGATGCCGAAGAGCGGCGACATCCCAAGCACGACCACGCTCAAGAACAACTTGATCTATACCGGAGTCCGCAGTCTCTCGTCAATTCAGGGGAAATGCCGTGCAGGGCCATCGCCTTTTCAACGTAGGGTGGGACCAGCTCGCTTCGAGCGCCGGCCCACCATTGGGAATCGCCGAGAAATTCTGGTGCGCCGGCGCGGCGAAGCGCTGCTGGTCCCACCCTACAGGTTTCGCTGTCTCATCAAGGTGGTGCCTCAGAGCGCCGTGGACTGGAAAGCCTTCGCTGCTTCAGGTCCAATCGGTCAGCCCGTTCCCGTGTTACTCGAAGGGAGTCTGAGTCACATGACTGATGCCAATTCTCCGCCTGCCAATTCTCGGTCCTCGTCTGCTCGAACCAAGTCCTCGCCCACGCTGCTGGGGCACCCGCTGGGGTTGTTTCTGCTGTTCTGTGTCGAGATGTGGGAACGGTTTTCGTACTACGGGATGCGGGCGCTGCTGGTGCTGTACTTGATCTCGGCCATCAGTCCTCAACCCGATGCGAACGGGTTCGCCAATCCCGGTCGAGGTTGGTCAAAAGCCGAGGCGAGTGTGTTGTACGGCTGGTACACGGGGCTGGCTTATCTACTGCCGATGGCGGGCGGGATCATTGCGGACAAGTTGATCGGCACCCACCGTTCGATGGTGCTCGGCGGATCGATCATCGCGCTGGGGCATGTGGTCCTGGCCGTGTCGGGCTTCGGTGAGCTGGCTCATTCGCAGATGGGCTTGTCGTTGTTCGTGTTTGGATTGGCGCTGATTGTCCTCGGGACAGGTCACTTCAAACCGTGCGTGTCAGTGATGGTCGGGCAGCTCTATCCCGAGAAGGATCCTCGTCGAGACGGAGCCTTCACGATCTTCTACATGGGGATCAATCTCGGCGCGTTCTTGTGTGCGTTCGTCTGCGGGACGCTGGGTGAGACGGTGGGCTGGCACTGGGGGTTTGGCTCAGCGGCGGTCGGGATGCTGGCGGGACTCGGCATGTACCTGCTGTTGCGCCCGAAGTATCTGGATGGCATCGGTGACGCACCGACCGCGCGCGGGGGAGCGACCGCGTGGAGCTGGCTGCTCGTCTCGATCGCGCTCTCGGCGGGAGTGGCGTGTCTGTTTCATTACGGCTTCTTCGGAGTCTTGCAGTCGTCGTTCGACGGCTTGGGAAGCAACGCCAATTTGCTGGTCGGCGCGGTGTTGTTCGCAGCGATCTTGGCGGCCGCATGGTTCACATGGGAGCAGCAGCCAGAGGATCGCGGGCCGACGGCTTCGATCTTCATCTTCCTCGTGTTCAACGTCTTCTTTTGGCTGGCGTTCGAGCAAGCCGGTTCGAGCATGAACGTGTTCGCGGCCGAGAAGACCGATCGCCACATCGGCTCGTGGGAGATGCCGACGACGTGGCTGCAATCGGTCAACCCCGGGGTCATCATTTTCATGGGTCCGGTCTTCGCGGCGCTGTGGACGTGGCTCGGCAAGAGAAAGATGAACCCCAGCCAACCGGCCAAAATTGGACTCGGTCTTGTGCTGCTGGGTCTCGGGTTTGGCGTGCTGACGTGGGGCGCGGCGACGGCCACGGAAGCGGGAGCCAAAGCGAGCGTGATGTTTCTGCTGGTCACCTATTTCCTGCACACGCTTGGTGAACTGTGCATCTCACCAACCGGGCTGTCTTACGTGACGAAGGCGGCACCCGTCAGGCACGTCTCGCTGCTGATGGGGATTTGGTTCGTATCGAGCTTCGTCGCGAATCTCGCGGGTGGCTTGATCGCCTCGCGGGTGGAAGCGATCGAACGGGGCGAGATCAAACTGCCGTGGCACTTCGGGGGACAGGCGGACTTCTTCTTCCTGTTCGTCGTCACGTCATTCAGCTCGGGGCTGCTCATTCTGGCGCTGACGCCGTGGCTCAAGCCGCTTACGGCCGGACGCGATGAGTAACGAAAGCGGCAGAGTGGAACGCCTCGTGATTACCATCCGAGACGTTGCTTGTTGGTCTGCTCGCGTTTCGTGGCGTAGGCGGCTCGCCTGCGATGGCTTCGTGGCTGGCGACGAATCTCAGGCGAGCCACCTGAGCTACGGGCTGTGCGTCGTTGCCCACACGGTGAAACGACGCGGCGTAGCCGCAGCCAAAGTAGCCTTCATCGCTCCGCGTGAAGGAAGCCGAGTGCGAGACCAACCTCGATTGGCATGATCAGCGTCCACCCCCCATCGGCTTCCTTCACGCGGAGCGATGAAGGCTACTTGTTGAAGACGGAAACGCGCGCAGGGCGACAAGAATCTCAGACCGAGTCGTACGACAAACTTAACCGCACGCCCCGTGATGCCATTTGTCGCGTTGCGATTCGGCAACGTTGAGCGACGGCGTAGTCCGCGCGCTCCGAAGTCACGGCGTGCTGGCGAGTTGCTGGCGATCAGCGCCTGTCACGCGGCGTTGCGTGAGGCATTTCGGCAACGACCTGCTTGGCGTGAGCGGCCCCGTTGTGGCGATGGGCGCAAAGATTTTTGAACGGCTTAACTCGTTGGTGCGGCTGCAATTTCTGAGGATCGCGGCACGAGGAGCGTCAACTTTTCTGAGGGGGCGGCGCGAGTGGCATTCAGATTGCTTTACATCTTGCTCATCCTGCCAGACGCAACCACACGAGACGGCCAGCAGGTGGCGGCCGCTCGAACCGTTTGAATTGTTGACTCACTCGCGTTCCTCAGAAAAGACCACTGCCATGACCAAGCTCTTCACCAAGTTGATCCACGACGAAGCCGGTTTCATTGTCTCGTCCGAACTCGTCCTCGTCGCCACCGTCGGCGTCCTCGCGATGGTCGTGGGGCTG
>JAYSQC010000191.1:0-23792 GCA_043721755.1 Schlesneria sp.
CAGCCCCACGACCATCGCGAGGACGCCGACGGTGGCGACGAGGACGAGTTCGGACGAGACAATGAAACCGGCTTCGTCGTGGATCAACTTGGTGAAGAGATTCGTCATGGCAGTGGTCCTTTCTGAGGAACGTGAGTGAGCGAGTGATTCCAACTGTCGAGCGGCCCCGACCTGCTGGCCGTCTCGTGTGGTTGCGTCTTGCAGGATGAGCAAGATGTAAAGCAACCTGAATGCCACTCGCGCAGCCTCGTCAGAAAAGTTGACGCACCTCGTGCCGCGAACCTCAGAAATCGCAGCCACACCAACGAGTTAAGCCGTTCAGAAATCTTTGCGCCCATCGCCACAACGGGGCCGCTCACGCCAAGCAGGTCGTTGCCGAAACGCCTCACGCAACGCCGCGTGACAGGCGCTGATCGCCAGCAACTCGCCAGCACGCCGTGACTTCGGAGCGCGCGGACTACGCCGTCGCTCAACGTTGCCATATCACCACGCACGCCTCGCCTCCAAGCTTACGCTTGGAAACGAGGGACGTGCGAGTCGAATTGCAGACCACAGGCGGCCGGCAAGAGTTCGCGTACGCGCAACGTAGGATGGACGCCCCGTCCGTCCGGTTCTTCTGGACAACCTCGGACGGACGAGGCGTCCATCCTACGGGACCATCAAACACACGTTGGCGGAGTTTGCCGATGGGAGCGATGGGGGCGGGCGTCCCGAAGAACGTCTTCCCTTCGGCGGCAATTGCCTGTTGCGGTAATTCACGGCAATCCGATCTCTATTTGGCGTGAGTCGGCTTCGGCGGAATTTGCGAGGCTCGATGGGGTGGGATTACGGCCAGCGGCTGCTCCTGCACGCGGGATTTCCAGTGTTGAGCTTCAGGACCGCAGATCATGAATGTCGTTTCACACACCAACGCGCGACGAATCCTGATCAAAGGCTTGGCGGCAACACTGCTGGTTGGAACGGTGACAGCATCCGCATTCGGCTCGCATCGACCGTCCGATTTGAGCGAGCGGCAGATCGGTTCGTTTGAAGGGCGGCCAAACTCACCTTCAGCGGTCGTGTTTCGAGCCAAGCCTTCCCTGGCGAGGCAACCGCGACCGGCGTCAGCTCCCATTCGGCATCTCGATCAGCGTGCCGATCGCGCGGTGAAGTTGCTCGGGATTGAATCGCTCCACGAGTGATTGCCGTTCGGCGTGACCCGCCGGGAAACGCCCCTCATTCGCTTCTCGTTGAAACGGCAGGGCCATCGCCTTGTTCACGTAGGGTGGGACAAGCTCGCTTCGAGCGCCGGCCCACCATGTAGGAAGCATCGAGAAATCATGGTGGGCCGGCGCAGCGAAACGCCGCTGGTCCACCCTACAGGTTGCGCAGACCCAACAAGGCGATGGCCCTGTTGAAACAGCCAGCGCGCTTGATTTCCGAGAGGACACGCGGGCAGAATACCGCCCACTCTGGCCCCCCGCTCTGGGGGAATGTCGGTTCGATCTGCGGACGGCATCCGATCACTCACCTTCGGACTCACGAAAACAGGCTGCGCAATGAAATTTTTGGACGGTCAGACGGTCGGCATCGACTTGGGAACCACTTACTCGTCCATCGCGAGACTCAGCCCTGACGGGCAGCCAACCTCGCTACTCAATGCGGACGGGCGGAACATCACGCCGTCGGTGGTGCTGCTGGGAGATGACGGCCAAGTCGTGGTCGGCCCCACGTTTGAACGCAGTTCGCAAGAGTCGGCCGACCACATCGTGGAAGCGGTCAAGCGGCAGATGGGGAACAAGGATTACTTCGTCGTCTACCAGAACAAGAAGCTGTCGCCCGAGTTCATCTCCGCGCTGATCCTCAAGAAGATGAAGCAGGACGCCGAGAAGGCCATTGGCCCGATCGCCAATGCGGTCATCACGGTCCCCTACTACTTCAATGATGTCCGCCGCAAGGCGACTCAGGATGCGGGCCGCATCGCCGGTCTGAACGTCGTGGACATCATCAACGAGCCGACTGCCGCGACGCTGGCCTATGCTTGGATGAAGGGTGAGCTGGGACGCAGCGATCTGAAGCAAGAAGCCAAAACGATTCTCGTCTACGACCTCGGCGGTGGTACGTTCGACGTGACCGTCGTTCGCTACACACCGACTCAGTTCCGCGTCCTCGCCACCGACGGCGACGTGATGCTAGGCGGGATCGACTGGACGAAGCGGATCACCGACCACGTCGCCGAGCAATTCGCTCGCAAATTCAACGAAGACCCGCGTCAAGACCCCGAAGCGATGCGCGACTTCAGTGCGAATTGCGAAGACGCCAAGCGGGCACTCAGTACGAAGACTCAGATCCCGCTGACGGTCTACTTCCGTGGCAAGACGCTTTCGCTGCAATTCACCCGCAAGGACTTCGAGCGGATGACGGCTGACCTGCTGCAACGTACCCGTGACACGACCGAGTTGGTGTTGCAACAAGCCGGTGTAGAGATGGGCACGTTACAAGAGGTGGTGCTTGTCGGTGGTTCGACGTACATGCCTGCCGTCGAAGTCATGTTAGCCGAAGTCTGCCACCGTCAACCGCTCCGCGATTTGGGTCTGCTCCGTCCTGAAGAGGCCGTGGCGCAAGGGGCGGCCATTCACGCGGCCATTCTGGAAGCTCGTGAAAATCGCGGCGTTGCAGGGTTGAGTGCCCTCGTGACGAATCGGCTGCGATCGGTGAAGACCAGCGATGTGAACTCCCACTCGCTGGGGGTCAAGGTGTCGAGTCCAACAGACAAGACCAAGAAGATCAACCACATCATGATCCCGAGGAACTCGCAGATTCCATTCAACGTGAGTCAGAAGTTTGTGACGAACTCGGCCAACCAGAAGTCGATCCACGTTTACATTCTGGAAGGGGACGCGACCGATCCGGACGCCTGTACGCCGATCGGTGACTTCCGCATTTTGGACCTCCCCGCCAACTTGCCCGCTGGCTCACCGGTCGAAGTGACGTACAGCTACGACGCCAACGGACGGATCCACGCGACCGCCAAAGAATTGGCAGGCAACCGTGTCGCGATGACCGAGATCGTCCGCGACTCGGGCCTGACAGAGCAAGGTGTCGGCGACTTCGAAGAACTGGCCAAGAACTACCAAGTCGAGTGAGTTCCGTAGAGCGAACGCGAAGTTGCGATTGGGGGGAGTACGGTACGACGAGGCGTGCGCCTCCAATGTGCGTGTCTCGTCTGCGCCCACTCCCCCACTGCCCACTCCCCCCTTCACGAGGTGTCTCCGTTGGCCATTGATGTCTACAAGGAATGGCTCGGCATCCCCGAAGGCCAGCGTCCGCCCGATCATTACCAACTGCTGCGACTGGTGCAGTTCGAGGACGATCCCGACAAGGTTCGCAAGAACTACAAAAAGCTGAACGGCCATGTCCGCAAGTACGCGACGGGCCAGTACTCGAACGAGTCGCAGACGCTGCTCAACGAGTTGGCCAAGGCGATGCTCTGCCTGACCGACTCCGAACTGAAGCTCGACTACGACCGGAGTCAGGGCCGCGAGATCGACGACCGCGACGCGACGACCGGACGGCGACCGCTGACGGCGTACTTGCAGGACCAAGGCATCCTCTCGTCCGATCAGGTGAAGGAAGTCAAATCGCATGCGGAACGAACGGGACTCTCCGTCCGCGACACACTCGTTCAATTGAAGCTCGTCGAGCCGGATGTGGCCGCACGGGCGTTGGCTCAAGAGATCGGTCGCCCTTACGTCGATCTGGCCGACATGCTGCCGGATGACTCGATCCTCGATCTGGTCCCCCGCGCGTTGGTCCGCCGCCATACGTGCCTGCCGCTGTTCATCGACAACGGCGGCGTATTGGTCGCGTGTTCGGAAGAGCCGGATGCGGAACTCGAAGACGAGATTCGACTCAGGTTCAACCTGCCGATCCGCCCCGTCATGGCGACTCCGCTGGCCATCAATCAGGGGATCGCGAAGTACTACGCAGCAGGCTTGCGCAAGGAAGCCATCGAGCCAGTGAAGGGGAGCAAATCCTCTTCGTCCTCCTCCGCGAGCAAGCCTAAAGTGGCGTTGACTGACGAAGAGAAGACTCAGAAAAAGCAGCTCGGCACCTTGGCGGCCTGCTGGTCCGTCATCGGCTTCGTGCTGCTCGACACTTTCTTCCTGTATGACTTGGTCTACAAGAAGATTTGGCTACTCAAGAAGATCCCGCTCATCCCGCTCGAAATGATCCCATTCTCCGGCATCTTGATCGGTGCCCCGCTGGCGTACCTGATCTACATCACGCAGGTCAAAGGGAAGTAAACAGTCACAGCGGTGAACGCGCCTCGCGCCGAGTCCGTCAACGTACCGTCGCACCAAATTGCTGTCAGAGCTTGGTGAGCCGGGTGCCGTAAGGCCCCGGACGGATTGTCGAAAAATCCGGGGCTTGACGGCCAATGGCACTCACTTTGTCGAATGCGCCAAGTCACCCGCAGCGTCAGCGAGGGAGTTCCTCTTGTTTCACTCCCTCGCTGACGCTGCGGGTGACAAAGTGAGTGCCATTGGCCTTACGGCACCCGGCTCACCAAGACCAAACCGACAATTCATGGCAGTGATTGATCGCCGACTCACTTCGCCGCTTGCAGTCGATAGACCGCTTTGTCCGTTCTCAGGAACAACGCCCCGTCGGCGGCGGCGATGCTGGCGAGGGAGCGGCCGGGAACTTCGTTGACCGCCAGTTCGCGGTACTCCTCCTTCGTGGGAGCGAAGACGTAGGTCTTGCCGTTCTCGTCGAGCATGTAAATCCGACCGTCGGCGTGCAGCAGCGAGGCCGAGAAATTTCCGCCGACTCGTTGTTGCCAGTGCTGCTCGCCTGACTTCGCATTCAGGCAGGTGACGATGCCGTTGTCGGCGACGACATAGAGTTCCTCGCCGATCAGCAGTGGAGATGGATTGAGCGGCGCGCCGCGGTCCAGCTTCCACGCCATGTGCGTTTCGGTCACGTCCCCCGTGCCGTCCGGTCTGACCGCGTACAGCCACGGCTTGTCGTAGCCCGAACAGAGGAAGACCAGTCCATGGCCGAACACCGGACGAGGGACGTTCGAGTAGCCCTTCGGATAGCGGAACCGCCAGATTTCCTTACCGGTCTGTGGCTCGTAGCCCATCGCCCACTCGCCCCCCGTGCTGACGACCTGCGGCTTACCATCGACTTCAATCAGGAGCGGTGTCGAGTAGGCCATCGCGCCCTCGCGCGTGGTCTTCCAAACTTCCTTGCCGGTCTTTTTATCGAGAGCCGTGACGAACTGAACGTCCCCGCCATCACAACTGAGGATCAGCAGATCGCCCACAACAATCGGGCTGCCCGCCGGTCCGTGACGATGGTTGTAGGTGAACTCGGTCGTCCAAATCACCTTCGCATTGCGGTCGAGACACGCGGTCCCCAGCTTCCCAAAATGCACGAACACGTAGTCGCCATCGACCAGCACGGAAGGCGAGGCGTAACTGTTCTTGCCGTGAATTGTTCCCGGTTCATCGCGGTGAAAGACTTCAACGTTGTGACGTTCCTTGCCCGAATCCTTGTCGAGACAGACGACTCGTAACGACTTGCCGTCATCAGTCGCAGTCGTAAACCAAACATCCGACCCCACGACCGACGGAGTGGACCAACCTAGCCCGTCGATCTCCGCCTTCCAACGCACGTTTTCAGTGTCGCTCCATTTCAAAGGCAGGTTCGTCTCGGTCGAGTGCCCTTCGCCTCCCGGCCCGCGAAACTGTGGGGAATCACCGGCGAAGACAACGCTGGCAACAAGCACAAACAAGAGGGAGAGCGTTCGCACGGGAATGTTCCTTGGTGATCGAATCAGGGATCGGTACGAGACGAGTTGGCACAAGCCCGCCTGTAGGATGGGCACTCTTGCCCGTCCGCCTTGGTCGCGGAAAGCAGGACGGGCAAGAGTGCCCATCCTACAACTCATTCCTTCACTTGGCCGTCGCATCGGCCGTCAGAAACGTGCGGCCTTTGGCAGCGTTGAGACGGTCGAGTTGGACTTTGATTCCGGTGGCCTTTTCGGCGGCAGATTTCATCGCGGCGTCGGCATCGGTGACTTGCTTCTGTTGCTCGGGAGTAACGACAGCCGCAGCAACGGCCTTGTCGGAGTTGGCCTTCGCGGCGACGGCGACTTCCATTGCGACTTTCAACTTCACGGCGGCATCGACAGCGGCTTTGTCGGACGCGACCTTCTCACCGGCGGCCTTCTCGCGCGCGGCCTTCGCATTGTTCAATGCGATGTTCGAGGCACCGAACGCTTCGCTCTTGGCCGGGAGTTGTTGAACGGAGACAGCTTTGAGTTTCGTCAACTCCGACAGCGCGGCCAGTGCGTCGGCGGACTTTTTTGTCGCGTCAACGGCAGCCGCTTTCGCCGCCGCATCGTCCGGCTTGGCTTCCACGGCGACGAGGGCTAGCGTCGCGGCGGCATCGGTGGCGACGACCGCTTCGACAGCGGCTTTTACCTTCGCGGCGAGGTCCGCCACTTCCTTGCTCGCCGCGTCTCGTTCACCTGTCGCCTTCGTCTGAGCGGCCGCTGCATTCGTCATGTTGGTGTCGGCCACCGTCAGAGCCTGAGTCTTCGCGACGACATCGGCATCGGTGGCGGTTTTTGCTTTTGCCGCAGGATCGATCGCAGCTTGAGTGTCCGTCGCCAGCTTGACCGCCGCATCCGCAACGGCCTTGCGATCAGCGATGGCTTTGTTCAGAGCGGCCAGTTGCGTGGTGGCTTGAGCCGACGCGGTGTCCGCAGCAGCGAACGTCTGGGTCGTGACTTCGATCCGCTTGGCCAACGGGGGCGGGTTCGTGTTGAGCTGCCCGAGTACCGCGCCGTCCTTGGCGTTCCAAACGTGAATGGCTCCCGTCAAGTCGCCACACAGCATTCGATCGGTCTCGACATCGAAGGCGACTTCCATCCCGAGGTCGCCCAGCCCGGCGAAGCCTCGAATCGCGGTTCCGTTCATGTCCCACAACTTGGCTTGGTTGTCGCGTCCCGTCGAAGCGATGCGGTTGTCGCGGGTGATCTCAACCGACGAGCAGCCACCACCGTGTCCGCCCCAGTTCTTGATGAGCGTGCCGTTCTGCATCTCCCACAAGCGGATCGTCGTGTCTTCGCTGCACGAGGCCAAGACGTTCGAGTCGGGTGCCCAACTGACATCGGTGATCGCGCCGGTGTGGCCCGTCAAGAAGTAGAACTCGCGCCCGGTGAAGGCTTCCCACACGAACAGTCCGTTGCTGCGGTCGGCCGTCGCGAGCAGCACGCCGTCAGGTGAGAACTCGAGCGCCGTGATCCAGTCGGTGTGCTTGTTCTTTTCGTAGAGCAGTTCACCCGTCGAGACATCGTAAACGCGGACAATCTTCTTCGGTCCGCCGAGCGCGATCTGTGTCTGATCGGGACTGATGTCGGCCGCAAGAACCACGTCGTACTCGGACCCGACTTCGGCGATCCGCTTGCCAGACTTCACGTCCCACACCACAACCTTGCCCGAGTGCGAGCCGCGTCCGCCACCCGCCATCAATAGCTGACCGTTGCGGCTGAACTTGAGGATGTGGGCGACACCTTCCGGGAACGGCAACACGCCCGACAGTTCCAACGTCTTCGTGTCGTACAGGAACACTTGTTTGTGACCGGCCACAGCGGCGAGAGACGACCAAGGATTATTGGCCAGCGCTGTCACGCCGTTGCCGCGCGCCGAGACCACCAGCGGATCGATCGGCAGATTCTCGGGCATTGGTGGCGGGCCAGCCGGCCGCGCGTTCGAGACCTCAACCTTGGCGATGGCCATGTTCTTCTTGGGCTTCGCCTTGCTTCCCGCGTTCTCCAACGCCCCCCCTTCGATCCACTTGCGGATCAGGGTGAGTTGCTCATCGGGCAGCTTCGGTTGGCTCGGCGGCATGACCGGTTCGGACTTGTGCGTCACGACCAGATAGAGCTGACTTTGCGAGGCGTCTCCATCCGTCCGCACGACCTCACCCGACGCCCCGCCTTGCATGGCGAGGTTGTAGTTGTCGAGGACCAAGTCCCCCTTCTTGTCGTTCGCGTTGTGACACGATCCGCACTTCTCCCGAAAGATCGGCACGATGTGCTGGTCAAATGTGATTTTCTCCTCTTTGGGAGCGGGTGTGGCAGCCTTCTCTTCGGCAAACGCATGAACGCCGCCGAGACCAACCAGAAACACGAACCCAAAACAACGACGCATGGCGAAACTCCAACAACTCAAACTCAATTTGAATTCGTCTGCGTGAGACGAGTAACCCCCAACCCACGACGGGCCTCGACGTGTACGTCGCACTACTTAGGTCTCGAAATCCTGTCGTACGGTGCGCATTTCCGTCTTCCAAAAGTAGCCTTCATCGCTCCGCGTGAAGGAAGCCGAGTCCGATTCCAGCATCGAATGGCATCATTAGCATCGACTCCCCATCGGCTTCCTTCACGCGGAGCGATGAAGGCTACTTTGACTGCGGCTACGCCGCGTCGTTTAACCGCGTGGGCAACGCCCCGCGCGTCGAGTGACGTGGAACGCTGTTTTGCCCATCCACGCGCGGGGCGTTGCCCACGCGGTTAAACGACGCTCTCAGTCCATCAGTGATTGAACAAAAACTCCCGGCTGTTGAGCAGCGCCCAGAAGACATCATCGAGCGACTTCTTCACGTCGCTACCTTCGGCGAAGAGGGGCTTCAGGGCTTCGGTCTCTTCGGGCAGCGGCTTGCGGCTGAGGCAGCGGATGTAGAGCTTCTCGACGATTTGCTCGGGCGGCAGTTTTTCATTCAGCATGGCGGCGAGAATGCCTCCCTGTTGAATCTTCGCATTAGAGGTGTCTCCATTCATGAGGTGCAACGCCTGTGAAAGCGTTGGTTCCATCTTCACTTCGCACGAGCAGGCCGTTTCGCGGGTCGCTCGCCCGAAAGTGGTGAGGAAGTAGTTACTCGTCGCTCCGTCGGCGATCTGGACCGCCCGAGCACCGATGGGCAGACGCGGAAACTTGTCGTTGGTACTCGTCACTTGGCTGATGATGTCGAGCATCGACTCGGCCTTGATTCGGCGGAGTGACTGCGACGCGAAGTTGCGTTCGTCAGTCTCGTTGCTGGCGTTCTTTTCGGTCGTTCGTTGATAGGCTTCCGAGCGACAGAGTTCTCGGACGAGAGCCTTGAAGTCGTAGTTGGACTCGGTGAACCGCTTCGCCAATTCGAGCAGCAGCGGTTCGTTCGACGCGGGGTTGCTGATCCGCACGTCATCGACCGGTTCGACGATGCCGATGCCGAAGAAGTGGTGCCAAATGCGGTTCGTGAAGTTCTGCGCGAAGTACGGATTCTTGGGCGAGGCGAGCCAGTCGGCCAACACCACGCGACGATCCTTACCCGCCGTGTCGGCTGGTCCGCCACCGAGGAACACCGGCGGCATGACTCGCCCGCCAACGGGATGATTGACCTCACCGCCACCCGAGTTGAACACGATCTGTTCGCGATAGTCTTCACCCGTCTTGCGACCGACCTGCGAGAAGAATGCGGCGAAACTGTAGTACTCGTCCTGCGTCCACCGGTCGAACGGATGGTTGTGGCACTGGGCACACTGCGTTCGCATCCCCATGAAAATTTGAGCGACGTTCTCGGCGACTTTCAGCCGGTCGGGTTCGATCTGGTAGAAGTTGGTCGGCGGGTTTTTGAACGTCCCGCCGTTGGCTCCGAGGATTTCGCGGACCATCTTGTC
This sequence comes from Schlesneria sp., assembly GCA_043721755.1. Classification (GTDB taxonomy): domain Bacteria; phylum Planctomycetota; class Planctomycetia; order Planctomycetales; family Planctomycetaceae; genus Schlesneria. The sequence continues at coordinate 9,716 of JAYSQC010000191.1, forward strand.
GAGCGGCACGTTGTCGGCGATCTGCTCGGACAGCCAAGTGTAGTACAGCGTGATCGACTTCAAGCTGGTCTGGTTCGACGACCGCATCATCAGCCATTCGGCCCACTTGCTCACCCAGACTTCGGTGAACTCTTTGCGACCGAGCAGTTCATCAATCAGCTTGTCGCGTTTGTCAGCTTCAGGGCTGGTCATGAAGCGGACGTATTCCACTTCACTCGGAACCGACCCGATCAGATCGACATAAACGCGGCGCAGGAACGCTTCGTCAGCGGCCTTGCCCGACGGGTCGATCCGCAGCTTCTTGAGTTTGAGATTCACCAGTTCATCAATGTAGTTGATCGTGGGCTTGGGCTTGTCTTCGTAGACGAGGCCCTTGGGCAGCACCACGAAGTGCGATCCGACGGTGAAAGTCGAGAACCGAGCCATCACGAAGGCTTCGCCTCGCGCCCCGGCCGTAATGGTTCCATCCGCCGAAACCACCGCCGAAGTGTCGTTGTTCGATAGGAACAGCGCCAGCGCCGTGACATCGCGGTCGGTACCGTCTGAGTACTTGGCTCGGGCCGTGATCTGCTGTGTCGAACCTGCTCCATCCAGCACGCCGTTCTTCGGGAAGAGTTCCAAGGCCACGCATGTCGCGACGGTGGCCGGGTCTTGAGGACAGCCCGCGCTGATCCAGTCGATCACGGTTTGGCAGAGTTCCGACTCGCGCTCGAACCGCTTGCCTCCCGTGTGGGGGACGACGCCGATCGACTTCTCAATCGTCAGGCTGGCGTCGGGAACACCGAGGTCGATCCGGCGACCGGGCATCTCGCGCGTGAGTCGCAGGTAATCGCCATCGGGGTCGTACCCGAACAGACTCAGCCGGAAGCCGTCTTTCCCGCGTGCCGCACCGTGGCAGCTTCCCGTGTTGCAACCGGTCTTCATCCAGACCGGCATGACATCCAACTTGAAACTGATTGGCCGCGCTTCCGCCGCCTTTTCGACCTTGACTGGTACGGTGAGCATCTTGCCACCGTATTCGACCTTCAGCTCGGTCGCACCGTCCGCCGTCGGATAAAACGTCGTTCCCTCACGCCGACAGAAGGCCGGATTGGCGAGCGTGAACGTCGCCTCTTTGGCCACGTCCCGCGTGATGCCATCCGCATGAACGGCCTGCACCACGACAAGCTGCCGATCCTTGTTCGTCGTGAGATTGATGTCCGCCGGGTAGACGTTGAGCTGCACGAGCGGCGACTGGGCGAAGGCAGTCGCTCCAGTCACGCACAGAGCGGCAAGAGCAAGCATCGAGATTCGTGGCATCAGGCTGGTCCTTGGATCGTAGACTGTCTGCAGGCTTCATTGATCCTGTTGTCTCGCCCGACAGAGTGGGTCAGAGGACAGGATGGGAAACGAATTCGGGTGGGACATGTTCGTGTTCAATGACAGTGGCATGTCGAGTCATTCACGGGGCAACCGTTTTCACTTCTTCGGGACTCGTGGCGATGAGCAACGAGATTTGACCGAGTTCGTCTTCGCCGAGCGATCTGGAGAGTTCCGACCACAGTAAGTCATCACGGTCCTTCCAGCGTCGTCCATCAAATTTACGGCTCACGACGACGACGTGAATGTCATCGGCCGGGCCATCCGACACATCGACGAGGTCGTCTGGTGATTCAAAATAGCCAATCTTGAGTGAGTCGTGGATGCGTTTCTTCAAGGCGCTGTCTGTCATCGAACGGTGTCCTACAAATTTGTTTCGACCCACTGACGAACACTGTCAATCGCCACGAGAAATTCCTCGGCACTTTCTCGTTGAGACACGGCTGAACTGTATCTCCACGAGGGCGACCATCTGTTGGCCTTGGCAAACGCGCGGTTGATCGTCCTGTCCTGTTGCAGCGAGTTCAATCGTCCCGACCATTTGAGCAGTAGTGCGAACTCATGTGTGTAGACACTCGAAGAATCTTCCAACAGACCGCGCCGCACGAACTCATCACCCAAGTCATCGAGCTGCCGACAACCGTACTGCTTCATCAGTTTCGCCTTCAGCAGGCATTCCAGTGCATATCCCGCCAAGTACATCGCTCCTTGCCACCGTTCGGCATCAAACAGCGACTGAGCATCGGCTCGGCGATGAACTGCGGCCTTGGACTGCTCACTGATTCCGAAGTACCAAGCATCTCTCATCACGACACCTACTTGTCGGTCCCGCCAGCCGGCTTGGCTTCCGTGGCAGGTGCGGCCCCGCTGGCGGCTTTGACTCGTGCTTCTTGATCGACGCGGAGTTGTTCAAGTCGTGTGAGTCGCTTGGCAACGACGGGGACTGGTGGAGCGGCGGGCATCGGCATCGGTACCGCAGCGGCCACGGGCATCGGAGCGACTTTGGGGGGGAGCGGCTTGTCCACGCGAAGTGCTCCCGTGCCGAGGTTGTGGATGATCGGTTCGCCACTCTCGGTGACGACGACTTGGCAGAAAAGGTCTTTCGTGTTGCCAGGGTTGGCGTCCGCTTCGGCCTTGATCTTAAAAATTAGTTCGGCGGTCTCCTTGTTGAACTCGGCCGGAGCCGTCGTGACTTTGTTCGGCAGGCCAATCAACTGGACCGCCGCGTTCCCTTCAAACGGCTTGGTGTTCTCGACCTTTACGACCAGTTCGGTCTCGGCCCCGGTTTCCAAGGCGGCGGCGAGAAAGTTGAACTTCATGTACATCTCGGCGACCCGTAGTGACGCGAACGGCGAGGCGACCGTCACCGGCCCGTTGCCAACCGTCGCCTCGCCACGAATGGCGATCTTGTGTTCCTTTACTTGAGCATTGCCTGCCGCGTTGAGTGTAATCAGCGCTTCAGTCTGTCCCTCGGCGATCGAGATTTCGCGGCTGGAGTTCACGCCGTTCGGATTGAGGACCAGCTCAATCTTGATTGGGGCTTTGAATTCGGCGTCGCGTGTCGCCACGACCTTCAACGACATTTGCCCGCCCTGTACCAGCGGCACTTTGGATTCCACGATGGCGAGCGTGAATGGCACCTTCTGAGTGACGACCATCGCCAAGGCTCGGGTTGGCTCAGTCCAGAATGGAATGTTGTTTTGCCCGCGCACCAAGACCGTCGGCAGACGGACTTCCCCCGTCGGAGGCGTCACGTTGGCGGGGTCGTTCAACTTCCCCACGATCTGCCCCAGCTTGCCTGCCACGGGAGCTTCTGGAGTCGCCGCGAGGATGACTTGAGCGACCCCCTGATCCGCCGCCATGCCGAACGATTCGACCGTCACACCGGCGGGGAGATCGAGGCCCGCGAATGACAATTCACCACCAAAGCCCTGACGATTCGCATTGATGAGCATCGCGAAACGGTTCCCTTGAGGGATCGCGATCTTCGGCTCAACGTACTGCTGGAATTCGTTCACGCCGAGCAACGCTTCCACTTTGAGCGGTGCCACTTCGATCCGGTAATGAAAGCCGAGACCACCTCGCCCGAGATGGTCCTTCACGCTGAGGAAGTATTCACCATCGGCCGGTACGGCGAAGCGGAGGTAACTGTCGGGACCACCGGTGTCGTCGTTCCCTGCGATCACGCCCCCCTGCGCGTTGTGAATGTAGAGCACGGGATCGAGTTCGGAGCGAAGGCGTCTGGCCCAGACATGGACTTCAAACGACTGGCCCTTCGTCGCGGTGAAGCCGAAGAAATCTTGGTCGGTCTTCGACGAGAGGACGCCGTTGAATGCGACGGGAGCAGCGGCCTTGGTTGCTTGCGCGACAGCTTCATTCGGTTCAACTTCGATGCTGTTTTCGAGATCGACCACGCGGAACCGGTTGCCCGACGGCGAGATTCCCTTCGCGTCCTGAGCGAACACTTGGTGATCGACATCCTCCACAGCAGGAAGCTGAACTTCTTGGGTCGTCTCACCGGCGATGTCACCCAAAAACTTGACAGCCACTTTCTGCCCGGGCTTGCCACCAGCGGGGACCACCGCCAGCGGTCGCGGATAGTTGCCGATGTGGCAGCGGTAGTGAGAGTTCCCACCCCCGCCATAGCTGCTTTCGCGAATCTGCACGATGTACTTGCCGTCGGCCGGAGCGATGACCGACGCCACGCCGTCCTGCCAGAGCAGAGCCGCATCGTCGCTGGTCGAGAGTTCAAACCGAGCGGCATCCATGATCGCGACGTACGGATCGAACATCGTGTCGCCGAGTCGAATGCCCTCGACCTCGGCAGTGATCCGATCCCCTTGCTTCACCTCGACGACGAAGTAGTCCACGTCTTCGTTCTGGATGATCCCTTCGACTGTCGTGTTGAAGGCGACTTCCTGTGGCACTTTGAAGTCGCTGTTCGGCTCTTTTTCCATAACGTTGGGCAAAGCACTCACGCGGAACGTCCGGAGATCGGAAACGCCGCTGGCAGATCGCACTCGAATGTGTTTCGTCCCCAGCGAACAATCGGCGGCGAGCTTCAGCTTCGCCTTCACCTGGCCTCCGTTCACGACCGCGAACTCGGCGACTTCAAGCCCCGGTTCGTAGATCATCAATTCCTGAGCATCTTCCAACCGCTGCCCATTGAAAAGAACTTCAATTTCAGTCCCCCGCTGGCCACCACGCGGAATGATGTTCGACAGCACCGGGCTGGCGGCAAAGCAGATGCTTCCACTCAGAGAGAGAGCCGAAACGGCAGCAAACAAGAAACGAGAAACAGGTTGAACCGTCATCATGCCCCCTTGGCCGCTGAGCACCTTGAGATGCACCTTGCGGCGGCGAACGATTTCATACTGGAAAGAATACAGGCGGGAGAGCGGGCAGGTTTGCACAACACGGATGGCCGGGGAACCCCGGCCATCCGTGTTGTATTTTCAATGGTGGTGTGAAGCAGCAGCTTCAATTAAGCCAGCAGATCTTTGATGACCTTGCCGCCGTCAACGATTTCGATCGGGCGGTCGCCGGGAGCCATCAGTTCCTTGTCGGCGACGATTCCCATGCAGTGGTAAACCGTTGTGAAGAGGTCTTCCGGTCCCATCGCCAGCTCTTCTGGTTCCGAGGCGGTCGAATTCGACGAGCCGTGGATGTAGCCACCCTTGATCCCGCCACCGGCCAGCACGACGCTGAAGACCTTCGGGTAGTGATCGCGTCCAGCTTGGGCGTTGATTTTGGGCGTGCGGCCGAACTCGGATGAGACCATGACCAGCGTGTCCTTGAGCAAACCGGTGCGGTCGAGATCGCGGATCAGCGTCGAGAACGCCTGGTCGAACGACGGCATCTGGTTGCGGAAGCCAGCGACGATTCCAGTGTGCATGTCCCAACCACCGTAGGTCAGGTTGACGAGTCTCACGCCTGCCTGAACGAGTCGCCGGGCGAGCAGCATTCGGGCACCGGCCGTGTTGCGACCGTATTCGTCGCGGACAGCGGCCGATTCCTTTTCGATATCAAACGCTTCACGAGCGGCTTGTGAACTGATGAGGCTGTAAGCCCGATCATAGAACGTGTCCATCGCCTTCAGGTCGTCAGACTTCTCCTTCTTTTGGAAGTGTCCGTTGACGGCGGCCAGTGCGGAACGTCGGGTCGCGAAACGGCTGTCATCGACACCGTTGGGCAGGTCGAGGTCGCGGACCTTGAAGCCACCTGCGGCGGGATCGCTACCGAGGCTGAACGGCGAAAAGGCCGAACTGAGGTAGCCGCTGCCCGCGAATTCGTTGGGCATGTTGGGGATGCAAACGTAGGGCGGCAGGTTGTTGCGTGGACCGTATTCGTGGCTGATGACCGACCCGATGCAAGGGAACAGCAACGCGGGACTGGGTCGGTAGCCGGTGAACATGTTGTGCGTGCCGCGTTCGTGAGCCGCCTCACCATGCGTCATCGAGCGGATGACGGTCAGCTTGTCGGCGATCTCAGCCGTCTTGGCGAGCGTGTCGCCAAACAGCTCACCGCTAATCTTCGTGGCGACTTGCTTCATCTCACCTCGGTATTCAATCGGAGCGTTCGGCTTGGGATCGAACGATTCCTGATGAGCCATCCCACCGGGCAGGTAGATGTGAATGACCGACTTCGCGGTTCCTTCAAAGTTCTTGTAGTTCTTCAGATCGGCCCGAGCTTCGTTGCGAAGCAGCGTGGGCAGTGTGAGTCCTGCTCCGGCAAGGACTCCCACGGACAAAAAGCCGCGGCGGTTGAGACGTTCAAAATGGCCGGGATTGCAATTCTGAGGCATGTCGAAGACTCCACTCGAAACAGGTTGAAGAAATCCAGCAAATTTTTACGGAGTCGGCCAATGCCGTGCATGAGAACCGGGTACAAGAGGCCGGAGCGTCGCAAGGAAGTTTGTGTTGTTGTGACGGAACCGACTGGTCAGCCAAACAGTCAATCAACGATTCAGTGCTCGTCGGACTGGATTGGCTCGACAGGCCATTTCGTTACGGGTTTGTTTGGTGTGGCAGGGGCAATTTCGGAGGCAATCAGGCGGGTCGGCCGGTCAGCGGAACAAGAGGCTACCGAGGTCGCATCGAAGTCGTCAAGTGGATTCATCGACCACTTCCAAGGTGGTTATACCTCGCGCGGTCGAGGCTGACACTAACCCGAAGCGTAAGCGAGGAGCGCAACACACCTCCTCGTTTACACTTCGGGCTAGTGTTACGCAGCGACAAATGTGTCAGCCTCGGCCGCGCGAGGTGAAAAGAAGTTTTTTGGGTTGTGCGGGACGGCGCGACGGCTGCTTCGAGGCAGTTTCTACCGCGTGGCAGCGTGTTTCGAGGCCAGAATTTGCTCGATCCACTTTTGGCCCGCTTCGGAAAGTGGCAGCGCCAAAGGCTGCGCGTAATTGACGATCAAGTCGTAGCCAGCCCGTTCGTAGGTGGTGTCGAGCAGTTTTTGAAGGTCGAGCTTCACGTCGGCATCTCCCTTCCGGAGCGGGATGCGAATGGCGGGCAACGGCGTCACCAACCGGATGGGCCAGACCCAGCCTTTGGGGCGTTCATGTGCCTTGGAAACATGCACACGATACTCCGTTGCCGGAACGTGCCTCCCCGGCAGGTTGTAGCGATAGCCCTCGCGGAGCAGATCGATCTCGACGAAGTTGGCTGACGAATGCAGGACTTCGCGGCGTTTCTGGTCATAACTTTCAAAGCCGCTCGAATTTCGAGCCTTGTTCGCTGGACTGAGCACTTCAATGACCGTGACGATCTCTCGCGAAGCGGCATCGCGAATCTCAACCCGAGCCTCGTGAACCTCGATCTCCTCTTCAAGCATCACTGGCATCGGAGCCGTTGCAACTGCAGTTCCTTCACTGCTCCAAGGCAATTCAAACGTGTCCATCTGGACGATGGAAACGTCGGGGACGATCACGCGACGGCGAGTCTCAGTCTCAGTCGTCACGTAGACCCGCTCCTCGAACTGTGCGAAGTAGGCGGGACGAAGTCCGGGCAGAAGCGATTCTCCGATGAGATTGATGAGCCGAAGATGCACATCCGGCCACAACGTCGGGTCTTCGAGATACGGATCCATTCCGGGAAACGGGGAAGGCATGGTCAGTCTCCTCTGATTGTCATCTCTTGCAGCAGCATCGACAGATGCTTTCGTTTAACCGCGTGGGCAACGCCCCGTGTGTCGATGGGCGAAACAGCATTCCACGTCGCGCGACGCGCGGGGCGTTGCCCACGCGGTTAAACGAAGGCGACGAGAGACGAGCAACAACCGTCACGCCCGGTAGCTGGCGTTCGCCGCGCCGACACCGGCTCCGGCGGCAACCTTGAGACCCTGATCGAGCAGGCATTTTTCGAGGGCACCCAAAAACACGAGGACATTCGCGGGGCACGAGCCTGATCCCATGAGGCCGATGCGCCACGTCTTGCCCTTCATCGGGCCGAGTCCCCCGCCGATCTCAATGCCGAATTCTTCGAGCAACTGTTTGCGAACGGCCACGTCGTCGGCTCCGGCTGGAATCAACACGGCGTTCAGCATCGGAAGCTGCTGCCCTTCCTTCACCGAGTATTCGAGACCCATCGCTTTCAGTCCCGCCTTCAGAGCCAAGTGGTTTCGCTGGTGCCGGGCGAAACGAGCGTCCAACCCTTCCTCAAGGACGATTCTCAGTGCTTCATGCAGTCCGTAGTTCATGTTGATCGGCGCGGTGTGGTGGTACGCGCGGTTGCTGCCCCAGTAGTCCTTGACCATCTGCATGTCGAGATACCAGCTTTGAACTTTCGTCTGGCGAGCGTCGATGGCCGCGACCGCACGATCGCTGAACGTGACGGGGGCCAACCCCGGCGGACAGCTCAGACATTTCTGAGTCCCGCTGTAGACGCCGTCCAACTCCCACGCATCGACTTCGACCGGCTGGCCACCGAGCGACGTGACGCAATCGACGGCGATGAGCGTCCCGTGTTCGTGACAGATGCGCGCGATGTCCTGCACCGGTTGCGAGGCTCCTGTGGAAGTCTCGGCGTTCACGATCCCGAGCACCTTGGGGCGATGCTGCTTCACCGCCGCTTCGATCTCATCGGATGAAAAGATCTCGCCGAATGGTCGCTCCAATTTGATGACCTCCGCCCGGCAACGCGCCGCCACGTCGGCCATGCGTCCACCGAAGACGCCGTTCACGCAGACGATCATCTTGTCGCCCGGCTCGATCAAATTGCAGACAACCGCCTCCATGCCCGCGCTGCCGGTGCCGCTCACGGCCAGTGTCATTTTGTTCTGCGTTCGGAAGACGTGCCGCAGCATCGTCTGCGTCTCGTCCATGATCTTCAGGAAGTACGGATCGAGATGTCCGACCGTCGGCGCGGCCATCGCGAGCAGCACACGCGGATGAATCACACTTGGCCCCGGTCCCATGAGAGTTCGCAACGGCGGGGCAATTGGGCCGGGGATGTTCATCGTCATGATTGCAAGTTCTTTCAGCGCGGGCGGAGGAGGGCGGGGCGATGTTCCGAGTGACACCGGCTCGAGACTCAAGATGGCGTCGTCGCCGGACAGATTCAAGACCAAGATGCTGCCACCCGAATCGGCGGTCCTTGCCGCTGACTTCTCGCTACGACCGATCTTTCCGTTATGACCGAATCGGTCGATGGTCGATAAGAGGACCGGGACTTCCGCGCTGTCGCACGTTGCATGTGCAGGCGGGTGGCTTTGTCCCAGCGGGGCTTTCACGAACTCGGGGGATGCGATGCGCGGGATTCAATGGCGAGACTGTTTGAAAAGCGCGGTCATTCCACTGTGCCTCGCGGCGGCGGTGGCCGAAGCAGCCGGGCCGTTCCCGTTCACGGAAGAATGGTATCGCCAGCGATCCGACGATCCGGCGGGGACGCGCCAGATCGAGAAGAGCGGAAAACTGTGGCCACCCTATCCACGACCGGTCGGCCGCAAACAAACGTTCAAGCACGGCTACCATTCGGCACACTACTGGCCGTACCCGTACAACATGGAAGACCGAGCCTACGTGGAAAATCTGCTCGCGCAGCAGACCGCTTCCGGCTGGGTCATGGCCACCACACTGCACGACTATTACTTCCACGTTGAGACCCAAAAACTCAACGAAGCGGGTCAGAACCAACTGATCTGGATCGCGGCGACGGCACCGCCTCAGTTCCGCACGGTTTATGTGGCCGAAGGAAATTCAATCGGAGTCACCCAGTTGCGCGTGGCGGAGGTCGAGCAATACTTCCGCGTGGGAGGCATCGCGAACGTACCGCCGATTCTCACGCGGCGCGAGTTCTTCGCAGGACGCCCGGCGAGCGAAGTCGATCGTTTGAGAACGATGGAAATGGATGCCATTCCGACACCACGGCTGTTCTCCATTGGAGCCGGCAGCGCATCGGGCGGCGGCGGTGCCGCTGGAAGCAGCAAGGGCACCAGTAAATAAGGAGCCTGCTCCAAAGGCAGGTCGCCTTTCGCTCGGCGAAAGAACGTCCTTTCGCGGAGCGAAAGGCGACACTTGTCGATACGCCGGTCCTTGGAACCTGTCGAATTCTGAGTCCGCATTTCAAAACTAGCCCGACGCGCAAGCGAGGGCTTCACCGTGATCGAATGTTCAGCCCTCGCTTGCGCGTCGGGCTAGTTTTGAAATGCGCTCTAGTTGGAATGGTGAAAGACACGATGGGCGACCTCTCTTCCACTCCGACAAGCGACAGCGACATCACGGCGCACGGTGACGCCGGATCGTCTCCGCGCGGAGCCGCATCCCACTCGGCTCTGGCACCCGCGCCCGGGACTCCTCAAGTCTACGATCTGTACTCAGACTTGTTCTCCAGCCCTGCTTCGATACCAGTGAGCGACAAGGTTCCGGTCGCAGCCAAAGATGCGACGGTTGCTGCGCCGTCGGCCGTGAAGGCGGTCGCCTCACCCGTCGCGCAATCCGCTCCGGCCACGGCTCCGCGCAGTCCGGCGACGCTCGCCGATACCGGCTTGCATCTCGCCCAACTGAGCGACCTCGTTCTGAAGCAGATGTATTTGCAGGGGACGATTCAGGGGAGTGACATCTCACGATCGACCCGTCTGCCGTTCTCGATCGTGGATGAAGCGCTGCGGGCGCTGCGCGATCAGAAGTGTGTCGAGGTCGCCTCGGGCGACATGGTGGGGCGCGTCTCCTATCGGTTTGCTCTGACCGATCTCGGTCGCGTTCGCGCTCGGGAGACGTTCGAGAACTGCCGCTATGTCGGCCCGGCTCCCGTGCCGATCGAACGGTACATCGAACAATGTCGTCTGCAACCGGTCACGGGCACGCCCTGCAATCCGGCGTCGCTTCGGACGGCGTTCAAAGACTTCGTGATTCGCCCTTCGCTTCTCAGCGATCTCGGCCCGGCCGTCGTCAGCGGCAAGTCGATTTTCGTTTACGGCCCGCCCGGTAACGGTAAGACGCTCGTCGCCAAAGGACTCGGCCGCTTCCTGAATACGTTCGGGGGCGAGATCTATGTTCCATACGCGATCCAGACCGAGAACAGCATCATCACGGTCTTCGATCCGGGGTTGCATCAGACGACGGACGACTCCGATCTGGCCCGGCGCGGCATGAGTGGAGCCACCGGAGGCTCCGAGCAATCGAGCTACATTGTTCACGACGGCCCCGTCGATATGCGATGGCGGCGCATCAAACGTCCGGTCGTCATCACGGGCGGTGAACTGACGCTCGACATGCTCGAACTTCAATACAACTCCATCGGGAACTTCTACACGGCTCCGCTCCACATCAAGGCCAATGGGGGCGTGTTCCTGATCGACGACTTCGGCCGCCAATTGGTCAGCCCCAAAGAGTTGCTCAACCGCTGGATCGTCCCGCTGGAAGAACGGGTCGATTACCTCAAGCTGGTCACGGGCCGGAAATTCATGCTCCCCTTCGAGCAACTCATCATCTTCTCGACGAACCTCGACCCCAAGGAACTTGTCGATGACGCCTTCCTCCGACGCATTAAACACAAGATCAAGATCGAGGCACCGACCCGCGAGTTGTTCACCGTGATCTTTCAGTTGGTCTGTCGGCAGCGAAAGATCCCGTTTGAGACATCGTTCGTGGACTACCTGTTCCGCGATCACTACGACAAAGGTCGCCTGCCCCGTTCGAGTGACCCGCGCGATCTGCTGGAGATCGCTAACTCGATCTGCCTCTTCCATGAACAACCCTTCACCTTGACCGAAGAACTGCTGGCCGAATGTGCCCGGCGATTCTTTGGCCAGTTGTGATGGCGACCGGCAAGAAATGATTGACCCGACTACACCAACCCGAAGTGTGAACGAGGGCGAAGTCGATCGACCCCCTCGTTCACACTTCGGGTTGGTGTGGGGGCAGGCAACTCTTTCCGCTCGCCCAATGGCCCGCCAAGATTCAATGCCGCCGCCATCAGACCGCCCGACTTTTTGAAAGGCTCCGCCATGTTGTTGCGCTCACGAACTCGAGCTTGGATGTTGGCTGCGGTCTGTCTCACGACACTGGCCTCGGGATGTTCCACCGCTCAGAAAGCGGGAGGACTCGCGGGAATCCCCGCTCAAGCCAAAGCCCCGACGGGCGGTTCCACCACGCCCGGTTCGGCCGACTTCTCGTCGAGTAACAAGCTGAACAATCCGATCAAGATGCACCTTGCGTACGCGCTGTGGAACGAGCAAGACCACAACCTGCTTGAAGCACGGGGTGCCTACGACAAGGTGTTGGAGAAGAATCCCAAAAACATCGACGCCATGCTCGGACTGGCCCGGCTCGACATGCAGATCAACCGCCCGGCCGATGCTGAGGCCCGGTTGCTCAAGGCACAGAAGCTCGCCCCCAAGAACCCGCAGGTCGCGGCGGCACTCGGTGAGTACCACGCCTTGCGACAGGATTGGCCGCGCGCCATCGAACAAATGCAGGCGGCGAGAACCTTGTCTCCTTACGACCCCACGTTTCCGTTTCAACTCGGCATCGTGCAAGCTAAGTCGGGCGACGTGACCGCCGCACTCGGCAGCTTCACCGAAGCGGTCGGTCCCGCCGAAGCACACTTCAACCTCGGTGTGATCTTGCACGAGCAAGGCAAAGCGTCGGATGCCGAGTACCACTTGCAACAGGCCCTCGTGAAGAAGCCCGACCTGCCACAGGCTCAGAAACTGTTGGCCTCGCTGAAACAGGCGAGATCCGGTCTCGCCGCCGCTCCCGCAGCAGGCCACGCGCCACAACGCCAAGACAACGCGGTCCTCCCCGCTGGCTATCTCCCGCCTGTGACTCAACAACGCTGAGCAGTGACTCTTGGGCGTCAGCCCCCTACCGCTTTTCGGAGCGGGGCGGCGTTAGCCCCCTGGCTCTTGGTGCTTGGGCGTTAGCCCTCACGCGGCACAAAGGGAGAGGTTTCGGAGCGGGGCGGCGTCAGCCCCCCGGTTCTTCCAAAGAGGGCTGACGCCCAAGAGCCAGGGGGCTGACGCCGCCCCGCTCCGAAAGTCAGCGCCAACACGCGATCACGACGGGGTCGCCGCTCTCAGATCAGCCCGCATCGTGGACCATCTCGCCTCGCCCGAGTCGCGGCTATACTCGCCACCGAACGCCCTCGTCCCGATGGCGTCGTGTCGAGTTGCCTCCTTTGTAGGCGCACTCGGCCGGTGATGCCACGCTCCCTCCGCTTGATCGAGAACGTCTCTATGCGCACTGCCCGGCTCTGTTCGTTCGTTATTCGTCCGTTCACTCTCTTGGTTCTGACTGTCACTTTGCTTTCAGGTCGCTCCGCCATGTCGGAAGAACTTTATGAAGCCCGCATCTATCAAAACGATAAAGGTGAACAGCTCAACTACCGGCTGATGACACCCGCCGGGTACTCGGCCAAAAACGAGACGAAGTATCCGCTGGTCCTCTTCCTGCACGGCGCGGGCGAACGCGGCGATGACAACACCAAGACTCTGGTTCACGCCACCGGGGACTTCGCCAAGGCTGAGAACCGCGCGAAGTACCCGTGCTTCGTCCTCGTGCCACAGTGCCCGGCAGAGAAGAAGTGGGTTGAAATCGACTGGAAGCTTGACAGCCATGCGATCCCTGCCGAAGAGGCGATCTCTCTGAAGTTGACGCGCGACGTGATCGCCACGTTGCAGAAAGAGTTTCGCATCGACGAGCAACGTCGCTACGTGACGGGCTTGTCGATGGGCGGCTACGGAACGTGGGACATGATTGCTCGCACACCCAAGTTCTTCGCGGCCGCCGCGCCGGTCTGCGGTGGCGGAGATGAAGCGACCGCTGATCGCATCACTCAACTCCCCATCTGGGCCTTCCACGGTGACAAAGATACGGCCGTCAAACCGGAACGCTCACGAAGCATGATCGCCGCCATCGAGAAGGCCGGCGGCAAGCCGAAGTACACCGAGTACCCCGGCGTCGGACATGACTCCTGGAAGCAGACCTACGCCGATCCCAAGTTCATGGAATGGCTCTTCGCTCAAAAACGACCGTGACCCGTGATGAGACATCCGAGCGGGGCGGCGTCAGCCCAATGGCACTGACTTTACCCCAGTAACCCGCAGCGTAAGCGAGGGAAACAAAGGGAAACGCCTCTTGTCATCGCCCTCGCTTACGCTGCGGGTTAGTAAAGTAAGAACTCGCCTAAGTATTAGTCCGCATTTTCAAAACTAGCCCGACGCGCGAGCGAGGGCTTCGTACTCATCGAACGTCCAGCCCTCGCTCGCGCGTCGG
>JAYSQC010000192.1:0-4898 GCA_043721755.1 Schlesneria sp.
GTGAGCGAGGATGTCGGTGGCATCCATCGTGAAATCGTTGATGAGACATCTGAGCGGGGTGGCGTCAGCCCCCTGGCTCTTGGGCGTCAGCCCGTTTGCGAAGAACCAAGGGGCTTACGCCACCCCGCTCAGAAACGCTTTTCGGTTGGCCGCGTGAAAACGAGTCTCGTCTTCGCGCTGCTGCTCATGTCGGGACTCACGGCTAGCACCGTCGCCGACGACAACAAGACGTTCATCGAACGAGTCGCCCCGATCTTCGAGCAGCATTGCGTTCGTTGTCACAACGCCGACGAACACAAAGGGGGACTGTCGCTCGTCACCGGCGAGGCCGCTCGCAAGGGAGGCGACAGTGGCGCGGCGTTGATCTCGATGAAGCCCGCTGACAGCCTGATCGTGCAGCACGTCAGTGGCGACAAACCCGAGATGCCGAAGAACGCGGCCCCGCTCTCCCAGCAACAGGTCGCGACACTGCGCGAGTGGATCGCGGCGGGAGCCAACTGGCCCGAGGGTGTCGCCCTCAAAGACAAGCAGTTCCAGGGACAGGCGTGGTGGTCGTTGCAGCCGCTCGTGAAGCAAGTGCGGAGCGCGGAATTCGGCGTGCGGAATGAAGACCGGAAGCATCCGGATGACACCGCTCGATCGTCCTCCCTTCCGCACTCCCCCCTCGACTCCTACATCCACGCGAAGCTCATCGAACATCACCTCGCCCCGTCGCCCGAAGCCGACCGCCGCACGCTCTACCGCCGCCTGTCGTTCGATCTTCACGGGTTGCCTCCCGATCCCGATGAGGTCGATGCGTTCGTGGCCGATCCCGATCCGACCGCCTACGAGCGGCTGGTCGATGCGCTGTTGGCGTCGCCTCGTTACGGAGAACGCTGGGCGCGGCACTGGCTCGATGTCGTTCACTACGGCGACACGCATGGCTATGACAAAGACAAGCTGCGGCCGAATGCGTGGCCTTACCGCGACTATGTTGTGCGTTCGTTGAACGAGGACAAGCCGTACGACCGTTTCGTACTGGAGCAACTGGCGGGAGATGTCCTGTGGCCCGAGACCGCTGACGGCCAGATCGCGACCGGCTTCATCGCAGCGGGGCCGTGGGACTTCATCGGTCACGCCGAGGTTCCCGAATCGAAGATCGACGGCAAGATCGCACGGAACCTTGATCGCGACGACATGGTCACGACGGCGATGAACACGTTTTGCAGCCTGACCGTTCAATGTGCTCGCTGTCACAACCACAAGTTCGACCCAGTGACGCAGACCGATTACTATCGCCTGCAAGCGGTCTTCGCCGCGATCGATCGCGCCGACCGAATGTTCGACACCGATCCCGCCGTCAGCCACCGCCGCGCCGAGTTACTCGCCGAACAGAAGCGACTCAAAAACGAAGAGCAACGACTGACGAGCGAACTCGCCAAACACGGCGGTGAGGAACTGAAGGCCCTCGATCAGAAGATCGCTTCGACTCAACCAACCGCCGCCGGACAGCGGCGTCCCGAGTACGGCTATCACAGTGGCATCTCACCCGCTCAAGACCAAGCCAAGTGGGTGCAGGTCGATCTCGGGCGCGAAGTCGCGATTCAATCGCTCGCGCTGGTCGGCTGTTGGGACGACTTCAACGGCATCGGCGACGGGTTCGGTTTCCCGGTGCGATTCCAAGTGGAACTGTCGTCGGACGCCGACTTCAAAACGAACGTGATCGTCGCTCTCGACCGCACCGCCGAAGATGTCGCCAACCCCGGCACGAAACTCTGGACGATCGACCTCGATCGGAAAGCGGCTTCCAAGGAGACCCGCGCGACCTCGTTTAACCGCGTGGGCAACGCCCCGCGCGTCGATGCGCACAACAGCGCCGAACGTGACTCCACGCGCGGGGCGTTGCCCACGCGGTTAAACGAAGCGAAGCAGACTGCGCGCTACGTGCGTGTCACCGCGACGAAGCTCGCTCCGCGCATGAACGACTTCATCTTCGCGTTGGCCGAGTTGAGCGTCTTCGATGCCGACGGCAAGAACGTCGCGCTGGGTGCGACTGTCACGGCACTCGACTCCATCGAAGCCCCCGTGCGCTGGGCGAAGCAGAATCTCGTCGATGGCGTCTTCACCGGGCAGTCGGCCGACGACGTGAAGCAACTGCGCGAGCAACGCGCCGCGCTCTTGGAGCATCTCGTCCCGCAAGCGCTGCGTGACGAAACGCGAGTCGTTGAGACCAGCCTCGCGACAACCGGCGGGCAGCTCAAAACGTTGCCCGCGCCGCAGTACGTCTATGCCGGGATGATCCATCACGGCGGCGGAACCTTCAGCGGCACGGGGCCACTCGGCGGCAAGCCGCGTCCGATTCACATCCTCAAGCGCGGCGATGTCACCACGCCCGGTGATGAGGTCCAGCCTGGAATCGTCCCGCTGAGACCAAATCAACCGGGCGAGTTCGCGCTCGCTCCCAACCACGTCGAAGGGGACCGCCGCGTCGCGTTGGCCAAGTGGATCGTGGATGAGCGGCATCCCCTGACATGGCGTTCGATCGTGAACCGCCTCTGGCAACATCATCTCGGTCGAGGCTTGGTCGATACCCCCAACGACTTCGGCCGCATGGGCCAGTTACCGTCGCATCCCGAGTTGCTCGATTGGCTCGCCCTCGAGTTCCGCGACAGCAATCGCAGCCTGAAGCGGCTGCACCGCCTGATCGTGACCAGCGCAACCTATCGTCAAACCAGCAACCCCACCCCACCGGGCTTGCCCCGGTGGAGTCAGGTCTCTGCACTACTTCCTCGCTCCGCTGACAGTGGAGCGAGGTCCGAATCGAACGGAGCTGCGGAACCAGAGGGAGTAGTGCAAAGACCCGCGAGCCACCGGGGCAAGCCCAGTGGGGTCGCTGTAATGGATGCCAATCAGATCGACTCCACCAACACGCTCCTCTGGCGATCGAACCGTCGCAAGCTCGACGCCGAGTCCCTGCGTGACGCGATGCTGCTCGTCGCGGGAAAGCTCGACGATCGGATGGGCGGCCCCGCGTTTCAAGACTTCGTGATCGAGAAGCCCGAACATTCGCCGCACTACGAGTACCACCTGCACGACCCCGAAGACCCGAAGTCGCACCGCCGGTCGATCTACCGCTTCCTCGTCCGCTCCCAGACGCAACCGTTCATGACGACGCTCGACTGCGCCGACCCTTCGATGATCGTCGAGAAGCGCAACGAAACGGTCACGGCGCTGCAGGCCCTCGCCCTTCGCAACAACAAGCTGGTCCTGTCGATGTCGAACCACATGGCCCAGCGCATCACAACCGCCTCGCCCGACGCGCGGCAACGAATCGCCCTCGCCTTCCGCCTCGCCCTCGGCCGTTCGCCGACCGCTGAAGAACAAACGGCTCTCACCGAGTACGCCGCTCAACACGGCCTCACCCAAACCTGCCGAGTGATCCTCAACCTCAACGAGTTCGCGTTCGTGGATTGAGGCAGGTGTGACATGCCATCTGCACAGTGAGGCGCGCGGCAGGAAATCGTTGACCCGTAGGATGGACGCCCCCGTCCGTCCGAGCCTGCCCAGAAGAGCCGGACGGACGGGGGCGTCCATCCTACGTGGCGCGTACTCGAACTCGTGCCGCTCGCCCTGTCACTCGGCCGCTTCGTCGAAGTTGAAGGGACGCGTTTGATCCGTTGACGGCAGATTTGGCGTGGGTTTGGCCCACTTCAAGCGGATCGTCTTGGGAAGCTCTTTCGGCACGGTCTCTTCGGTCAGCGGCTCGGTGCTGGACTTCGGCTCGTCCGTCTTTTTCTTGGCGGTCTTCGGCTTTCGCTGTTTCAGAACGGCGGGCGTTGCCGGGGCACTGACCTTGGGTTCGGGGGCACCGACCAGCGCGTCACCCGCTTCGATTTTGCTGAGACGGTCCAAGCCGCGTGTGATGTATTCGTCGCTGATGTCGAAGGCGAGGAACTTGCGGCCGAGTTTCTTGGCGACAGCAGTGGTGGTCGCGCTGCCGCTGAAGGGGTCGAGGACCAGTTCGCCGGGGTTCGAGCTGACCTTGATGATGCGGCCCAACAGTTGTTCGGGCATCTGGCAGCCGTGGAAGCCTTCGCGTTCTTTGAACGTGCCCGCGACGCGCGGGAAGTACCACGTGTCTTCGTCGGGGTTCAGACCGTCGGTCAGGTCTTGAGGCCGCAGAATCCAAGTGTCATCGGGGAGGCGGCCCTTCGCGTTGGCTCGACTATCGGCGTAGACCGTTTGTCGGGCTGACGGGACGGCGATGGCCGGGCCGTTGAACGTGCAGTTCTTGGCGTCCTTCACGAAGTGAAAGATGTGCGTGTGCGAGCGGCTGAACTTGTATTTGCAGTTCACGCCGAACGTGTAGTACCAGATGACCCAGCTTCGACAGTAGAAGCCGGTCTGCTGGCTGAGCAACTTCAACTCGGCGGCGTAATCGTCGCCGATGGCCAGCCAGAATGTGCCGGTCGGTTTGAGGACGCGGTGGACTCCCTCGATCCACTGGCGCGACCAATCGAGGTACTCCTGCGGAGCCTGTCGGTCCTTGTAGACATCGTACTTGTAGCCAATGTTGAACGGCGGATCGGCGAAGACGAGATCGACGCAGCCTGCATCCAGTTGCTGCATGGCCTCAACGCAGTCGAGCTTGTGAATCGTGTTGAGGTCGAGCATGAGTGAAGCCTACGTGCGCGTGAGATCGGTGCGAGAAAAGTTGATCGACGGGCGACAAGGAGCGTGCCACAATCGGATCGGGCGGGGATCGTACTTGCCCGCGCGCGCGGCCTCAACCAACGGTGTTTCCTTGAGGATTCGGTGCAAAACAACTTCCCGCTTTCCTCCCTCCCCTCGGCGGGGAGGGCCGGGGAGGGGGGAGGATGGTCAGGTCGATTTGCCACTCGTCCCCCCTCCCTAACCCT
>JAYSQC010000193.1:0-5350 GCA_043721755.1 Schlesneria sp.
GTCCGAGAAGTGGCTTTTCTCTGTAGCCTGACTCTCCGAGTCGGGCGTTTTCTCGCAGAATGCTCGACTCGGAGAGTCAAGCTACGGACTTCTCGGACAGCCTCTCACTTTGAAACGTAGTAGGCACATTCCATGTGCCGTTTCCCGGCGATTTGCGGACGGCACATGGAATGTGCCTGCTACTGGGCGGGTAAAGTAAGTGCCATTGGGCGTTAGCCGCCGGTTAAGGCGAAAACGATCGACGGCTAGCGGTGGAACAACCTTGTATTGCCCCTTGCGTCGTTTAACCGCGTGGGCAACGCCCCGCGCGTCGCGCGACATTCGAGTCTATTCCCCAATCAACGCGCGGGGCGTTGCCCACGCGGTTAAACGAGGTCAACTCCGCAATCTCATGTTGTTCGACCACTAGCGCCATGCCGCTCGCGGGACACCATTTCCAACAAGAATGGCGGAGAGCCGTCATTTCTTTGTGGCCTTCTTCTTGGGAGCGGCTTTCTTCGTTGCCATCTTTTTCTTCACAGACAACGGCTTCGACGACGCGGCCGTCTTGGTCCGCACGGCTTTCGTGCGCGAAGGCTTGAGGACCGTTTCGTAGTGCTCGATCCACTGCTTGACGGAGGTGCGTCGAATTGTTTCGCCGATCAGATCGAGTGCGAGGTCTTCCACTTTCTTGAACCGGATGCAGCTCTTGCCCATGTCGAGCTTCTTGCCGGTCTTGATCCACTCGTCGCGGAACGTCGTTTCCGTGGTGCCATCGCAGTAGACCGGCATCATGTAGAGCGACATGTAATTCTTCTGCGACGCCAGACACGCGAACGGCAGCGGCTGCTTCGGGTCGCAGTGATAGCCCGCCGGGTAGAGGCTGTGCGGCACGTAATAGCCGATCATGCCGTACTGCATCCCCTCCTCGTAGACTTTGTTGAGGTTCTTGAGGATCACGTTCCGCACGGCCGAGATCGCGGCCCGCCGGTCCTCGGGCAACTCGGCCAGATACTGTTCCACGGTGGTCGCTTGGCTTTGCATGGCGAGTCTTCGTGAAGTGAGTGGCAAATCGCGTCTCGTTTAGGATCGGTGCATCGATCACTGTCGCAGCATCTGTAGTCTGGACGCCCTCGTCCGGACGAGGGCGTCCAGACGACGACTTCAAATTCGACCGCGAAGGAGGCACCGATCTTCACGTTCGCGCCAATTCCGGAATCGCGTCGCCGTTCTCGACGATCATCACGGGACGGCCTCTGAAGTTGGGGATCGAAGCGTGTTTGTAGTCGATCCCGAGATGGCGATAGATCGTGGCGAGGAAGTCGGCGGGGGAGACTCGGCGCGAGATCGGGTCTTCGCCCCGAGCGTCCGTTGCGCCGATAACTTGTCCGGTGCGAATGCCTCCGCCAGCGAAGAGCATCGAGTTCGCGTTGGGCCAGTGATCGCGGCCGGGTTGGACCGTGCCGGCCGGTGCGCTGGCGACACCCTCGCCGCTGCTGGCCACGTAGCTGATGCGCGGGGTGCGGCCGAATTCGCCCGTCACGATGACGAGAACTCGGCGGTCGAGACCCCGCGCGTAGACATCTTCGATCAATGCCGAGACCGCTTGATCGAGCGTCGGCAAGCGGAACTTGAGGGCGTCGAAGACATGCTGGTTCACCGCGTGATCGTCCCAGTTCTGGACGCGACCACACATCGGGCCATCGAACTCGGTGGCCACGATGTCCACGCCCGCTTCGACGAGACGGCGGGCCATCAGGCACTGCTGTCCCCACGGGTTGCGGCCGTAGCGGTCTCGCACGGAGTCGGGTTCGAGCGACAGATCAAAAGCCGTGCGCGAGGCGGGGCTGGTCAGCAGGTTGAGGGCCTGTTGATCGAAGCGATCAACGGCGTCCATCACTCCCGACTGATCGACACTCCGCAGCAGACGATCGAGGCTGCTCTTCAGCGACGCGCGGGCGTTGAGGACATCGAGCTGTTTCTCATCCGCGAGGCCGACGTTGGGGACGCGGAACTGCGGCGCACTCGGATCACCGACAACCTTGAATGCCTCACGCGATGGCCCGAGGTACGTCGGCCCGGCGATGGTGAAGTTGTCGTAGTTATCGATCGGGTTCACGGCGACATAGTTCGGGATGCTGCGCTTCGGATCGGCGAGGAAATGGCTGGCGACGGTCATCCAATCGGGCAGGACCGGAATCAACTTGTCCTGCGGGTCGGTGTCTCCCGCCAGGACTTGCAGCGACCCGGCCGGATGCCCACCACCCGTGTGAGCGACCGACCGCAGCAGCGCGTACTTGTCCGCGATCTGCGACAGTCGCGGCAACAGTTCGCCGATCTCGATGCCAGGCACGTTGGTCGAGATCGGTTGATAAGGCCCTCGAAAATCGGCTGAAGCATGCGGCTTACAGTCGAACGTTTCGAGATGGCTCGCCCCACCGCGCAGCCAGACGAGAATCACCGCCGGTCGTTCCGAGGCCGGTGCCTTCGGAACGGACTCCGCAGCGCTGGCCTGAAGCCGCAGAATGTCGCTCAGCGTGAGACCGGCGAACCCGGTGAGGCCGAGGCGCAGAAATTCGCGGCGAGTCGAGTCAGGACCGGAGCATCGCGTGAGAGCAGGCTTGGGTTGGATCTTTGCCATGAACGAGTCCCGCAAGTGGAAGGGTCAAGAGGTGAATGCCAACTCTCAACCTCGGGCCGATGATATACCGCTCGCGGGAGAAGCGGACACTAACCCGAAGCGTAAGCGAGGATGCAACACACGTTCTCGCGGGTGCAGTCGTTGATTGGTGGTCGTCTTTTCTGGTCCCCTCTCCCGCCCGACTTTGGGGGGAGGGGGTTAGGGTGAGGGGGGCTTTGCTTCAGGCCGGAACTCATTGGGATCCCTGCGGCTCGTGGTTGTGATCGGTCAGTCACGCCCGCGTCCAAGCTCGCACACGGGTTGGCGCAACAGGAACCGGCGGCACAGGCCCCGACGAGGTGCTGTTCATCACTCGCGAACGTCAGTCGGAGGGGACGCTCAAACACGACGACGACCTCTCGAATGCCGACCCCACCACGCCCGTCAGCGAGTTCGCGCGCGTGGCCAAGGCGGAGCATCGCATCGAAGAATGCTTCCACCGCAGCAAGAGTGACGCGGGCCTGGGTGACGACCAGGTCCGCAACGGGATCGGGTGGCATCACCACCAAACGCTGTCACTCATCGCCGCGTGGTTCCTCAACGAGGAGACACGGCGGGGAAAAAACCCAGACACCCGCGATGACCGTCCCTCAAGCCCGCCGACTGATCGCCGCTCAAATCGAACACCGACTCCAATCGCACACGCCGCGGCCACCACTCAACGCTGGCTCCAACGAAACGAACTCGCGTGTGCTGCACGCTACGAAGCTCGTAACATCCTGCCACCACTCAAGAACCAGCTCAGAACCTAAACCGGACAGTAGAACTACAGGTCGGCTTTAATGCACGAGTTCGCTGTCGTTTCGGAGCGTCAGTCCTCGTTCGTCAGCGCAGGCGGTTGCCACCGCGCGGCGCGGACTGTTGGTACGAGATCGGGTTGATGATCTCGACCGCTTGTCGCAGCGCGGGGCCTTGCGGCTGTTCGAGGTACTGGACCGGCATCCCTTGAGTGGATAGCGAGTGACCGGAGACATCGTTCGAGGGGACCATGATCTGCGAGCCATTCGACGCGGGAGTCCAAGCCGATTGCGTCCAACCGACTTGAGCGGGCGCGTACCGGCTGGCCATTTGAGGCGTCCAGATCGGCGCGGCCTGCGTCGTCTTCAACATGGTCGCTTGGTCGTGATACTTGTGAGCGAACTGTTGCGAGTACGGCATCGTGGGCCGTTCGCCCCAGCCTGCTGCCGTCTGCGATTGCGACAACACGTCCTTGTAGTTGTTGGGACGGAAGGTGTGATGTCCGCCGTAAGCGGGAATTTCCTGGAAGTAGCCGTGAACCCATTGTTGCTGGGTGTCAAACGGATGACGCTGCTCGGACGAGCCTTCAAATCCGTGCCGACCGTAAGCGTTGGCGGGTGCGGGATAGTTGGGCGTCTCGGACGGGCCGGGTGAGCCAACTTGCATCGCCAACCCCAAGGCCAGATTCAAAAGACCGTGCGGCATAACAGTTCTCCTTCCGTGTCGAAGCGTGTTGCCGCCTCGATTTCTCGGCGGGTTGAGGATCGTGGTCTCGCGGGGAGACGTGTGACTTTTGTGGAATGGCTGGTGAGGCAATCTCAGCCGAAACGGATTCGCTTCACGGCACCACGACTCCCGTTGGACATCGGCCTCAACGGGCGGATTCTTCGTGAGTTCTGGCCGGAGTGTTAGGAGTTACGGGACCGGAATCGGCGGAGCTGTCGTTCCACTCGCGAGAACAGCGTGGGGCATCGCGAAATTCGTCGCCAAGTCCCCAAGAATGTTCAAGCGGTGAGTCATCGCGTGGGCTAGACTTTGGCACGGCCCAGAGAACATCGTGGCGGTGGCCTAGTGGTCGGACAACTTGAGATTGCGGGGTTGTTCAACAACTAGCCCGACGCGCAAGCGAGGGCAAATCGTTGTCGAAAGTGAAGCCCTCGCTTGCGCGTCGGGCTAGTGATGAACCCCGCAAGACAAAGTTGTTCGACCACTAGTCCAAGTTGATCCGTGGTTGAACCCAGTCGGGAAGGAGTGCTGTCTCTCATGAATCTCTTCAAAACCTGTTGTCCGGTGCTGACAGGCATCGTCACGGTCCTGTCCGCGAACGCGGCTTGGGCAGGTTGCAATTGTGGAGTCCCACCGGCACCCGCTCCCATGATGGGTCAGGTCCAGTTCTCGGAGTCCGCTCCGAGCTACCAGGGCCACCAGAGCTACCAAGGCTACCCGACGATGTCGCCGGGTGGTTATTCGGGATCGGCCTATGGTTCGAGTTCGGCCGCCGGGCCGCATTGGGCACCGGGCGGATACGAGGCGCGTGTCGGTTCACCGGCCTACTACCACAATCCCGAAGGTGGCCAGTACCAAGTGAGTGGCGACCCGTACCAAGATCATTACGGTCCCGGCTTTCACCGGAGCTCGCTCCACGGCCACTACCGCTTTCCTTACTACAACTATCGCGCACCGTGGTACTTCCCCGGTCGAGCCGTCTACAACCGCGATACGAACTTCGCGTGGTAAGACACCGGCCGAGCAACACAATTTGAACGCAACGGCTCTTGCCCCGATGACATCACGCGGGGCATTTTCGTTTTCGTTGGCGTCAAAACGAGGCCACACACGCGGTGGGGTGATTTCTAAGAACTTGTCCAAGAACAACACCAACCCGAAGCGTGAGCGAGGACGAGAGTCGAGCGACATCCGTCCTCGCTCACGCTTCGGGTTGGTGTTGTTCAA
>JAYSQC010000194.1:0-24014 GCA_043721755.1 Schlesneria sp.
AAAGTGAGGGCTCAGGACCGGGCCGCCTCCTCCGGTCAGCACGAGCCACGGGGCGGGAGACGTTGACGGTGAGCTGTTCGATTCGGAGGACGCATCGAACGTTGGCAGATCGTGTCTGCGGTGCAGGCAGAGTTGTCGGACCAGTTCGCGAATGGCACCAACCTGTCCCCACAACAAACCGTTTCGGATCGCCTCACGTGTGTTGCGGCCAGGGGCGATCGGTACGTCTCCGCCAAGTTCGTGAACCGGCAGCAGCGGCAACAAGGCGGTGTAGTGATGTAGAGCCTTGGCTGACATTTCCAAGCCGGGCAGGATCGCACCACCGCCGAAGACACCTTCCCGTGAAATGTAGTTAATTGTCGTGGCCGTTCCGGAGTCGATGACGATCGCCGCGCGATCTGCGGGTCGCAGCGCGTTGGTGGCAACGGCGGCGAGCAGCCGGTCGAGTCCCACTTTCTCGGGAGAATCGACATCGATCACGACCGGGACCGCCGTGTGATCACTCAAGACGAACGGGGCGGGCCAGCCCTGCCGAGCCCAGCCGATCAGCAGCCGTTCCACCGCGCGAGGATTCGTTCCCGAGATGGCACTCTGCCGCGCTGTCGCTTCCGGCGTTGACGAATTCAGCCACCCCGACAGCACGTCCCACGGAATGACATCGTCCACAGGCACCGCCAAAAACTGACGGCACTCGGGCCAGATTGAATCCGAGTGAGGCGATCGCCCCGGCTCGAACAGCCCAAACTTGAGGCGACTGTTCCCGGCATCAATGGCGAGCAGCGGTGTGGGCGAATCGGGAGTACTCATTTCGCCGCAGGAGCCTCTGTGAATCGTATCGGTTCGTGTTTGACGCCATACCGTTTGTACCACGTCGCCAGTGGCGTGACCTCCGTCTTCCGCCGATCAATCGAGTTGATCAAGGTCACGCCGCGCAGAGCACTCCGCGCGGCCAGCGGCACGATGTCGAAGTGTTCGAGCAATCCGAAGCACAAATATTCCGGAACTTGATGCATCCCGAGATTGTCTTCGCGCACCTGCTTAAACTGCCGAGCGAGTCATGCAATTCGATCTGAGAGGTGACTTTTAACACGTCCGCTGCAGCGGATGCCACGAGCGTGGCGAGGCTGGTGTGCGGACCGATTGTAACGATGTGACTGGGGCCACCGACACCCGTGCCCATTATGCGATCACCGTGATCGGTGCGGCTTGGACACCGAGTGGTCTGTCTCCCACACACGACAGTTGCAGCGCGTGCAAGACGTCTCGCTCGGCGATTTTCGACTTACCCAGATAGAACGGATCGAAGACGAACACCTGAAAATTCTTGTCGAGCCACTCGTTTACCAATTCAACCGGGATCGACCGCTCCAGCGCGGCCTTCACGTCGAGTTTGTCGTCGGTCGTCAACAGCGGGCTCACCCACAGAACGGCAACACGGGACGCGGCAATATCGAGGCGCATGGCGTTGCTCCCAGAGTCGAAAGGACCGGCGAACAGCCCGCGATTCTGACATCGCCCTCCGCAATTCGCGAGCCACGGTCGCGGTGCTGGTACATGAGTGGGTTGGGATGCTGGTCTCTTGTCTGGTCCCCTCGCCCCGGCTCTGCGGGGAGAGGGTTAGGGTGAGGGGTTCTTCCGGCTGCGCGCCACTCATCCGCGACTCGGCCAACCCAACGACATCCTGCAACGTGTGCAGCGCCCCGAGTTCATCCGGCTTGAATGCGAGCAGATTCGGCACTCGTTCTTGCAGCGCCGACAGAATCTCGACGCGCTTGATCGAGTCGATGCCCAGATCATGATCGAGGCTCATCCCGAGGTTCAGCATCTCGACCGGATAACCGGTCTTCTCCGAGACGACGGCGAGGACGGTCGAAGTCAGCGTGGAACTCGCGGCGGGGGTTGAGGGTTGAGGATTGAGGGGCCGAGCGGAAGTAATGGCCACGACGGGGGGAGCTGGCATGGCAATTGGAGTTGGTGCCGCCACGGCTTCTTCCTGACTCCTGACTTCTGACTCCTGACTCCTGTTCCCACTCATCCGCGCGTCGGCCAACGCGACGACATCCTGCAACGTGTGCAGCGCACCCAATTCTTCCGGCTTGAACGCGGGCAAGTTCGGTACGCGTTCTTGCAGCGCCGAGAGAATCTCAACCCGCTTGATCGAGTCGATCCCCAGATCGTGATCGAGGCTCATCCCCAGGTTCAACATCTCAACCGGGTAGCCCGTCTTCTCGGAGACGACGGCGAGGACGGTCGAGGTCAACGCGGAACTGACGGGAAGGTTGAGGGTCGAGGGTTGAGGGTTGAGGGTCACAACGGGAGCAGCGACAGCAGCGGGGACGACGACCGGAATCGGAACAACGACCGGAACAGACGCGAACACCGCCGCTCCTGACTCCTGACTCCCGACTCCTGACTCCCGGCTCCTGCTCCCTGCCCCCTGACTCTGCACTGGCTCATCCCACGTCCACGGCTCATTCACCACTGCCGGCGGGAGCGCAACAACGACCACTGGCAACTCCGGCGGCGTGGCGAATCCGTGGGATGTTTGAGCCAACTCCAAGTGCCGCTGCGCCAGAGATTCGAACGTCCGCAGTGCCGCTTCCTGACCTTCGAGGAACCGCTGATGAAGTCGCGCGGTTTCTTCCTGCATCCGCTGGAGAGCTCGCAGATTTTCTTGGATCAATGCCAAGCCATCGGGATCGCGCGGGGAGGTCCATGCGGCGTGGAGTGACTCGTTCCGAGGTTCTGGACTCACGTTGTGCGTCGGTTCGTTGAGATTCAGCATGTTGTAAGGATCGACTTCGAGGACGCGGCTCTTGGGGGGCACGACGTGACCGAGACTGCGGGATGCGGATTCAACGGACGGAGCGCCCAGCGATGAGACGTAGGAACTCGGGTTCGCTTCAATTCCCGTCGGCGGTTCAAAAGTGGAGGTCATTCCCAATGACGGCGACATCGGAGGGCGGGGCGGAATCGGGGTGCGAGGCTTCACGTAGTTGGCTCCACTAATCGGAATGCGCAGCCGGTGGGGGCTACCTGTTTCGGCGGGACCGCTGCCGTGCGGATCCCATTGGGTCCAGTCGATCGAGTGCCCGGATGCTGACACCTGCGCCAGAGCGCTCGCAAGATCAAACAGTCCGCCCCGCTTGCCGCTCGACGAATCGACGGCCACCGCGCGGAATTCTCGGCCCGACAGGATCGAACCGACCAATCCGGTCAACACGCCACCGGGGCCGACTTCGACAAATGTCCGCACGCCGTCGGCGTACATCTGTTCGACTTCCCGCACGAAATTGACGGGGCGAGCCAACTGTGCCGCCAGCAAATCGCGGGCGTCGCGGGCGTCGGTCGGGTACTGCGCCGCAGTCGTGTTTGCGTAGACCGGCATCTGTGATGGAGCGAACTCGACGCCGTCTAGCTCGGGTCGGAACGCGCGGCTCGCGCTGGCCACGAGCGGACTGTGAAACGCCGCTGCCACCTGTAACTTCTTTCCGCGCATGTGGCGTTGAGTAAACAGAGCCGTCGCCCGGTCGATCTCGGGCAACCGCCCCGACAACACAACCTGATTCGGGCTGTTGTAGTTGGCCACGACCAGATCGACGGCCAGCTCTTTGATCGCCGCTTCGACCTGTGTGAGCGGTGCGCCGATCGCCAGCATCCCGCCCTCGACCTCTTGCGCTTCGGCCATCAACCGTCCGCGCAACATCGACAGCCGGTAGAGCGCCGCCGGTGCGAACCGCCTCGACGCGCACAGGGCCGTCAGTTCTCCATAACTATGCCCCGCCGCCGCCTCGGCCCGGACGCCGAACTGTTCGAGTACGGCCAACGCCCCAAGGCTCACCGCTCCAATCGCAGGCTGAGCAATCTGAGTCGCCCGCAGTTCGGAGTCTCTTTGTGCGCGAGCCTCATCCGACCACGACGGCGTCGGATAGATGAAGTCGCTCAACCTGTAGGATGGGCACTCCTGCCCGTCCGCTCTTTGTCCTTTGTTTTGCAAAAAAGCGGCGTCGGCAGACAAAGCAGGACGGGCAGGAGTGCCCATCCTACGGGACTCGCGCTGCGAGACTCCGAACACTTCGTTCGCTTCGCTCAGGACCGCGTTCATGGCCGGGAAACGGAGCGCCAGTTCACGCAACATGCCGACGTACTGAGACCCCTGTCCGGGGAAGAGGACCGCCAGCGCCCCGGTTCGCGCGCCGCGGCCGTAGTGCGCCCCATCGGGCGTGGACCACGAGGCCCGATCGGCGTACTTGTCGAGCATCGACAAAGCACCCACGACCAGCTTCACGATGTCGGTCTTGTCCCGCTCGACGACGAAGACCAAGCGATGGGGAAGCTCGACGCGGAACGAAGCTCGGCTCGCATGAGCCGCCTTGCGCACCGACGGCCAGTTGTAGGATGGGCACTCCTGCCCGTCCGCTCTTGGTTTTTTGTTTTGCGATGACGCGGCGTCGGCAGACGAAGACGGACGGGCAGAAGTGCCCATCCTACAAAACTCGCGAACGCTCTCCGCCAACTCATTCAACGACAACGCGGACAACGCCACCACCTGCACATCGCCGTCCCATTCGGGTTCGTCAAACGACTGCGGTGATTCTTCGAGGACGCAGTGAAAATTGCTCCCTCCAAAACCGAAGGCACTCACGGCGGCGCGGCGCGGATGTCCGACCGGCTTCACCCACGGGCGGCTCTCCGTGTTGACGTAGAACGGTGATCCTTCGGCCAACAACGCGGCAGGCGGTTGGCTGACCTTGATCGTCGGCGGCAGGACTTTGTGTTGCAGCGCGAGAATGGCCTTGAGGACTCCGGCCGCTCCGGCCGCCGCTTTCGTGTGACCGATCTGCGACTTCACTGATCCGACCGCGCACCAATTTGTTTTCGGAGGGCCACCCGCGCGGCGACCGGCGGCTTGATAAACCTGCATCAAACCGGAGACCTCGGTCGCGTCACCCACCTTCGTCCCCGTGCCGTGCGCTTCGACGAGTTCGATTGTGTCGGGCGAGACTCCCGCCACGCGATACGCATCTTCGAGGCAGCGAATCTGTCCTTCCGACTTTGGCGCATAGACCGCGTTCCCCGCGCCGTCGCTCGACGTGCCGATCCCTTTGATCACCGCATAGATTTTGTCGCCGTCCCGCTCGGCATCGGCGAGACGCTTCAGCACGATCATGCCCACGCCCTCACCGAGAATCGTCCCGCTGGCGTCCTCCGAGAACGGCTTTGCATCGCCGGTCGGTGACAGTGCGGGTGTCTTGCTGAAGCACATGAACATGAAGATGTCGTTGAAGGTGTCGATGCCGCCCGTCACGACCATGTCGCTGCGCCCGGTCCACAATTCGAGCGCGGCCAGGTGCATCGCGCTCAGAGAACTTGCGCAGGCCGCGTCCACGACACAGTTGGTCCCATGCAGATCGAGCCGGTTCGCAATCCGTCCCGCCACGACATTTCCGAGCAGCCCCGGAAAAGAATTCTCCTGCCACGGGACGTAACTTTCCGAGATGCGATTCACGACATCTTTGGCCACGTCGGCCGGCACGCCCGCGTCCTTCAGAGCCTTCCTCCACCGAGGATGCCCCAGCCGCGCCCCGAGCGGAATAACCATTTCCAATGTCCCGGTCACCCCCAGAATACAGCCGACGCGAGACCGATCGAACGTTCGCCCCGCGCCATAGCCCGCATGTTCGAGTGCCCGTTTCGCCCCGACCAGCCCCAAGAGTTGAGACGTGTCGATCGCTTCGAGGTTGTTCGGCGAGATGCCAAACTCCAGCGGATCGAACGGCAGCGGCGAAAGGAATCCGCCGCGCCGGGCATACGTCATGTCCGGCGTCTTCGGGTTCGAGTCGAAGTAGTCGTCGGGATTCCAGTGCGAGTCCGGCACCTCGGTGATCGCATCGACCCCACGCCGAATGTTCGACCAAAATTCCTCGGCATTCGCCGCCTTAGGAAAGAGCGCACTGAGACCGACCACGGCGAGTGGTGGCTGCTGACTGGAGAGCGAAGAAGCGTGTGGCATTGTCATGTTCTTGTATTCGATTTCCGCCATGTCCCCCTGCCGCTGCTTTGCGAGGAGAGGGTCCGGTGAGGCATTCATTTCGCGTCTTGAAACAATCAAATCCCACCGGGCTTGCCCCGGTGGATTCAGGTCTTTGCACTACTCGTTCACACGAATCTCTATCGCGAGTATGCAAAGACCCGCGAGCCACCGGGGCAAGACCGGTGGGGTCGCTTGTTTTAGTTCTCATTTGTCACGGGCCGGTCATGGCCTCGTCCGTTTCACCAAGTTCTTCTTCCAACGTCCGATAGCGACCATAACCCTGGTGTTCGTAGAGCGCCTGCGTGGCCTCGTTGTACGTGGCCGCCTCAACGGACCAAGTCATCCGCACATCACACTCATCGCGCAATGCCTGTTCCAGCCGAAGCCGATACTGCTCGTCATCGTCATCCCGCCCGACGAAGGTGTGCCCGCCCTCGTGCTCCCAAAGTTCGTACCTCATTTTGTTCCTCGCAGCCTGAGAAGTGCCCGTCAGACAAAGTGCCGTCAGGGAGTGACGCCCTTCTCCGCTAGCAGTGCCTTCAGTCGGGCGACCTCCAACTCCGCCTGTGCCAGCGCCGCTTCGGCCTGCTTTCTCTCGACCTCGGCCTGCTTCCGCTCGGCTTCAGCCTGCTGCTGATTCGCCACGGCTTCGCGTCGAACCGCGTCCGCGTGATCGCGATCCGCGACCGCGAGATTCGCGCGTGATGCCTCGTACTCTTCCGCAATCGGAACGACCGCCCCGTCCGGCGTGAAGAACCTGAGCCAGATATTCGGCACGCCACCGATCGATCCTTCCCACGGACCAACCCACAACTTTAATTCTTCGCACCACAGCCGATGATGCGCGTCGGGAGCCAGCGGTTCGTACTTGCCGTCGGTCAGCCGCCAACCGGTCACGCGCTGCTTGGACGGGTCGTAACAGAAGTAGTCGCGCGTGCTGAAAATGGTCTCGTAAATCTGCTTCTTGATCGTCAGATCGGTTTTGACCGTGCTGGGAGAAGTCAGCTCGATGATCACATCGGGATGCTTGCCTCCTTCCTGCCAGACGCACCAGTACGGTCGCAGTGGCAGGCGATTGACTCCCTTGACCAGAAAGAAATCCGGTCCACGGTAATCCCGGTTGCGGGCCTGTTCTTCCGAGTAATAGATGAACATGTTGCCGCCCGCGTAATAGTCGTCCCGGCCCTTGAAGTGCTGGGCGATGGAAGCGAGCAACAGATTCATACAACGGACATGCCAGTCGGTTTCCATCGGCTCTCCGTCGGATTCAATGAGTTCAACCTTCGGAAAGATGTCTTCAAAGGATGGCTCGACAAATTGAGCCAGTTCTTCGTCCGTCACATCTTCAGGCCGGTGAGCTGCCAAGAAATCAAATGCGTCCGGCGTCGCATCGCGGGTAATCGTCAGCGTCGGCATGGAGGAACCTTTGAAGGGCAGGAAATGTGCGTCTCTCGGAATGTCGTTAGATCGAGTTCAATTTGAAAGCTCGTTCATGTGTCGCGGCACGATTCTGGCCGCGTCGCTGGGGACGGGGAAGCCCTGGCTGCGGAGTGAGTTCACGCGCTGCATGACCGCTGCGCCGTGGAGCAGGTTATACGCGACGGTCGCCACGCGGCGGTGTTGCGGTTGGGCGAGGAACGTCCCGCGCGTCCATTCGTTGAAGGCTCCCATCGCGGGGCCGCACCAGATTTGATAGTCGAGGCGGCGTGAAGGCTCGCCGCTATTGGCCCATCTTGAGGACTGACCCAAGTACCAGCGGAAGATCAACGCCATTTGGTGCTTGGGGTCGCGCTGACCTTTCTCAATCTGAGCCGGGTCGCGCGTCGAAAAGTAATCGACCGTCTGTTGCCAGACTTCATCGAGCGACACGCGGAACAGGTTCTTCTCCAGCCAGTCTCGATCGGCGGCGGGGATGTCGGCGAGGCCCTTGTACGCGCGATAGGTCTCGTACAGCTTGGCCGCTCGCATCGGGAACATCGTCCCGCGTTTGAGGACTTGGACCTTCACGCCCATCTCGAACATGTCGGCACACGGGCACATCGTCACGTCGGCCTGTTCGGCTTCGGCCAGCATCTGCCTCACCGCGTCGCACGTGCCCGATTCGACGCACGCTTGCTGGACGGAGCCGACCAAAATGTAAGCCGCTCCCATCGCGAAAGCCGCCGCTGCGGAAGCCGGTGTCGAGATGCCGCCCGCCGCGCCGACTCGCAGCGGTTGAGCGAACCGATACTGCGTCATCGCCCGGTCGCGGAGTGCGAGGATCGTGGGGAGCAGCGTCAGCGCGGGACGGTTATCCGTGTGCCCGCCCGAATCGGCCTCGGCCGTGATGTCCTGCGCCACCGGCACCTGCTCGGCAAGCACCGCCTGCTCATGCGTGATCGCCCCCTGTTCGACAAGCTGCGACAGCATCTTCGCGGGAGCCGGAGCAAAGAACTTCGAGCCGACTTCAATCCGGCTGACCTTCGCGATGACTTTATTCGGCGTGATGACGTTGCCTGCCGGATCGCGATGAATGCCGTGCAAGCGGTAGCGCACGACGTGCGGCGTCAGGTCGAGATAGGCCGACGCTTCGACAAGCGAAACGCCGCGCCGCAGATACAGATCGACGATCGCCTTCTCCAGCGATTGCTCGTTGGGACTGTGGATCAGGTTGAAGCCAGCGGTCGGCTTTTCATGCTTCCCATCATTCCCATGGGTTGCTTCAGTCTCATGGGAGTGATGGGAAGCATGGGAATGATGATTTCTGGGACCGATCAGCCGGTCAATCGCCGCTTCCACGCGCGACGGACTCAGCCCGGCGGCACCGAAGAAGCCGAGCATCCCGTGTTGGGCCATTTCTTCCACGATCGCCTCCGATCCGATCCCCGCCGCCATCGCGCCGGAGACGTAGGCGTAACGCAGCCCGTGATCGGCGCGAAAGGACTCGTCACCAAGTTGCTCGGTGCTGGCCGGGGGCACGAAGCCGACTAACGGGAACGGGTGTGAGTCACTTGGCGGCGTCCCGATCTGTCCCGATCCACCCCGTCCCAGCGCCAGTCCCTGCGTGGTATTGACGATCATCAGCGGAGCGGCGATGTCGTGGAGGCTTTCGGAAACGGAGGCCGCATCCAGCGCGAGCGTCCCGCCGGTCGACGACCAAGCACCGAGCAGGTTCTGAGTTGAGGATGACATGAGGCGGGGCAGTCTCGAGTGGGCAAGTGGTAGGCGGGAGTGATGTCTTGGGCGCTTCGTTTATACTTCGCGCGGTCGGTAATGAGACATCTGAGCGGGGCGGCGTAAGCCCCCCGGTTCTTGGGCCGTTAGCCCTTCGCTGGAAGAACCGGAGGGCTTACGCCGCCCCGCTCAGAAATGTCTCACTTTGCCCACGCGGTTAAACGAACCAGTTCATGTCACGCAGGGGACAACGACCGTCCTCGGCAGGGCGGCAGTATAAAAGTCGCCTCCACCGGTTGCACGCGGCAGTCGAAAGGAACTGACCGCGCGAGGCGGACATAGCGGAGAGGCTGGATCAGTTGTGCAGCCTCGTTGACAAATGGCCACACGTTGACAGCCTTCTGTGACCCTCTTAGCCTGCCTCGCGCGTTCACCCTTCCGCTCTTGGCTTTCGCCGCGTCTTGTCGAGGAGAATTCTGATGAACAGTCCGTCGATCCGTCGTCGTTCATGGTTGCCGTTGGGCTTTGCGTGCTGCGGTGGCTTGTTCCTCCTCACTCTCGCGAGTTTTGTGACGGCTCAGGATGTGTTTCAGCCTGCCCCAGACCGAGGCCCGTTTGAAGCTGCTCCGGCGGCGGTGGCTCCCGCAACCAAACCCGCCGCACCTCCCGAGTTCCTGCCGCGACTCTCTCCCAACGAGGAAAAGATGCTGACGGCCTTGAGCGAAACAACCGAAGTCGCCTTCACGGACACTCCGTTGGAGGAGGGACTCAAATATCTCGAAGATTTGCACGGCGTGGAAATCTGGCTCGACAAAGAGACGCTCACCACACAACAGATCAACACGGATCATTCGGTGACCCTCCAAATCTCGGGGGTCTCGCTCCAGAGCGCACTTCATCTGCTCTTGGAACCGCTCTCACTATCGCTCGTGATTGAAGACGATGTGCTGAAGATCACGACCAAGGCGCGAGCGGACAAGGCGATCATCACCCGGACGTATCCCGTGAGTGACCTCTTCTCCACACGCGGAGAAGCGGAAGAGTTGGTCGAGTCCCTCAGTTGCGGCCTCGGCCTGGCGCAGAAGGGCAAAGAAGGACCGAAGTCGCTCGCCGTGTCGGTTCCCTCGGCGGCGATCATCGCGCGCCTCAGTCGCCCGCAGCAGGACCAGTTGCTGCAACTGCTGCGCGACCTGCGCGAAGCGAAGTCGCTCGT
Organism: Schlesneria sp.; assembly: GCA_043721755.1. GTDB lineage: Bacteria > Planctomycetota > Planctomycetia > Planctomycetales > Planctomycetaceae > Schlesneria. The sequence goes on from JAYSQC010000194.1 coordinate 10,401, forward strand.
GCCCAAGCGACCAGTGACGGTGGGTGACGCGCCTCGATTTGAAATCCGTGCGAACGAAGATGACAGGTACAGTCCCAAGAAAGCCGACGGAATACTCGACGAGTTTTCGCCAGGCTCGTTGCGGTCCACGTTGGCTCCCGATGATTTCAACCCGCGCCCGCGACTCCGTGAGTTGCAGCCCGACCCGAGTTTTGAAACGCCTCGCCAGCAACCTCCTCCACCCGTGAAACCGGAAACCAAAAGACAAACTTGAACGGCCGATCACATACGTGTCGTGCGGGTGATTGCAAACTCGCGCGAATGCGGTCTCAGTTTTCCGGCTTCTTAGCAGCCTGTTGAAAGACCGTAGGATGGACGCCCTCGTCCGTCCGTTTCCAACTCGAAATCGCTCGGACGAGGGCGTCCAAGCTACACGGATTCACCATGATCGTTGACAAGATTGAGAACCACGCCAAGTACGCGCACCTGCCCGCCGCGATCGTTCGCGCGATCGAGTACGTCGGCAGCACCGACTTCACTCATGTCGAGAGCGGCCAGTACGAACTCGACGGCAAGAAAATGGTGAGCATCGTCAATCGCTACCGCACCAAGTTGGCCGACCAAGCCGTGTGGGAGTCGCATCGCAAATACATCGACGTGCAGTTCGTCGCGGGCGGTCACGAGCGATTCGGTCACGAGCCGATGTCGAGCGGCCTGGCCGTCACCACGCCGTACAACGAAGCGAAGGACGTGATGTTCTACGAACCGGGCCTCGCCACGTATGACGCGCCCGCCGGAACATTCATGATCTTCTACCCCGACGACATCCACGCCCCGAGCCTCGCCTGCGGAGTCCCTCCCACGCCGAGCGATGTCGTGAAGGTCGTCGTCAAGGTGGCGGTCGAGGAGAGTTGAGGATCGGCGAAATGGGACGTGACTTGTCGATGCGCGCGGTGAATCGCAGGCTACTGTCACACAGGTTTGATGTCTGTCATTAGTTCTACTGTATGGCTTCTCGTAGGGTGGGCTATGCCCGCCACAATCAGTTGCGGAATGGTGGGCACAGCCCACCCTACATCTGCACTACTCAGACAGTCGAATTAGAAAGAATTCCCTGCATGTCGTCAGAGCCACCTGTTTCTCAAGCCTCCGCGCCGGATGACGATCACGATCACGATGAGTACGCTGACAAAGAGACGTATCGGCTCTCGGCACCCAACCCGAGGGGTGACGGAACGGTCGAATCACCGACGTTCTCGCTAACGAAAAAGTCCGTGAAGAAGACTCCGGTGCGGACGAAGTCTGTCGAGGTTTCCGATGTCTGGGCGCTGTGGGGCTACAATTTTCTCGTCTTCGTGACGAGCGTCTGCGTAATGATGCTCGAGCTGACCGCCTCGCGGCTCATCAGCAAGACGGTGGGATCGTCGCTCTACACATGGACCTCGGTGATTGGCGTCGTGTTGGCGGGGATCACGTTGGGAAATTGGCTCGGCGGCTGGCTGGCGGATCGGTACGACCGAGGCCGTTCGCTGGCGTGGATGTACCTGCTGGGAAGTGCTTCGTGCGCGAGTGTGCTGTGGCTCGATCAGATCATCGCGCCGCTCGATCGCCCGGCGTCGGTCAGTTGGCCGACGTGGATTCTGATCGTCGTCGCCTCGATCTTTTTGTTGCCCTCACTGGCCCTCGGGACGATCTCACCGCTGGTCGCGAGCATGGCGTTGTCGCGCAGCGCGAAGACCGGTTCGACCGTTGGAAACGTCTATGCGTGGGGTGCGTTCGGTTCGATCGTCGGGACGTTTTTGACGGGCTTCTATTTGATCGATGTCTGCGGGACGAGAACGATCATCGGGCTGACGGCGGGAATTTTGGGGCTGCTGGCGGTGATCGTGGTCGGTTCGAGGAAGGTCTTCCGTGCGGCCGTCGTCTGCGGCTGGCTGCAATTGCTCGGTTGGACGGTCCTCGCCGCGACGAGTACTCAACCGATGCTCGCCTCGGTCGGGACGGCGGTCGGTTCGACCTACGAGAGATTGTTTGAACGGTTGCAAACGAGGGCGATGCTCGCGACGGCGGGGACGACGGTCGGTTCAACTTTGCCCGTTATGGAAGGTCGATACATCGCCGCGACGACACGCGGACGGTGGTCGTCGTTCGGTGGCTCGGTCGGGCTGAAGCTGCATGAACTCGGGCTGTTGCTCAAGCTGCGCGATGATCGTGTCGGCACGTACTACGACGAGAGCAATTACTCGACGATCATGGTCGGTGAGGACACGGCTGAGGACGGTTCGGCACTCAAGTACCTGCGTCTCGATAAACTGGTTCACAGCTATTACGACCCCCTCGATCCGACCGCGTTGCACTACGAGTACGAGCAGGTTTACGCCGCCGTGACGAAGGCGACCGCCAAGTCGTTCGTGCAGCCGGTCACGCTGTCGATCAGCGGTCTGCCGAAGGAATCTTTCGACGCCAGCAAGCTGCCGAACGGAGTCGTATTCGATGAGCCGTCCGGTCTGCTGCGGATCGAACATCCCGCGCCGGGTCTCTTCGACGCCCTACTCGCTCTGTCGCCCGACGCTCTCTATTGGAAGGCGATCACCGCGCTGCACGCCGAAACGAACAAGCCGTTGTGGGGCGGCTTCTCGTCGGTGGAACTCGAACAGATGCCGCCGGGCGTCACGATTTCGGAAGACCTCGCGCCGACGTTGCGACACGACGCGACGCTCGGCGTCGTCACGGCCTATCAACCGGTCTCGACCGCCACGCGCGACAAACTGCTCAGTGCGACGCCGACCGGCGCGTGGCATCGCGCCATCGAAGAGGCTCGCGGTCAATCGCACCGCGCGACGGCGCTGTTCGTCGGCGGTGGCGGCTACATCTTTCCGAGATGGTTTCTCAAAGAGTTCCCCGGCAGTCCGAACCTAGAAGTCGCGGAACTCGACCCGGCCGTCTACCGCGCTGTCGTGAAGGAACTCGGTCTGACCGAGGCCGAGCAGCAGCGGATCGTCACGACAATCGGCGACGCTCGCAACTTCGTCGATGACCGGCTGCGCGAGAATCAGAAACTCGTCGCGGCGGGAAAGCCTGCCGTCCGGTACGACTTCATCTACGGCGACGCCTTCAACGACTTCAGCATCCCCTCGCATCTGACCACGCGCGAGTTCCTGCAAGACACCCACGATCTGCTTAGCGACGAAGGCGTTTACCAAGCGAACATCATCGACATCTATCCGCGAACCGAGATTCCCAGCGAGAAGTTCGGCGAGGCGGAGGTGGATTACGTCGGCCGACTGCCTCGGGGCTTGGCCAACATGACGCTGACTTTTGGCCGCTACGAACCGGCTCCCCGCGCTTATGCGCCGCTGGAGATCAAGTCACTCAAGAATGACCGTTATCGCCTGAGGTCCAAGCGAACACTGTCACTCGCCGATCAACAGCGGCTGTCCGGAGTTTCGCCTGAAAAAACGGACGCTCCCGCAACCCGTCCTGCTGGTGAGCACGATTTCCTCAACGAAGACCCGCAGGCGTGGTGGCCGGTGATCGAGCAACTCGCCGCGCTCACCCGAAACCCCAAGCCGTTCTTGGGCGTGATCCCGGCGACGTTGAATGCGACAGGAGGACCACTCGCCGGTTGGAGGTCGGGTGCCGCACCGTTCGAGTGCGTCGAGGTGTGTCGCTTGGAAGGTGAGACCCACAGCCTTGGGTTTCGGGGGATCGTGTCGGATGAGATCAAACAAAAACTGATTGATCTCGACCCGCAAAATGCCGCGTGGACGAAGGCCGTGGTGGAAGCGGCGAAGAAATCGCGGGCACCGGGACCGGGGCGGTTCCTCGGTCGTTATGTCGCCACGGCAGCCAAGGTCTTTCCAAACATCTACGTCTTCAGCACGTCGAACATTCAACCCGACAACGACCGCGACACATTCGTAATGGTCTGCTCCCGCAGGCCACTCGATCTCACACACCTCGCCGATACGGGCGACTGGTCAGGTCAGCCGTTTGCCATGATGGAGACCCTGCCGAGTGAAGCAACGCCCAAACTTACTGGCCAGATGAGCGCGGTCCTCGCGCTGTCGGAAGGGCTGCTTCTGACAGACGACTTCGCGCCGGTGGACAACCTGCTGCGGCCGGTGTTTGCCGATCAGGAGTGAGGCGAGAGCGACACGAACACTAACCCGAAGCGTAAGCGAGGAACGCCACACACCTCCTCGTTTACACTTCGGGTTCGTGTGTTGCAGCGACAACTGTCTCACCTTCGGCCGCGAGCGGTATCGCCCGAGTCAGACGGCCCGTACTACGTAGGGTCAGTCGCCTTTTGCCGTTCACTGTCAGGAACGGATTTCGATCGGCAATGACTCATACAGTCCAAACAGCCAGCAGGAGGCGGCCAGAACGCTTCCCGTGGCGGCCAACCAGAACGTCACGGCCAACCATGGCGGAAAGAAGCCCGTGACGGCCGGATTCGGCGGAACTTCCTCAACCTGCTTCAGCCCCACCGCGATGCCGTCGGCCTGAGTCTCTTGATTGGTCACACGAACGATGAAGTGGGAGCCGCGCGTGCGCAGGCAGACGAGATCATTGATCGCCACTTTGGTTTGCTTGGGGGCGATGACTCCGAAACCGCCGATGGACATCTCGACCAGTCGGCACGAGATCGGTCGTCGGTTCACAATCAACTCGGCGGACGAGTCTTCGCCGGGGAGCGGTAGTCGGGCGTACTGGCGTTGATTGACTGGCATAACGTGGCCCACATCGTTTCGGAGTTCGCGTCTGACAGTGACCCGTCGAACTGAGATTGCTCGACACACTCCACCGTCTCACAGCATGTAGCTCACGGAAACAAACAGCGCCGGAGAAATTTGCCCGGCAAACAGAGATCGCCGACAGTCGCACCGACATCGGTGAAATCTTTGTCACATCCGGCATTGCGAACGAGGCTGAACGAGGCTCTGTCGGAAAACTCAGTCGGGGAACAGCCGCTGTTTGCAGTGTCCCGGACGCTTTGAGCGTCCGGGACACTCGTTCGACAGAACCGTAGGATGGACGCCCCGTCCGACCGTTTCTAATTGGTTTTCGCTCGGACGAGGCGTCCAAGCTACGGTTCTTATACAGGCGGCTAATTCGACTGTCTGAATGGAATAGTAGAGCAGTAGAGCAGTAGGGTAGGCTGTGCCCACCATTCCGTGACCGATTGTGGTGGGCACAGCCCACCCTACGAGAAGTCTGACAGTCGAACTCAGCAAGGATCGTGACGAATGTCCCGCAACGAAGCTGATCGCGATGACCTGTTGGCAGAAGTCGTCGCACTCACGCGGCGGGTCGAATTGCGATCGCCCGCGCACGAGGAACCGGTCGTGGTCGGCTTCCGCGCCAACGGTTGGCTCTCCCTCTATTTCGGCTCCGATCCGATGTACCAGTTCAATGAGTCCGGCCGATTGCGCCGCGCGTTCGTTGACGGTTTGCTCTATCGCACCCAAGGGACGACGCTCGCCCAACTCCGTCGCGAACGATCCGAGTCCGAGACCACGTTGTTGCGGCGAGACCTCACGGAACTGGAACTGATCGAATTCCAGCGTGCCACGCGCAGAGCGATCGAAACGCTGCGACAACATCTCGTCACGGATCAAGTCGTCATCTTGCGACAGATCCCTGCGGGAGACATTCCGTTGATCGCCGACATCGCGGCGGCACTCGATCGCGCTGGTCACTCACCCGAGTTCCTGGCGTCAGCCCTCTCCAGTAAGAGGTGAAGAGCGGGGGAATTTGGGCGCTCCGCCATTCCTGTTGAAAATGGTGTCCCGTGAGCGGCACGGCGCTAGCCGCCGGTCGTTTTCGCCTACAACGGCGGCTAGCGCCCAATGGCACTTACTTTGCCCGCAAAGTAGCAGGCACATTCCATGTGCCGTCCGCAATTTGCAGGTTACGGCACATGGAATGTGCCTACTACTTTCCAAAGTAAGTGCCATTGGGCTAGCGCCATGCCGCTCACTCAAGCATCCAACACAAATGGCGGAGAGCCGGAATTTGTTGAGGGAACGGTGGATGACGTGATGCTGCCCAACGCCGTCAAGGATTCTTGTAACCAGAGGTCGTGAGCCTTCGGTTCCGCAGACGTGTTCGCTTTTCCGGTTCATCCGAGGTTTTGGGGAGATTGATGATTCAGGACGGATGTGTGCCGTCGTCGGTTTTCATCCCGCAGGGATCACAGCCATTCGCCGGGGGTTGAGCGTCCGCGACACCCCCGGAAGAGTTGCATCCTGAAGGGATGCCAGCACGGTTCCATCTGGCGGGGATCGGGAACCTGCCAGCATCCCTTCAGGATGCAAAGCCCAATTCAAGACACCCCACACCAGGGATGTCGCGGACGCTCAACCCCCGGCTAATGGCTGACATCCCTTCAGGATGAAGGCGGGCAGACTTCTGTTTTGCTCCCAGCAGCCCCCCCAAAAAACATCGGATGAACCGTTGTTCTCCGGGTGCTCCCAATCCACGGCGGGAGCGTTTCGTGTCACGGAGTGACACGTCTACTTTGGGTAAATCAAGTCTTGCCGCTCGCCTAAAACTGGCGCGTCGGGCTAGTTCTTCGAGGTAACAACAGGTTTTGAAATGCGTTCGAGAGTGCTGGAGAAACTCCCGTCGTTGCTTGGCCTCGCCAATGTTGTCCGGCTAGAGTGGGCGGGACGGTCTTGATGTCACTGGGGTCGAAATGGCGAGGTCTTCCATGCGAGCGATTACGGCGGTGTTGGTAGTCTGTTTGTGTGCCGTGTGGTTTGTTGAGACGGGACGAGCCGAGGAGGCCAACTGGAACCAGTTTCGTGGTCCGCGCGGCGACGGATCGACCACTGCGAAAGGGCTTCCAACGAAGTTCGGTGAAGGCTCGCCCGAGATCGTGTGGAAGACGCCCGTCACCGGACGCGCTTGGTCGTCGCCCGTCGTTTGGGGTGATCAGGTTTGGGTGACGAACGCACCCGAAGTTCAAAACACCCCGAAAGAGAAGCCGAAACTCGACGCGCCGATTGCGCTGTCGGCCGTGTGTCTCGACCTCAACACGGGCAAGATCATTCATGATCTGAAGCTGTTCGAGTTCGACACGCCGCAGTTCACGCACGCGACTAACAGCTATGGCTCGCCGACGCCGTTCATTGAAGAGGGCCGCGTCTACATTCACTTCGGCGCGTATGGAACGGCGTGTCTCGACACCAAGACCGGGCAGAAGATTTGGGAGCGACTCGATCTGAAATGCGATCACTTTCGTGGTCCCGGTTCGTCGCCGGTCGTGCATGGCGGGCTGCTGTATCTGACGTTCGATGGCTATGACCAGCAGTACATCACGGCGCTCGACAAGTTGACCGGCAAGTCCGTCTGGAAGCAGGATCGCAACATCGACTTTGGGACCACGGATGGAGACGCCAAAAAAGGGTATTCGACCCCGATCATCATTCAGGCGGGCGGACGCGAGTTGCTCGTCAGTCCCTTTGCTGCGGCGACGATCGCGTACGACCCCAAGTCAGGCACCCCCATCTGGACGGTGCGTCACGGTGGGATGAACGCGGCGGGACGGCCGCTGTTCGGCAACGGGCTGCTCTACATCAACTCGGCCGACGGTCCGAACCCGCTCGTCGCCGTGAAGCCCGAAGGGGAAGGAGACATCACTAAGAACATCGCGTGGAAGACGAACAAGTCGGTCCCCAAACGCGCCTCACAACTGTTGGTCGGCGATCTGATGTTCATGATGAACGACGGCGGCGTCGCGTCGTGCCTCAATGCCATTACGGGAGCTGAAGTCTGGACGAAGCGGTTCGACGACAACTATTGGGCGTCGCCACTGGTGGCCGACGGACTGATCTATTGCTTCTCGCAGACGGGCCACATCCCCGTCTTCAAAGCGGACCGCGAATTTGAACTCGTGGCCGAGAACAAGCTCGGCGACGGCTTTAATGCGTCGCCCGCCGTGGCCGGTCGATCACTGATCCTGCGGTCCAAGACACACATCTACCGGATCGAAGCGCCAGCCGCGAAGTAACGAGCGAAGTAAAGCGCCACGCCGCAATTCTTGGTGAGCCGGGTGATTCATGAGGAACCACGAAAGACTCGAAAGTGAAGAGAGTTGCGATCAGAGCCTCTCCAGACATCGCGCGTCGTGCCATGGCGGTCACTGGGGATCAGAACTCTCGTCTCTCTTTCCCTGTCGAGTCTTTCGTGTTCATCCGAGGTTTTGGGGGGATCACAACTGGCAGCAAAACAGAAGTCTGATCGGGTCTTCATCCTGAAGGGGTGAAAACAACGGAGTTCATCCCGCTCATGGGAATCCCCCCAAACGTCGGATGAACCGGAAATACTGGTCCTCGCTTACGCATCGGGTTGGTGTTTTGCCCAATCGACACCTGTTGGGCTGCTCTCGGCATCGAACATCCGCACGTTGCTTGAATCTCGCGTTGTGGTTGTTAGCCTTGGGCGGTTTCGCGCGGATCGCATCTTAACAAGGAGTTGAGGTTGCCGATCCGCCCCGCCTAGGAAGCATTTCGCTCCGCCCTAAGGTCCGCCGCCGTGCCTCGCCGCGACGACATTCGCAAGATTCTGATCATCGGTTCCGGCCCCATTGTCATCGGTCAAGCCTGTGAGTTTGATTACTCGGGGGTGCAAGCCTGCAAGGCTCTGCGCGAGGAAGGCTATGTGGTGGTGTTGGTCAATTCCAACCCGGCCACGATCATGACCGACCCCGAAATGGCGGATCGGACGTACATCGAGCCGATCACATGGGAGTACGTCGCGAAAATCATTGAGGTCGAGCGGCCCGATGCTCTGCTGCCGACACTCGGTGGCCAGACGGGCTTGAACATCGGCATGGACCTCGCCAAGCATGGCATCCTCGACAAGTTTGGTGTCGAGATGATTGGGGCCAAGGTCGATGTCATTCAAAAGGCCGAAGGCCGCGACTCATTCAAGCAGGCGATGATCAAAATTGGGCTGGAAGTCTGTAAAAGCCGCGTCGTCCACAATATCGAAGAGGCGCGACTGGCGCTCGATGCGATCGGTTTGCCGGTCATCATTCGCGCCAGCTTCACGCTCGGCGGAGTCGGAGGCGGGATCGCCTACAACCGGGATGAGTTCGAGGACAAAGTTCGCAAGGGGCTGGAGCTGTCTCCCGTCGGCGAAGTGATCCTCGACGAGAGCATCATCGGTTGGAAAGAGTACGAGATGGAGGTGATGCGCGACACGGCGGACAACGTCGTCATCATCTGTGCCATCGAGAACTTCGACCCGATGGGCGTTCACACGGGGGACTCGATCACCGTCGCACCGGCTCAGACGCTGACCGACAAGGAATACCAGCGGATGCGTGATGCCACGATCGCCGTCATGCGCGAGATCGGCGTCGAAACGGGCGGCTCCAACGTGCAGTTCGCGATCAATCCGCGCGACGGTCGCATGGTCGTGATCGAGATGAATCCGCGCGTCAGTCGGTCGAGTGCCCTCGCGTCGAAGGCGACCGGATTTCCGATCGCGAAGATCGCGGCCAAGCTCGCCGTCGGTTATCGACTCGATGAGATTCCCAACGACATCACGCGCCAAACGCTGGCCTGCTTCGAGCCGACGATCGACTACGTCGTGACGAAGATTCCGCGTTGGACGTTCGAGAAATTCCCGGAAGCCGATCCCGAACTCACCGTGCAGATGAAGTCGGTCGGCGAGACGATGGCGATCGGCCGCACGTTCAAGGAGTCCCTGCAAAAGGCACTGCGCGGGCTGGAGATCGGCCACTTCGGACTCGGCGGCGGTAAGAAGGATCTGTGGGGCACGGCCAAGCAGCCGGACATGGATGAGATCACGAGCAAGCTGGCGAAGCCGAATGAAAACCGCATCTTCTACATTCGGTTCGCTCTCAAGGCCGGGATGTCGCTCGAACAGATTTTCGATCTGACCAACATCGACCCGTGGTTCCTCGATCAGTTGCAACAGCTCATTACCATTGAGGATGAACTCCGTCAGGTTCACCGGTTGGAAGCGGTGCCGGCGGCACTCGTGCTGAAGGCCAAGCGGAACGGGTATTCGGACCAGCAGTTGGCGTGGTGGTGGGACTCCTCCGAAATGGATGTCCGCGCCTACCGGAAGCGACTCGGGATCGAAGCGACGTTCAAACAGGTCGATACGTGCGCGGCCGAGTTCGAGGCGTACACGCCGTATTACTACTCGACCTACGAATCCGAGGACGAGACTCCCGCGAAGGGAGCGAAGCGACGGATCATGATTCTCGGCGGCGGTCCCAATCGGATCGGACAAGGAATTGAGTTCGACTATTGTTGCTGTCAGGCCTCGTTCGCCCTGCGCGAACTCGGCATCGAGAGCATCATGGTGAACTCGAACCCCGAGACGGTCTCGACCGACTACGACACCTCTGACATTCTCTTCTTCGAGCCGTTGACGACAGAAGATGTGCTGAACATTTGCGACCGGATGCAGCCGGATGGCGTGATCGTGCAGTTCGGGGGACAGACGCCGTTGAATCTCGCACGCGGCTTGGAAGCCGCCGGCGTGAAGATCATCGGGACCAGCCCCGACATGATCGACGCGGCCGAAGATCGCGAACGATTTAAGGTCATCTTGGAACGGATCGGGTTGAGGCAGCCGCCCAACGGAACGGCCTCCGACGCGCAGGGTGCGCGCCTGATCGCCAATGAAATCGGGTACCCCGTTCTCATCCGGCCCAGCTTCGTCCTCGGCGGCCGCGCGATGGAGATTTGTTACGACGAAGCGACCGTGACGCGGTACATGATCGAGGCGGTCAACGTTTCGCCGGACCGGCCGGTCCTCATCGACAAGTTCCTCGAAGACGCAATCGAAGTGGACGTGGACGCGATCGCCGACGGCACGCTGACACTGGTCGGTGGCGTCATGGAACACATTGAAGAAGCGGGCGTCCACTCGGGCGATTCGGCTTCGGTCCTGCCGCCGTACTCACTGCCGCAGCATGTCGTCGAAGAGATCAAACAGGCCACGTACGCCCTGTCGCGCGAGTTAAAGGTGCGCGGCTTGATGAACATTCAGTTCGCCGTGAAACACGATGACGGCCAGTACGTCGTCTATGTTCTGGAAGTGAACCCGCGTGCCAGCCGGTCAGCGCCGTTCGTGTCGAAGGCAACGAACGTATCGCTAGCCAAAATCGCGGCGAAGATCATGGCGGGAGTCTCACTGGCCGAGCAGGGTGTCACGCAGGAAGTGGTCCCGTCCTACACGTCGGTCAAAGAGAGCGTCTTCCCGTTCAACCGGTTCCTCGGGGTAGACATCATCCTCGGCCCCGAAATGAAATCGACCGGCGAAGTGATGGGCGTCGGTGTGACCTTCGCGGAAGCGTTTGTGAAATCGCAAATGGGCGCAGGCGTAAAGCTGCCCGTAACCGGACCGAATGCGGGCAACGCATTTCTGAGTGTGCGCAATGCCGACAAGCCGAAGCTATTGGAAATCGCCAGAACGCTGCAGTTGCTTGGCTTTGGCCTTGTCGCTACCAAGGGAACGGCGGCGTTTCTCGCGAAGGAGGGCATCGAGGTAACGTTTGTGAACAAGGTTCTCGAAGGCCGGCCGCATATCGTCGACCTGGTAAAGAACCGCGAGATATCGCTCATCATTAACACGGTGGAAGAAGACAAACGTTCCATCCGCGATTCATGGTCGATACGCAACGCCGCGCTCACGGGCCGCATTACCTACTACACCACCATCTCCGGCGCGCGCGCTGCGTGTGTCGGTATGCAGCATCTGGCGGAGTTAAAGGTCTACGATTTACAATCACTGCATCGGACGCTCACGTTGCCGAAATAGCCGTTGGCGCGCCGCCAGGGTGCAGGACGAATAATATTTTTGAGGGTTGAACAATGAGTAGTGTTGCCAAGGTTCCACTTACCGTTGCAGGTGCTGAAGCGTTGAGGGCTGAACTGCAACGCCTGAAACACAAGGATCGCCCTGAAGTTATCCGGGCCATCTCCGAGGCACGCGCGCAGGGCGACCTTTCCGAGAACGCCGAGTACGATGCCGCGAAAGAGAAACAGAGCTTTGTCGAAGGTCGAATTCTGGATATAGAGGGCAAGCTATCGAGCGCGCAAATTATCAATACCGCGATGCTGGATGATGATGGCCGCGTGGTGTTTGGCGTCACTGTCGACCTTGAGGAAACCGAGTCCGGCGAGAAAGTTTCTTACCAGATCGTCGGTGAAGATGAGGCCGATCTCAAGTTCGGCAAGATTTCGTTTACGTCCCCGATTGCGCGCGCGCTGATCGGAAAATCCGCTGGCGACGCGGTGGAAGTTCGCGCACCGGGTGGTATCAAAGAATATGAGATTGTTGGTGTGCGGTATATCTGATTAAGCTATCGTATGGGTGCTTAGAACGCCATTTGGTGCGGCGTTCCAGGCATAATGCCGCTGGAAGGCTCGCCAGTACTGGAGTTTTTCGCCAACGTCGACACTAAGGTATCAGCAGTGCTGCGACACATTTGTCGCAGAAACTTCCGCCGCCGTGATGGCGCCCGCGACTTGGCGCGATGCGAATGACTAAACGTGCTTAGGTACCTATAACACCGGTCTGCTTGTAATGAAACTTCTATTTACCGGTTCATCTGGCCTTAAAGTCGCGTCGCGCGTTGTGTCAACCCTTGGGCATCACCATCGTGTCATTGGCGTCGATGTGATTCCTTCGCCAACCACATCCATCGTTGCGGACATCACGCACATCAAAGACTGGCGGCCGTATTTGAAAGGCGTGGATGCGGTCGTTCATTTTGCCGCGCTGCATGCACCGCATCGTGAGACGCACTCGGTAGCTGAATTTCGCTGCACCAATGTAGATGCAACCCGGCGATTGATGGATTCTGCTCGTGACGCTGGCGTTAAACGGTTTCTGCTCGCAAGCTCAACGTCGGTTTACGGCAAATCAATGCGCAGTAAATCATCGGCGGTGTGGGTGACTGAGGATTTACGGCCGGAAGCCGAAGATATTTACGACGAGACAAAGTTGGCGGCCGAACAGCTTTGCAGCGATGCCTTCTCCGCGACGTTTATTACCACGGCATTGCGTTTTTCGCGCAGTTTCCCGGAGACTGCACCATTGATGGCAATGTATCGTTTGTATCGCGGGGTCGATGCGCGCGACGTAGCACAGGCATTCGACTTAAGTCTGACTGCCGATTTTGCACAGTTCGAGGCGATCAATATTTCCGCTGAGACACCGTTTCACGTGGAAGATTGCGAGCGACTTCGCGCTGTTCCTGCGGACGTGCTAAAGCAACGTGCGCCAGATTTCGTGGCGGAATTTTCACGTCGAAAGTGGCCACTGCCGGACAGCATTGACCGCGTTTACGTGACTGAAAAAGCGAAGGCGCTGCTTGGTTACAGGTCGCGATTTGGGTTTCGCGAGTTAATCGAAGAACTAGGTACGCGCCTTACGTAATTTCGGCACTTTCTTTTTCGTGATTCCAGCCGCCTTGTTCTCTTCCTGGCGCTTGGTCACCCGCGGTGCCCTGCGTTTAGTCGGCGGTAAGGCTGCCTTGACACGCGCCGCCGCCAATTCCGGGCTATGGCGCCAGATAATGTAAATCTTACCGATGTGCTGAACCGACGCAGCGACGAGCGCATCGCAGATTTCCTCGAA